>JAABTG010000135.1 GCA_011389995.1 Thiotrichales bacterium
CCGCCGGCGTCCCCCACGAGATGATCACCTACGGCGGTGCCCGCCACGCCTTTACCGTGTTCGGCATCGAGCGCTACGACGAGCAGGCCGACACCGAGTCCTGGGCCCGCTTCACCCGCTTCCTGAAGACCCGGTTGGGTCCGGAGCCCCAGGGCCTGCTGCCTCACCAGTAACGGGAACGGGCCGCCGGGCCGCCGGGCCGGCGTGGGCCGACGTCGCCACGCCCACGGCTCTGGCGGCCTGCAGGGTGGCAGCACCGCGAGCCCGGGGCGGGTGCGCTCATGGAGACCGTCACCGGGTGCTCAGCCGCCGCCCGCAGTGGTCCGCTGCGCCGGCATCGGGGATTTCACGCCGGCCGCGTCCCAGACTCGCCGCACAATTTTTAGACACAAATCTATTGACTTTAAGGAGTTCTTCATATCTAGACACTAGAGTCATCATCACCGATTAAGCCGCGCCTCTGGCGCGACACCGATCCCGGCCCCCTTTCGGGCTGGTTGGGAAGGGAGGGGATGCATGGACATCTTGTGGTCAGGGAATTCGAGCCGACGCCCTCGGGCGCGGTGTCCGGGGTGGCGCCAGGGCGGTGCCAGGGCGGCGGGCAGGCAGACCGGCAGGGTGTCGCGCCGTCCTGTCGGCCACCCGTGATCCGGGGCGCGGTGATGGCCATCCTCATGGCAGCAGGGAGTGCAGCGGCGGCGTCCCGGGGTGCACCGGACCCGTCACCGCCCTTCGCCGATGCCGACGCCTACTGGGCCGGCCCGGTGGTGGTCGAAGGCGAGGCGTCGGGCCATCATCCCCTGACCCGGGACCTCTCCCCCCGGGCCTGTGCCGTATGTCATCCCCGCCAGCATATGGAATGGCGCCAGTCACTTCATGCGGGCGCCGTGTCGCCCGGCCTCCTCGGCCAGCTCGATGCCCTCACCTACACCGAACGCAAGGGTTGCTTCGCCTGCCACGTGCCGGCCGCCGGGCAGCAGCTGGAGTGGGAGCTGGAGGGCCTCGAGGGCGTCGCCCAACTCCACGGCGTGGACTGCGCCGCCTGTCACGTGCGCGGCCAGCAGCGTTTCGGTCCCCGTCCGCGCGCGGCGACGCCCCACGGCGCGGTGGCCGCCCCGGCCTTCTTCCGCCAATCCGACTTCTGTGCGCCCTGCCACCAGTTCGGCCCCGACGGTCTGGCGGTGAATGGCAAGCCCCTCCAGGACACCCATGGCGAATGGGCTGCCTCGGAACATGCGTCGGCGGGGCGGACCTGTCAATCCTGCCACATGCCCGGGGGCAGCCACCGCTTCGCGGGCATCCATGACCCGGCCATGACGGCCCGGGCCCTGGGCGTGCGCGCCGTCCGTACCACCGCGGGGGTAAGGGTGGTGCTGGCCAATGTGGGGGCCGGCCATGCCCTGCCCACCTACTCGGTGCCCCGCATCACGGTCGCGTTGAGCGCCCCCGGCCGGCCGGTGCTGGAGCACGTCATCGGCTGGCAACTGGATTGGGACGCCGACACCGGCTGGCACGAACGCGCGGACAGCCGGCTGGGGCCGGACGAGGCGGTGGCCCTGGAATATCCCCTGGATGCCGCCGCGACGGCGGGGCTGGAGATCCGGGTGGAGCCCGATGCCGACTATTTCGAGCGGGTCTACCCGGCCCTAGTGGAGGCCCTGGCGGAGGACATCCCCGCCCCGTCCCTCGCCCTCCTGCACACCGCCCGGCGGCGGGCCGGCGAGAGCCCTTATGTGTTGCTGCGGATGACCTGCGGTCCGGCCGCGGCCCAGGCCGCGCCCTGCACCGTCACCGCCAACCCCCATGGCGTGGAGGTCGCCCGGGGGGCGGGGGAGGACCCCGCCGGCAGGCCCACCACTGTATCGCTGCCGGAGGGTGTTCGGCGCGCGCCGCGTCTGCGGCACTGAAAATAAAGCGGGGCCCGAGACCCCGCGGCATCGCGCCACAGGCGCGAAGGAGGAAGTGCCATGGTGAGTCGTACGAGTCGTCCCACCGCGGGCGCGCCCCACAACAGGGTGTTGCCCAAGGCTCGCCGGCAGCTCCGCCCATGGGCACCGGGCGGCGTCCGGTACGCCACTTCATTGCCACCCTGAGCCCGGTCAAGGCTTCATTTCGTCAGGTGCCGTGTTGCAGCGCGGCCGGGCCGAGGCCCGGTCGTCGACGGATCCCTGACAGACCCTAACGACATCGAAGGAGGAGGATCCAATGAACCGGCAGCTTTCGCCCTTGGGGCGCATCTATCCATTGGTCGCTCTGGTCGCCGGGCTACTGGTGGCCTTGACCGGCCGGGCGGCACCCCTGCCCGGCCCCCTGGTGGAGACCGACTGGCTCGCCAGGAACCTGTCCAACGTGGTGATTCTCGATGTCCGCGCCGACCAGGAGAGCTTCATCAAGAAGGCGCGTGGCGGCATCGCCGGCATGCAGGCCTGCGGTGCCGGCGGCGGCGGCGGCGGCGGCTCCACCGTCTCCGGTCACATCCCCGGCGCGGTCTTCATGCCCTGGGACCAGGTGCGGGCCGACAGCAAGGAAGGCAACACCATGCTGATAGGCGAGCTGCCCAGGGATCGGACCTTCGAGCGCTGGATGAGCCGTTCCGGGGTCGACAAGGGCAGCGCCGTGGTCATCGCCGGGCTCGGCGAGTACCCCCACGACATGGTCCAGGCGGCGCGACTGTACTGGACCCTGAAGTACTTCGGCCATGACAACGTCGCCATCCTCAACGGCGGCACCGCCAAGTGGGCGGCGGAGGACCGGGAGATGGAGTACGGCAGGGCACGGCCGCGGCGCGGTGGCTTCAAAGCGGGGCCGGGGCGTCCGGAACTGCTGGCCGCCACCGCCGACGTGCAGAAGGCCGTCGACGGCAAGGTCCAGCTGCTGGACGTACGGGCCATGGACCTCTACCTGGGCCTCACCCACCACCGGAAATTCGTGCCGGCCCACGCCAAAGGCCATATCCCCACGGCCAAGAACCTGCCCTTCACCCTGCTGGTGGACACCATGGGCCCGGCGGCCACCTTCTACACGCCCGAGCAGATCAGACAGGTGTCCGGGGTCCTGGGCATCGCGCCCGCCAGTCCCACCATCGTCTACTGCGAGACCGGCGGGCAGGCCAGTCTGGGCTGGTTCGTGTTCCACGAGTTGTTGGGCAACAGGAACGTCAGCATCTACGACGGCTCGATGAACGAGTGGGGCGCGGATGATGCGCGTCCCGTCGTGACCATGAAGATCGAGTGACCATCTCACCAGGATAAATCGCCGCTGTCCCGGCCGCACCGGGACCGGCGAGGGAGGGAGAAAAGACATGAAGATCGGACCATACCTGTGGAAGCATCAGTGGCCTTTCTGGCTCGGCGGCCTGTTGGTGGGGATCTCCGAGATCCTCTTCTACTACCGCTACGACATGTTCATCGTGGTCACCACGGGCTTCGCCCAGATGTACGCCACCACCGAGCATTACATCCTCGGTCTGGACTGGGTGGCCCGGGTCTACGAGCCGGGTATCCACTGGTTCATCATCGGTGCCCTCCTCGGTGCGCGGCTGGTGGCGGTGGCGGAGGGGGAGTCCCGGGGGTGGGTGCGCTACAACTGGAAGATGCTGCTGCTGGCCTTCATCGGCGGCATGCTGTTCTCCTTCGGCACCCGTATCGCGGGCGGTTGCACCACCCATCACTTCGTCGGCGGCATCCCGGCCATGAGCATCGCCTCGTGGGCGGTGCTGATCTCGGGTATTCCCTTCGCCTTCCTCGCCTTCAAGATCGCCCTGGCCATGGGGCTGGGTGGCTATTTCCGCCACCAGGAGACCCGCGAGGTGGCCTGCGCCCACTGTGACGATCCCTCCCAGCCCCAGCCGGGCTACGACCCGAAGTACCGGCGCTGGCGCGATCCGTTGCGCATCGTGCTGGTGGCATTCCTCGTCACCTTCCTGGTGGTGCCGCTGTACTTCGCCCTGTTCACCGACGACATCGCCGGCAGCGTGAGCGTGGTGGGCTGGTTCGACGTGAGCTGGATGATCGTCACCGGGGTCATCCTCGGCTGGGGCATCGCCAAGTGTGGCTTCGGCACCGAGTGCTCGGTGATGGCGCCGGAGTCGGCCTTCACCAAGGAGCAGTTCTACACCCGCTCCGGGGTGCCGCGCGCCACCTACGCCATGTTCAAGGGCATGCTGCCGCTGCAGGGCTTCATGACCGCCATCGTGGTCTTCAACCTCTTTATCCTCGGCTCGTGGATGCTCGGGGTGGGGACCATCCCCAACGCCGCCGGCGATGCCGGCTACTACGGCCTCTACTGGGGACACATCCTCGGCGGTCCGCTGCTGGCCATGGGGGCGGTGTTCATGATCGGCTGTGAGGTCCGTACCTATGCCCGCCTCGGCCTGGGTTACTCCACCGCCCTGGTGGCCCTGCCCGGCTTCTTCATCGGCTATTTCCCCTACACCCTGTTCAAGGAAGAGATCGATGCCGCGGTCTTCGGCGAGGGCCTGACGGACTTCATCACCATTCCGGAATGGGCGGCCTTCAACCTCGGCGGCACGATGGAGGCCTGGGCCATCGGCTACAGCGTGTTCCTCATCGGCCTGCTGTGGTTCTCGTTCGCCTACGGGCGGCGGTTCCTGGGCACCAGCTGGAAGGGCATTTTCACCAAGAACACGGATGACCTGGTCTATGCGGTGCCCCCGGCGCCGATGGCGGGCAAGCCGGTGCCGGCCCCGGCCCCGGCCGCCTGATGGCGAGATGACGCCCGTGCCCGCCGCCGTCGGCAGCGGGCACGGACGCCTGGTCAATGCATGAGGAGACAGTCATGACACGAAGCATCTGGCACGACACATTCAGGGGCCGCCGGCATGGGCCGGCGGCGATGGTGGCCGCGGGCGCGGCGCTGATGGCGGGCGCGGCGGTCATCGCCGGCGCGGTGACCGCGGGAGAGGCATCGAAGTACACCGGCAAGGTCTATGTCGCCGGGCACGGCGGTCACGTGGCGGAGGTGGCCGTCACCATCGACCCGGCCAACACCGAGGCGCCCCTGGCGGTGAAGACCCTGATGCAGGACGGGGCCAAGCTCACGGTGTCCATGAAGAAACACGCCAACGGCAGCTCCCAGTACAAGCTGCATGACGTGCGCGTCGACGGCGACACCCTGTACTGGTCCACCTACAACACCGACGTGGACGGCAACCTCCATTACGGCGCCGTGGACCTCGCCGACGGCAACAAGGTGACGACGGACATCGCGGTGCCCGTGGATCCGCGGGCCACCAAGCCCGGCACCAAGCCGGACGCCATGCCCTATTACTGCGCCTCCGGACAGACCGAGGGCTACTTCATGCCCATGACCATGTCCAACGAGGCCTACATCACGGTCATCGACAAGAAGGACCTCGAAAAGTCCTTCAACGTGTTCCTGGACAGCGTCCTGCCGGATGCCAACTACAAGTTCCTGCACGGCGCCACGGATCCCACGGGCAGCAGGTTCCTGGCAGTGGTGAACCTCAGCGACGTGCCCCAGGGGCGCATAACCGGCGAGCACCTGATGATCATGCTCGACGCCAAGGCCCTGGAGCAGGGCAGGCTGGTGAAGCTGGGAGAGGGGCTGTTGTTCGGCGACGGCAGCGGGCCCTTCGGGGCCAGCATCACCTTCCGCTCCGCATGGTCGGCCGACGGCTCCAAGATCCTCATGTCGGGCGGCGACCGGGTATGGGTCATCGATGCCAACGACCCCGACCTCCAGGCCCTCAACGGTATTGAGGGGGACGTGAACATCGGCGGTCAGTCCCACGACATGCTGCCCACCTCGGATGGCCGCTATGCCCTCATCACCGTGCGCACCAAGCCCTACTCCGATCCCGGCGATGCCGACAAGATGGACGGCGCCCTGCAGGTCTACGACGTCGTCAACGGCCGCGCCATCGGCGAGCCGGTATCCGTGTGCAACGCCTGCCACAAGCAGGCCATGGGGGCCAACCTGAACGCCGTCCTGTGCGGCCTGGACGGACGCGTCACCCCCCTGTGAGGCGGTCCCGCCCATGGTGTTCCAATCGGGGCCGTCGCCGGCGGCCCGAGGCGGCAGGAGGACGGGCGGGGGAGGGGACGCCCGGCGAGTGAAGCAATCGACGATCGACCACCACAAGATAGGAGAGAGAGCTATGAACGTTCGAGAGACGGTAAGGCGGGTGGCGGACATGACCCGCTCCCTGGTCACCGGCGGCTGCGCCGCGGTGCTGGCGGCGGCGATGCTGCTGTCGACCCCCGGGGCCGCCAGTGCGGAGGACTGCAATCCCGCCATCTGGAAGCTGGAGATCAAGGACAACTACGCGGCCCTCCTCGAGGACGTCAAGGCCGGCCTGGAGGCCCAGCAGTTCTCCATCATCTCCGAGGATGACCTCGCCGGCGCCCTGGCCACCAACCGCGAGATCCTCGGCATGGACGCCTGGAACACCATCGGCTTCCAGGAGGCCCGGGCGGTCCACTTCTGCTCCCTGCTGTTCAACCAGGAGGTGCTGAACCTCGACATGGACTACTCCATCCTGTGCCCCTTCAAGGTTGTCCTCTATTCCATGCAGGACGACCCGGAGAAGGTGACCATCATCATGGTGCGCCCGTCCTACCTGCTGGCTTACTTCGACGACCCCAACGCGCGGGCGGTGGGCAAGAAGATCGAGGAGCGCATCATGGCCGCCATCATGGAGGCCATCCCCCACTGAGCCGCTGCCCGGCAGGGACACCGCTGGTGTGTCCCAGGCCAGGCCGGCCTCCGGGGGTGAGGCGTCTCATGGGGAGGCGGCCCGCGCGGATGGCGGGCGGGGAGCTGGTGGCGGTGGCGACATCGCCCTGACCACCGCTCTGAGCTGGCGTGCCGGCGCCTCGGGGGGGCGGCTTGATGGGCGCGGCGGTACGGTTGCAGGCGGAGGGATCATGTCATGACGCTACTGAGGATCGCCTTCAGGAACATGCAGCGCCGGCGCTTCCGCACCGCCGCCATGGGGCTGGCGGCGGGCCTCGCCTGCGGGCTGGTGTTCGCCGCCTCCACCATCCTCGACGTGGTGGAAGGCACCCTGGAGGCGGGGACGCGCCGCCTCGGCGCGGACATCATGGTGGTGCCCGCCGGCCAGGGGGTGTCCGCCAGCCGGCTGCTCATCGCCGGGGAGCCTTCCACCTTCTACATGTCCGGGGACCTGGCAGTGCGCATCGCCGGGCTGGCCGGTGTGGAGGTGGCCGCGCCCCAGGTCTTCGTGGCCTCCACGGAACTGGAGTGCTGCAGCACCCCCCGGGTGCAGCTGGTGGGTTTCGACCCGGCGGTGGACTTCACCCTCGCGCCGTGGGTGCGTCACTTGCACAGCCGCGCCGAGGCAGGTGCCGCCTCTGTCATCGTGGGCGCCAACACCCTCTATGCCACCGAGGGCACCTACATGTCCTTCTACGGCAAGCTGTTCAAGATGGTCAGCTCCATCCAGCCGACGGGCATGGGCTTCCTGGACGAATCCATCTTCATGACCATGGACGCCGCTCGCGACATGGTGCGGGTGTCGGGCGAGCGCTCGGGGCGGCCCCTGGCCCTCGCCGCCGACCAGATCTCCGCCGTCATGGTCAAGGCGCGGGACGGGACGGACATCGATGCCCTCGCCGGGCATATCGCCGCCGCCGTGCCCGGTGTCCAGACGGTGGCCATCCCGCAACTCACCGCCGCCGTGCGCCACGACCTGCGGACCAATGTGGGGGGCATCGCGGCCGCGGGCGCCGCCGCCTGGCTGATGACGCTGCTGGTGGTGGGGGTGACCCTGTCCCTGGCCGTCAGCGAGCGCCGGCGCGAGTTCGGGCTGCTGCGGGCCATGGGGGCGACGCGGGGCCAGGTGGTGGGTCTGCTGCTGTCCGAGGTGCTCATGGTGACGGCGGTGGGCAGCATCCTCGGTCTGGCCGGCGGTTGGCTGGCGTCCCGCCACTACCTCGGGGCGAGCGGCGGCGGAGGCGGGGCCATCCCCTTCCTGCCGCCCGCGACCCCGGAGGTACTGCTGCTGGGCGCGCTGTGCGCGGCGGCGGTGGCCGTGTCCGCCGCCGCCGCCGCCGCCCTGCCGGCATGGCGCGGGGCGAGGGCCGAGCCCTACGACGCCATTCGCGGCGGCGCCTGAGGCGTGGCGGCCGCCGGCACTTCATCCTGGGCCGGGCCGGGCCATGGCACCATGGCGTTGCGCAACCTGCGCCGGCACCCGTTCCGCAGCCTGGCCATCGGCGCCGCCATGGCCCTGCTCGCGGGCAGCCTGTTGGTCATCAGCACCACCCTCGAAGGCACCCGCGCCGGCGTCAGCCGCGGGGCCGGCAAGCTGGGGGCGGATATCGTCGTAGTGGCCCGGGGGGCGCCCGTGGTGCCCGGCAATGGCCTCGCCGATTATCCCCTCCTGGCCTACGACGTGCTCGACGCGGTGGGACGGGTGGAGGTCATCGTGCCGCGCTATGGCGGACGCCCGCCCGAAAGGGTCCCGGGGGTCGCCGTCGTCTCCCCCCAACTCCTGCTGTGGCTGCCCCCGGTGTCCTGGGCGCCCGGTGGCGTGCGGCTGACGGGCTTCGACCCGGCCACGGACCTGACGGTCCTGCCGTGGCTGGAGACGCCGCTGGCCGCGCCCCTGGGCCCCGGTGAGGTGCTGGTGGGGCACCGGCGGGCCCATCTGGCGGGCAGGGCGTTGGACCTCGGCGGCGAGGGTTTCACCGTGGCCGGCGTCCTGCAGCGGGCCGGCAATGGCGACCTGGACGACGGCGTCTTCCTGCCCCTGCCGGCGGCCTGGCGGCTGTGGTCGCGGCTGGAGGTGAACGGCGCGCCCGTTGCCGATCCCCGGCCCCTTTCGAGCATCCAGGTGAGGACCCGGCCGGGGGTGGAGACCCAGCGCGTCGCCAACTTCATCCGCAGCACCGTGCCGGACGTGCAGCCGCGGCTGACCCACCGGGCGCTGGCCGGCCTCGGCGGCGACTTGCGCCTGTCCGTGGGCAGCCTGGGTGTCATTGCCGCGGCCATCTGGCTCACCGCCCTGTTGCTGGTGGGTTCCGCGTCCACCATGGTGGTCCGTGAGCGCCAGCGGGAACTGGGACTGTTGCGGGCCCTGGGCGCCACTCGGCGCGGGGTGCTGGCACTGCTGGCCGCCGAGATGGCGGCGCTGTGCACGGCCGGTGGGTTGTTGGGGGTGGCGGCGGCGGCGTTGGCGCTGACGGCCATGGGGGCAGGCTCGGGACCATGGGCCGGAGGGGCGATGGACGGTGCACCCGGGCCGTGGTCCCTGGCACTGTTGTCTGTCCTCGCGGCGCCGGTCACCGGCTTGCTCGCGGCCCTGCCCCCGGCCGTGGGGGCGGTGATGCTGGAGCCCCACGCCGCCATCCAGGACTCACCCTAAATAGGTGTTCCGAAATTTAGATCACCGTATGGCTCGGAGGTGAGCGTAGGTAACCGGTACTCCCTTCCGGGACATCGCTGTGAATACGTCCCTGTACGCTCGTTCAAATTCATCCCTGAATTTGACGGTCCCTCCAGGGAGCACCGGTCACCTGCTGGCGAGGGTGTAGCTGATTTCGGAACACCTATTTAGGGAAACGCCGGGCCCTTCATTCGCGGCGGCGGGCAGGGCCGCCGCGCAGGCGCCTCACACGGCGTGACCTGGCCCATGCCGAGGCCGCGAAACGGGGACCGGATGAAGGCGCAAAGGGTTTTGCAGGGCCGCCCCTGCGGGCGGCGGGAGCGGCACGAGGCGGCACCACCGGCAGTCGTAAGTAGAGGAGGGCGACCCATGATCGAACTGGAAGGCTTGTGCAAGCATTACGGGACGGGCGGGCGGCGCATGACGGCGGTGGAGGACGCGAGCCTGCACGTGGGCCCCGGCGACTTCGTGTCCATCATGGGCCACTCGGGCAGCGGCAAGACCACCCTGCTCAGTCTTATGGGCGGGCTCATGCGTCCCACCGCGGGCACGGTGCGGATGGACGGCGTGGACCTGTGGGGCATGGATGATCGGGGGCTGGCCCGGCTGCGCAACCGGCGCATGGGCTTCGTCTACCAGTTCGCCAGCCTCATTCCCACCCTGACCGCCCTCGAGAACGTCATGCTGCCGGTGGTGTTCGGCGTGCCGTCCCCCGATGCCCGCGAGCGCGCCCTGGAACTGCTGTCGGCCCTCGGCATGGTGGAGCGGGCCGATGCCTTTCCCGGCCAGCTGTCGGGCGGCGAGCAGCGCCGGGTCGCCATCGCCCGCTCGTTCATCAACGGGCCGGCGGTGGTGTTGGCCGACGAGCCCACCGGCGACCTCGACGAAGAGACCGAAGGCGAGGTGTTCGAGCTCTTCAGGCGCATGAACCAGCAGGGGGCGGCCTTCGTGCTGGTGACCCACAGCCGCGAACTGGCGGCCCTGGGCAGGGTCCGCCTGAGGATGGACCACGGTCGCCTCCTCGAGGCCTGAGCCGGCACCCCGCCGCCTCGTGCCCGCGGCGGCCCCGTCCACGGGCGCAGACCCGCCTGTCGTGGTGCCGCGCGTCCGGCCCGGTGCCGGGGATCACCACCGGGGGACATGGTCCATGGATACCCCCCAACCCTGGCCATGGCGCGGTACCGTTGGGGCCCTTCAGTCGCCGGTTCTTCTGGCGACGTAAAAGCCGTAGCTGACGAAGGCCGCGTAGCGTTCGTAGAGGGCGATCTCCTCTTGTTCCGCCGCCACCAGGGCCGCCGCGGCCTCGGAGTCTTCATGGCGGGACAGGAACGCGGGGAAGCGGGCCTGCAGCGGGCGGTAGTAGTTGTCCAGCCAGCATCGTCCGGGAAGGACGAAGTATCCAACGGGGGAAAAGCCGTTTTCCTCCAGCACGCCCATCTTGGCCGCTGCCGTATCCACCTCGGGGTATTCCTGCATCCAATGGTGCTCCAGCTCGGCGGGCCTGGCCTGGGTCAGCCATGTCAGCTCGGACACCGCCAGGATGCCGTGGGGCTTCAGGAAACGCCGCCAGGCCCTTATACCCTTCGTGAAACCCATGTTGTAGATGGCGCCTTCCGACCACATGGCGTCGAAGGATTGCTCCTCGAAGGGCAGGTCTTCCATGGACGCCACGAGGCCCTCCATACGTTCGCCGAGGTCCTCCCTTGTCGCCGCGGCTTCGAGGTCGTGGACGAATTCCGGCAGGAGATCGACGGCCGTTACCGCGGCGTCGAGCTCCCGGGCGAGGATGCGGGCCGAGGCCCCGGTCCCGCAGCCGATGTCGGCAATCTTCAGGCCTTTTTTAGCCCTGAGACCCGACAGGGTGATGGCGAGGCGGGTTTCATGGTCGCCGCCCGGCCCCTGGCGTTGGGCATGCCGGTGCAAGTCGAGGAGAAGGTCGAGGTGGTTCAAATGCAGCCTCCGGTTCCTTCAAGTGTCATCGGCCTTCTCTGCGGCCGACTGCCGGCCGCCGTCGGGTGAGAGGAGGGTGACCACGCGCTGGGGGAAGGGGATCTCGATCCCTTCGGCATCGAGGCGCTTCTTTATCTTCAGGTTGAGGTCCCAGAGGGTGGGCCAGTAATGCTCCGTGCGGACCCAGGGCTTGACCACCATGACCACCGCCGAAGCCTCCATGCCCACCATATGTACCTCCGGGGCCGGCTTGTCCAGCACGTGCTCGTGCTGTCGGAGGACGTCCATCAGGACCGCGTGGACTCGGTCGGGGTCCTCGCCGTAGGCGAAGTTCACCTTGACGTCCACCCGGCGTACGTGACTCGCGGTGAAGTTGACGATGGTGTCGCCCCAGATGCGCCGGTTGGGCACCACCAGCTGCTGATTGTCGAAGGTCGCGACGGTAGTGGCCAGCAGGTTCATCCGCTTGACGATGCCGTCGGCACCCGCCACCTTGATATGGTCGTGGACATCGTAGGGCCGGTAGATCAGGATCATCACTCCGGCGGCCAGGTTGCCGAGGGAGTCCTGGACCGCCAGGCCCACGAGGATGCCCGCCACGCCGAGGCCCGCGAACAGCGGGCCCAGGGACACCCCCATGGTGGCGAGGGCCACCACGAAACCCACCATGAATACGACGACGCTGGACATGGAGACGAGGGCCTCGCGCAGCAGATAGCTGAAGCGCAGCCCCTCCCGGCTTACCAGTGCCCGCACGGGATAGCGGACAAATCTCGCGGCCAACCATGCGACAAGGAGGACAAGCATGAACAGCACCAGCCGAAAGAGGACATCCGGCCCATTGCGGGCAATGCTCGTGCGGAGCTGTTGCAACTGGTCCTCCCAAAGCGTGCCGAAGACGTCCCGCTCCAGGATCTCCAGCCCCACCTCGCCGCGCTCGCGGATCAGCAGACCGCGCTGCTCGGCGGTCTCAATGCCGATGCGGTCGCCGATCTCCAGGACCCGCTCCAGATTGTGCAGGTTGCGCTCCTGCTTGGCGTTCACCAGCTTGAAGGCATCCTGCACGTCATCGTCCTGAGGGTCATCCGCAATCTGCGCGCGCAGCTCGTCCAGGGACATGGCGTCGAGTTCAATCTGCCCCGTCAGACGGGCCATGATGAGGGAGAGGCGTTCTCGCACGTCCTGGCGCATGGGCTCGGCTTCGAGGCCGGCGGCCTCGCGAATGTCCACCTGGTCCAGGAAGGCCTCCAGATAGTCCTTACGCAGGTTCGCGAGGTCCTCGATGAATACCCGGGCG
>JAABTG010000136.1 GCA_011389995.1 Thiotrichales bacterium
CCCGACAGCCGGCATACCCGGCGGCGTTCCGGGAGCTGGCGCGGGGCCTTGCCGGCCACCGCCTCGGCGATGGCCTGAATGTGCTCGGGGGTGGTGCCGCAGCAGCCGCCCACGATATTCAGGAAGCCCCGTTCCGCCCACTCGGCGATATGGCTGGCCATGCTCGCGCCGTCCATGTCGTACTCGCCGAACTCGTTGGGCAGGCCCGCGTTGGGATGGGCGGACACGAAGAAGCGCGACACCCGGGACAGCTCCTCCACGTACTGGCGCAGCTTGTCGGGGCCGAGGGCGCAGTTGAGGCCGATGGACAGGGGTTCGGCGTGGGCCAGGCTGTTGTAGAAGGCCTCGGTGGTCTGCCCGGTGAGGGTGCGGCCGGAGGCGTCGGTGATGGTCCCCGAGATCTGCAACGGCAGGCGCAGGTCCAGTTCCTCGAACACCTGCTCGCAGGCAAACACCGCCGCCTTGGCGTTCAGGGTGTCGAAGATGGTCTCGATGAGCAGCAGGTCGGCGCCGCCCTCGATGAGCCCCCGGGCGGCCTCGGCATAGGCCTCGGCCAGCTCGTTGAAGGTGGTGCTGCGGGCACCGGGGTCCTCCACGTCGCGGGACATGCTGGCGGTGCGGTTGGTGGGGCCGAGGACGCCGGTGACGAAGCGCGGCTTGTCCGGCGTGGTGTACTTGTCCGCCGCCTGGCGGGCGAGGCGCGCCGACTCCACGTTGAGCTCGTAGGCCAGGGACTCCATGCCGTAGTCCGCCATGGCGATGGTGGTGGCGCTGAAGCTGTTGGTCTCGATGATGTCGGCCCCGGCCGCCAGATATTCCTCATGGATGCCGCGGATGATATCGGGCTGGGTCAGGGACAGGAGGTCATTGTTGCCCTTGAGGTTGGTGGGCCAGTCGGCGAAACGCTCGCCGCGATAATCGGCCTCCTCCAGTTTATGGCGCTGGATCATGGTGCCCATGGCACCGTCGAGGACCAGGATGCGGTCCCGCAAAAGGGACGTGATGGTGTCTTTGCTCTCTTTATTTCGCAATGTTCAACTCTCTATGTTTTTTACATGATGCGGTTCGGTCGCCGGCGTGATGCCGCTGAGCGGGCGACCCGAAAACGATGCGCGATGCGGCCGGGTGGTGTCAGCCGCGGATGAAGCGGCGCCACCAGCGGCGGCGGCCCGCCGGCGGCGTGATGGCCTGAAGTTCTACCGGGGGCAGCTTGGACAGGATCCAGGCCGGCAGCGTGCGGGCTCCACTGGATCCACAAACGGAGCCGAGGTTGTTGGGGTCGTAGATCTTAACAAAACCCGGCGACTGAAGATGATCAGCATACACGATGCCGCAATAATCTTCCTGGTGCTCCCGGCGCAGCAACGCCTCGAGCTCGCCGAGCAGGGTTTCCATATCGTCGGCCTCGAGGGGTGCCGGCGGCGGCATTTCGCCCACCGCGTAGGCATACCAGCCACCCGCGGCATCGGCGTGGAGACGGCCCCACAGGGCCTCGAACTGGGCCCAGCGCAGGGCGGCCGTGAAACGCCCGTCGAAGGCCTGCAGAAAGAGGCCGTTAACCTGACCGGGGTCATTCCCGGCGCCGATAGTGGTAGTGGACATAGGTTAAATATTGTACTGTTTTTAAAATCGATAAGTGAAATCCCGGCGGCGAAGCCGGTATGACGCTTTCCGAGGCCGGACTAAACCCCAACCAATATGTGGTTGATATGCCCCGCGCCCCTCTCCAGTGTCGCGGGATCGGAACAACACCAGGAAGGTCGCCATGCCCCACACTTTTCGTGAAGACCCTGTGGACTGCGAGGTGTGTCCGGTTCGCCGACTCGCCCTGTTCCGTGAGCTGTCCCACGACCAACTCGTGAATGTCCGGGAGATCCGCAAGGGCCAGGTTCACCTGTATCCGGGTTCCATCATCTTCCGCGAGGGCGCCAAGGTGGACTACGCCTACACCCTCTTCGAGGGCTGGGTGATGCGTTACAAGACCCTCGAGGACGGGCGACGCCAGATCATAGGCTTCGTGCTGCCCGGAGATTTCCTCGGCTTCCATCCCTACGACAGCGGTGTCATCTCCTACTCGGCGGAGGCCCTGTCGCCCGTCACCCTGTGTACCTTTCCCCTGGACAGCCTGGCCAACATGCTGACGGCCTATCCCGAGCTGTCGCGCCAGTTCGGCTGGCTGTGCCGGCGGGAGGAAAACCTCGCCATCGAGCACATGACCAGCATCGGCCGGCGGCCGGCCCGGGAGCGCATCGCCCACCTGCTGCTGGAGCTGGATGTACGGGTACGGGCGCGCCACCAGACCCCGGCGGACAGCCCGGTCCTGGTGCCCCTGACCCAGGAGCACCTCGCCGACACCCTGGGGCTGACCTCCATCCACGTCAGCCGTACCCTGCGCACCCTGCGCGAGGACGGGCTGCTGGAGTTCCGCTCCGGACGGCTCAACATCAGGGACCGCGACACCCTGGTGGCCATGACCGGCTTCAACGAGGCCGTATTCGCGGCCCAGCCCCTGCCCTTGTTGTAGGCACAAACCGCATACAAAAAAAGGCCCGGAACACTGCCCCGGGCCTCGAATGAAGCGGGGGCCTCGTGGCCCCTTTCTTTATTGTTGGTTATCAGCCGAACATGTCATCGACGATGTTGAGGTACCAGCTCTCGGCGTACACCGCCTCGAGGGTGTAGTCGCCCCCCTTGGGGGTCAGCCCGCCGGAACCTTTGACCTTGGAGACCGAGCCGTCCTTGGAGTCGTACACCATGGCCACCGAGATGCCGTGGCTCGGCGTCACCAGGCTGTAGCAGGTGTTGACCCAGGAGGGGGTGGGCGCATCGTTGCCCTTCAGCATGGCCACCACCGCGGCGGCACATACCTTGCCTTCGGAGTTGGCGGCGTAGCCGGACTTGGGCAGGGGCGAGGCAATGGCCGCATCGCCGATGACGTGCACGTTCTTGTGCATCTTCGATTCCCACGTCATGTGGTCCACGGGGCACCAGCCCGAGTCGTCCGTGAGGCCGGCCTTGTGGGCGATATGCCCCGCCGTCTGGGCGGGAATGACGTTGAGCACGTCGGCCTTGATCTCGTCGAAGGTGGTCATCGCGGTACGGGTCTCGGCATCCACCGCCTTGACCGTGCCGTCGTTGGCCCGGGAGCGCCACTCGATCATGCTGTCGTCGGTACCGTAGCCGTAGTACTTTTCCCAGCCCGCCGTAAACAGCCCCTGCTTGGAGAACTTGTCCTTGGCATCGAGGATGAGGATCTTGGACTTGGGCTTGTTCCGCTTGAGGTAGTTGGCCACCAGGCTGACCCGCTCGTACGGGCCGGGGGGACAACGGAAGGGATTGGGGGGCGACGCCATGACGAACAGGCCGCCATCGGGCATGTCCTCCAGCTGCTTCCTCAATACCGTGGTCTGGGGACCGGCATGCCAGGCATGGGGCACCAGGTGGCTGGCGGCCTCGCTGTAGCCATCGATGGTGTCGTACTTCATGTCCACACCGGGGGATACCACGAGACGATCGTAACTGACGGTCTTGCCACCCCTGGTGGTGACCGTCTGCTTGTCGGCGTCGATGTCCACCACCAGGTCGTGGATGACGTCGATGCCGTGCTTGGCGGACCAGTCACCATAAGTATGGGTGATCCAGTCCTGCTCCTTGAGGCCGCCGATGACCCAGTTGCTCATGAAGCAGGTGGCGAACTCGGTCTTGGGCTCGATGACCGTGACCTTGACGCTGGAGTCGAAGTGGCGGATGTACTTGGCACAGGTGGCACCACCCGCGCCGCCGCCCACCACCACCACGTGCTTGCCGCTGCCGGCACTGGCGAACCGCAGGCCGGACAGGGAGAGGCCGGTGACGGCACCGGCGGCGCCCGCCGCCTTGATAAATTGTCTTCTCTTGATACTCATAAGTCCCTCTCCTCCTTACTTGAGATTCGCGTAGTACTCGGCGACGTTCTGGATTTCAGCGTCGGAGTAGCCCTTGGCGATGCGATTCATGATGGTGGCCTGGCGCGCCTCGGACTTGAAATCCATCATGGCCTTGGCCATGAGCGCCGCCGAGCGGCCGTGGAGGGATGGGGCGTCGCCCACGCTCTTACCTTCGAACCCGTGGCAGCCATTGCACTGGGCGGCAATCATCTGGCCACTGGCATCCGCCGCGGTGGCACTGTGGCCAACGGCTAGTCCCGCGACAAATAGCGCGGACAAGAGACTTGTTCTTGTCATAGATACGACTCCTCAAAAATTTTCTTGGTTTCCCGTAAGGCCCGTGGCACCGGGCACCTTCGGGGATGGCATGGGCCGACACCAACGGGAATCGCCGGGCAGCGCCGCGCAGAAGATGGTTTCCCACCACCGCCGACCGGCCCTGGTGACCCCTGGCATTCGTGATGCACAGTGCGAAGTGTAATGACAAATGACGGCATGTCCACATTATTAATCAATACCTTATATGCTTATTCTCTAATCTGAGTACGGATTCAGGCCATGATTTCATGGTGCCTTCACCCCCATTCCGACACCCATCCGCCCCCGTTCCATCGCCGTCGAACATCAGCGGCGGATCTGTCCACAGTCCCGTCGCCCACCCCCTTCCCGACGCAAGCGCCTGACCCCAAACGGGTTCGGCGGGTTGTACACAGGCCCATCCCCAGGAAGCCCACCCCCTGCGCACCGGATCCCCGACACCAAACACAATATCTTGTGGTCAATAAGCCTCTTGACTACCGTCTCTTGTGTTCTAGACTATGCGCTAACGTCCATCGCGCCTGTCGATGGCCATCCCGCCCCGCCCCCGGGGGCGCACCATCCGAGAAGGGAGGACCTCCGCTACCATGCACGTAGATCAAGCCGCCGTTGCCGCGTCGAACACCGCCGCACCCGAAGCCACCCACGTCCCCAACACCGACACCATCGAGGTGGCCGCCACCGCCCCCGGCGCCCACAAGGTGATCCGTCGCAACGGCAAGATCACCGGCTTCGACCCCTCCAAGATCGCCGTGGCCATGACCAAGGCCTTCCTCGCCGTGGAGGGCGCCAACGCCGCCGCATCCTCGCGCATCCACGAGAAGGTGCAGGCCCTCACGGCGAACGTCGAGGAGGCGGTCACCCGGCGCCTGCCCGGCGGCGGCACGGTGCATATCGAGGACATCCAGGACCAGGTGGAGCTGGCCCTCATGCGCAGCGGCGAGCACAAGGTGGCCCGCGCCTACGTCATCTACCGCGCCGAGCGGGCCCGCGAACGGGCCGCCGCGACGGTGACCGAGGAGACGGTTATCAACGTCACCCTGGAGGACGGCACCACCCGCCCCCTCAATCCGTCGGTGCTGGAGGGGGTGGTGACCGAGGCCTGCGTGGGGGTGGACAACGTCACCGCCACGGAAATCGTCACCGACACGGTGAAGAACCTGTTCGACGGCGTCACCGAGAAGGACCTCGCCACCGCCCTGGTGATGAGCGCCCGCACCCTGGTGGAGAAGGAGCCCAACTACAGCTACGTGGCCGCCCGGCTGCTCCTGAATCAGCTGCGCAGCGAGGCCCTGCGCTTCGTCTACGGCGGCGTCATCGGCGCCAATGCCACCCAGATGGCCGAGCGCTACCCGGAGTACTTCGCCGACTACATCCACAAGGGCATCGAGCTGGAACTCATCCATCCCGAGCTCGCCAGATTCGATCTCGAGGTGCTGGGCCAGGCCATCGACGCCGGGCGCGACCTCAAGTTCACCTACCTCGGCTTCCAGACCCTCTACGACCGCTATTTCATCCACAAGGACCAGGTGCGCTTCGAGCTGCCCCAGGCCTTCTTCATGCGCGTGGCCATGGGCCTGGCCCAGGGCGAGATCGACCGCGAGGCGCGGGCCATCGAGTTCTACAACCTGCTGTCGTCCTTCGACTTCATGAGCTCCACGCCCACCCTGTTCAACGCCGGCACCCTGCGCCCCCAGCTCTCGTCGTGCTACCTCACCACGGTGCCCGACCACCTTGACGGCATCTTCGGCGCCGTCAAGGACAATGCCCTGCTGTCCAAGTTCGCCGGCGGGCTGGGCAACGACTGGACCCGGGTGCGCGCCATGGGCTCCTACATCAAGGGCACCAACGGCAAGAGCCAGGGCGTGGTGCCCTTCCTCAAGGTGGCCAACGACACCGCGGTGGCGGTGAACCAGGGGGGCAAGCGCAAGGGCGCCGTATGCGCCTACCTGGAGACCTGGCACCTGGACATCGAGGAATTCCTGGAGCTGCGCAAGAACACCGGTGACGAGCGCCGCCGCACCCACGACATGAACACCGCCAACTGGATCCCCGATCTGTTCATGAAACGGGTGATGGCCGAGGGCGAGTGGACCCTGTTCTCCCCCGACGAGTG
This sequence comes from Thiotrichales bacterium, assembly GCA_011389995.1. GTDB lineage: Bacteria > Pseudomonadota > Gammaproteobacteria > JAABTG01 > JAABTG01 > JAABTG01. The sequence continues at coordinate 6,361 of JAABTG010000136.1, forward strand.
CCCGGACCTCCACGACCTCACGGGCCGCGCCTTCGAGGAGCGCTACACCGCCTACGAGGCCGCCGCCGAACGCGGCGACATCGCCAACTTCAAGAAGCTGCCGGCCCTGACCCTGTGGCGCAAGATGCTGGGGCTGCTCTACGAGACGGGCCACCCCTGGATCACCTTCAAGGACCCCTGCAACCTCCGGAGTCCCCAGCAGCACGTGGGCGTGGTGCACAGCTCCAACCTGTGCACGGAGATCACCCTCAACACCTCCGACCGGGAGATCGCCGTCTGCAACCTGGGCTCCGTGAACCTGGCGGCCCACGTGGACGAGAACGGGCTGGACATGACCAAGCTCCAGCGCACCGTAGCCACCGCCATGCGCATGCTGGACAACGTCATCGACATCAACTGGTACTCGGTGCCCCAGGCGCGCCAGTCCAACCTGCGCCACCGCCCCGTGGGCCTCGGCATCATGGGCTTCCAGGACGCCCTGTATAAGCAGCGCATCCCCTACGCCAGCCAGGAGGCGGTGGAATTCGCCGACCACTCCATGGAGGCGGTGGCCTACTACGCCATCGGCGCCTCCACCGAGCTGGCGGAGGAGCGCGGCACCTACTCCACCTTCGAGGGCAGCCTGTGGAGCCAGGGGATCCTGCCCCTGGACTCCTTGAGGATCCTCGCCGCCGAGCGCGGCGAGCACCTGGAGGTGGACGACTCCGCCAACCTGGACTGGGACGCCCTGCGGTCCCGGGTCACCACCGTGGGCATGCGCAACTCCAACTGCATGGCCATCGCCCCCACCGCCACCATCTCCAACATCTGCGGCGTCAGCCAGTCCATCGAGCCCACCTACCAGAACCTGTTCGTCAAATCGAACCTGTCGGGGGAGTTCACGGTGGTCAACCCCGACATGGTGCGCGACCTCAAGGCCCGCGCCCTGTGGGACGACGTGATGGTCAACGACCTCAAGTACTACGACGGCTCCGTGGCCGCCGTCGACCGCGTGCCGGCGGAGCTCAAGGCCCTCTACGCCACCGCCTTCGAGGTGGACCCCGCGTGGCTGGTGGAGGCCGCCTCGCGGCGCCAGAAATGGCTGGACCAGGCCCAGAGCCTCAACCTCTACATGGCCGAGCCCTCGGGCAAGCGCCTCCACGACCTCTACACCCTGGCCTGGCAGCGCGGCCTAAAGACCACCTACTACCTGCGCAGCCTGGGCGCCACCAGCGCCGAGAAGTCCACCGTGAACACCGGCACCCTCAATGCCGTGAAGAACCCCGGCGCCGAGGCCCCCAAGGCCTGCGCCATCGACGACCCCGATTGCGAGGCCTGCCAGTAGGAGCGCGCTTGCGCGCGCACGCCCCAATCACCACCCGGACAAGATAGGGAGACAACGACACATGCTGAACTGGGAAGACACTACCGCCACCACCGAGGCCAGAAAACCGAGCGCCCCGCCCGCCGCCAGGCCGGCCCCGGCGGCCCCCGCCTATGACAGGCCCGCCACGGTGACGCCCATCGCCGAGGGCAGCGCGGTGGCCGAGCCGCCGCCGCCGGATTACGACGACCTGGAGGGCGGCGCCACCGGCCTCGAGCAGGTGGCCATGGGCGCCGGGCGCATCTCCGTCGACGACAAGCAGATGATCAACTGCCAGGCGGACCTCAACCAGCTGGTGCCCTTCAAGTACAAATGGGCGTGGCAGAAGTACCTGGACGGCTGCGCCAACCACTGGATGCCCAACGAGATCAACATGTCCGCGGACATCGCCCTGTGGAAGAGCAAAGACGGCCTGACGGAAGACGAGCGCCTGGTGATCAAGCGCAACCTCGGCTTCTTCTCCTCCGCCGACTCCCTGGTGGCCAACAACCTGGTGCTGGCGGTCTACCGCCACATCACCAACCCCGAGTGCCGCCAGTACCTGCTGCGCCAGGCCTTCGAAGAGGCCCTGCACACCCACGCCTACCAGTACGTGGTGGAGTCCCTGGGCATGGACGAGGCCGAGGTCTTCAACATGTACCGCGAGGTGCCCGCCGTCCACGACAAGGCGGCCTGGTCCCTCAAGTACACCCAGAGCCTCGGCGACCCCAACTTCCACACCGGCACCCCCGAGAACGACCGCCGCCTGCTGCGGGACCTGCTGGCCTTCTACCTCATCTTCGAAGGCATCTTCTTCTACGTCGGCTTCACCCAGATCCTCTCCATGGGACGCCGCAACAAGATGACCGGCACCGCCGAGCAGTTCCAGTACATCCTGCGGGACGAGTCCATGCACATGAACTTCGGCATCGACGTCATCAACCAGATCAAGGTGGAGAACCCCCACCTGTGGACCCCCGAGTTCCAGCAGGAGGCCGTCGACATGATCCACGAGGCCGTGGAGCTGGAGTACCGCTACGCCGTGGACACCATGCCCCGCGGCATCCTCGGGCTCAACGCCGCCATGTTCAGCGACTACCTGCGCTACATCGCCAACCGGCGCTGCGCCCAGGTGGGCCTGCCCGAACAGTTCAGCGGCGTCTCCAACCCCTTCCCGTGGATGAGCGAGATGATGGACCTCAAGAAGGAGAAGAACTTCTTCGAGACCCGGGTCACGGAATACCAGACCGGCGGCACCCTGTCCTGGGATTGAGGCACCGGCGCTTGACTACCTGGACACCCACAATCGGCGAGGCGGACGGCCCCATGCACTGCAAGCGCTGCAAGACCACCATGGTGAGCACCCACATCAAGGAGTTCGAGCACAGCCGCCAGGAGTGGTTCGACTGCCCCGTATGCGGCCTGGTCCAGTTCATCACCGAGCCCCTGAACCCCAAGCTGAAGGCCTGGCTGGACTCCCTGGACGAACGCCACAACACCGTCAAGATGCACCCCGGGCACCGTTGACGTACCGCCGCACACCGATTCAAAGGGGAGTGGGAGCTCCGGGGGCAAAGCGAGCATGGACAGGCGAGCAGATACCAAACAGGGAAGCAACGTAACGATCGATAAGGGTTTTTCGGCGGCTGGCACCACCGACTGCCCCCGGCCGACAGGTCGGGGGTTTTTTTTGCCTGGTGCGCGGCATTTCGTGCAAGGGGTCATAGCAGGGATTGGTGGCGGAAGGACTTTCTGAACAAAGCGCTGCCGGGGATGATCCCGATTTATGCGGGGAAACGACGTGTTTCACTATGACACTTTCGCAATGCAATTCTAGTTATGTTTTTCACGGATTCATAAACAATGAATAAACCGGAAAATTTTTGGAATAAAGCTTCAAAAAATTATGACAAGACAGAGGAGCGTTTTGAATACATCCATAAAAAGGCAAGGGAAAACACCAAAAAGCACCTCAAAAATAGTCATATTGTTATGGATTATGGGTGCGGAACCGGCACAGCATCCTGTGAGATTTCCAGTCTGGTGAAAGAAATACAAGGTATCGATATCTCATCTGAGATGATTCGGATAGCAAAAGAGAAAGCAGTTGTTAGTAAAATTGAAAATGTAATCTTCGAAAAGGCGGATTTATTTGAAGACAAATTTCAAGATGTGTCGTTTGATGTGATTCTGGCTTTCAACATGTTGCACACAGTACCCAATCCGCAAGATATTGTGCATCGAATAAATGACTTGTTAAAGCCTGACGGCTTATTTATTTCTATAACGCCTTGCTTAGGGCAAAAGATGTCATTTTTAGTTAATCTCCAGATACAGCTGGTCCGGATATTGTGTAAGTTTGGAGTAATTCCCATTCCAATTAGAAGAATAAAAAGTACTGACATAGACATTTTGTTAGCAAAAGGAGAATTCGAGGCCATTGAGTCCGAAGAAATATTCAAAGGAGCATCTAGCTATTTTGTTGCCGCAAATAAATTACTTAAAACATAACAAGCGCATGCAGTCGGACATTTTCACTCGCTGCGCTCCTGAAAACGCCGCTGATGCGAAGCGTTAGCCGTCCAACAATCCTTCCCTCCTACACATGGACAAGATAGAACTCACGAGCAGAATCCTAGATAAACAGCTAGCGTGGATAGCGGCTGCGGATTCCCGCACAAAGTAATAAGGGACAGAGCACGATAGATCGAAACAGGGCGTTTATGTCGCAATTCTCCGCTGGGTGGCACCCAGCAAAGGCGAACGCCTTTGCTTAATCAAAGACTTCCTTAGCGAGGGTCCCCTGTGGAGCGCCGAGGAGGCGCCAGGAGGGACGGGGGCAATCTTCAGGGATGAAGATTGAGCGATGAACGAGGCATGGATGCCGAGTCAGCGCGACCCCGGACCGACCAGCCGACGAGGGTAGCCCCGAAGGGGCCGCGTAAAAGGGGTGCCCTTTTCTTTCGTCTATTTCTTTTGGGCAAGCAAAAGAAATGGACTCGCCCAGGGGGGCGAAACAAAGCCCGGGCCGAGGCGAGAAAACAGGCAACGAAGCTCCGATGTTCTCAGTCATGAGCCGGGCAGGCCCATGAGATATTGCCCGGAGAAATTGCCAAGTCTTGCCTTTGGGACTTGTCGCCATTTCATTCCTCGCTTCCAAGGCCCTGTTTCGCCTTCCTGGGCGAGCACGGTCAAGGGGTCAGATCTTGCTTTTTGCATTAAAGTAATAGGGTAAAGTAATAGGGGACATGAGATTGGGGGTCAAGTCTTGGCTTTTGCATTAACGAGACTTCTTGGCTATGGGACTTGTTGCTATTTCATTCTAAGCTTCAAAGACCCTGTTTCGCCCTTCTGGGCGAGTAACTTTCTTTGTCAACAGCTACAAAGAAAGTCACCAAAGAAAAAGCCGCCCCGGTTGCGCGCCGCCCTGCGGGCGGTCCCCTCGTCGGCTGGTCGACCCTGGGTCGGGCTGACTCGGCATCCATGCCTCGTTCATCCCTCAATCTTCATCCATGAAGATTGCCCCTGGTTCTCCTGGCGCCTCCTCGGCGCTCCACAGGGGACCCCCGCTGAAGAAGCTTTTGCTACGCAACCGCTTTCGCGGTTGCGGTGAGATGATGGGGGGGGTAAGGATCACGTTGTCTTTTTTTTAGGCGCAGGGTTGCGGACAGTTCGCACAACTCATAAACACCAAGACACGAAGAGAGGTAAACTGTCGCCAGACCGGACCCTTATTTACTTTCTGCCGTGGATGAACGAGGTTTCGATTTGGACAACAAGCAAATGCACCGGACGGCGATTATATATGACTTTGACGGGACGCTTGCTCGTGGAAACATCCAGGAGCATAGTTTTCTACCTGAACTCGGAATTGATCCATATGTTTTTTGGAGGCAGGTTAACGAGCAAGCAGAAGTTAATGATTGTGACAACATATTGACCTATTTATGGTGCATGCTTGATGAAGCCAATAATAGGGGCCTTGCAATTACAAAGGATATGCTGAGGCAACATGGCGCAGAAGTTCCTCTATTTAATGGTGTTGAAACGTGGTTTAGACGCATCAACGATTACGCACACAGTCGGAACCTCGAGTTGGAGCACTATGTCATATCCTCTGGAAACCATGAAATTATAGTTGGTTGCCCCATTTATGACTGCTTCAAGAAAACCTTTGCATCGAAGTATATCTTTGATAAAAAGGGACACGCCATTTGGCCAGGCGTCGCGATTAACTATACTACGAAGACACAGTATCTATTCCGGATAAACAAGGGTGTTTTGAATAACTGGGATGATACTCGAGTCAACCGCTGGCAACCCATGGAAGAGCGTCCGTTACCATTCACGAGAATGATGTTTATTGGCGACGGCGATACTGATATACCATCCATGAAGATGGTCCGCTACCAAGGTGGATTCTCTGTCGCCGTCTTTGATCCTGAGCGTTGGAACGCATCAAAATCTCAGGATAAGTTGTATAGGCTAATTTCGGAAGACCGCGTTAACTTCGTTGCTCCCGCCGATTATCAGGAGGGTAGCCAGCTAGAAATCATCGTCAAAGGGATATTGGGGCGTTTCGCGAGAGAGACAGGTTATAGGGGCCCTGATCTTTAAGCTTTTCATCCGGGGCAGACTACCGCAAATCGAAGCAACGCTGTTTCTATCGTAGTCCAAGGCGGTGGGCCACCCGCAAAGGCGGAACGCCTTTGCTTGAGAAAAGCCTTCCTTAGAGGGGTCCCCTGTGGAGCGCCGAGGAGGCGCCAGGAGGGACGGGGGCAATCTTCAGGGATGAAGATTGAGCGATGAACG
>JAABTG010000137.1 GCA_011389995.1 Thiotrichales bacterium
CTCAGTCGGTAGAGCAACTGATTCGTAATCAGTAGGCCAGGGGTTCGATTCCTCTCACCGGCACCAAATAACAGCCTTGAAGCAAACGGTTACGAAGTGGCCGTTTCAGGCGATCCTGCGTAGGGCCATGAGGGCCCCCTGCGGGGCCCCTGCCAGACCACTTGATCAGCGGCATGGATGAGATTCTCCTGCTCCGCTGCCCAGTGGCGGGTCTTAATGCGCCCGGCCGATGCCCCAGCAGGTCCTGCCGGTCATCGTGTCGCCTCATCCCCCACCGGGCGCGCGTACTTTCCTTTGATTGTGAACCCACGTCAGCGACTTTTCGTCTGCATCCTCGTAGGCGACCGAGCCCAGGCCGTGCTCTCCGGTGACGGGGTTCCGCGCACCGGTGTCGCGCTTGCGATAGACGCCGCAATGGGCGCAGACATCACGGATGATCATGCCGCCCCCATGGCCAAAGACGCCGGGGTCCTCCTTGAGCCCTCCGAGGATGCTGTAGGGGGCCTGCCAGTCGTGGGCGCCTTCGGAGCACCCGGGCTCTGGCGGGTCAATGGAGACGCTGACCGTCTCGTGATCCACGTCCACCTCATGGCCTTCGTCGTCCACCTCCACTTCAACCACGAAGGCGATGGGCCAGACGGTGCCCTTGCTGGTGTCCCAATCCCCATCCCTGAGCAGGCCCTTGGCCTCCTCGATGGCCTCGGCCTCGGTGGAAGCCATTAGCGTTTCAACGTGGCCGGTCGCTTCGCGGTATTCAAACTTGATATTGCTCATCGCGGTAGCTCCTTGGTTTGGCTGTGCGGGGCTCAGTTCTTACCTCGGGATTCCCGATGCCGCTCGGGGTCATGGAGCGAAGCGACCCGCGGGCAGGAGCCCATCTTCCTGACTCGCGCCGGCAAAGTCCGGGTCAGAGCGGGCAGCATGTGTGGGATCAGCTTGTTGGAAACGTGGCTTCGAGGCAACTATCCTGCCGCGCACCGTCGGCGAGTTGGCGCCATGGCAGGATCGTGGACGGCCTCCTCACGGGAGGCAGGGCGACGCTGGCCGAGGGGGGGCCTCTTCGAAGCGCGGGCCGGCCCACCCGGTGGGAATACGCCGGCGATGCCGCCCCGCCCAGGGCGGCTGGCGTTGTAATACCGGCTGGCCTGGGGTATGAACCCGGGTCCCGGGAGATCCGCCTTCGGCGGTACGGGCCCGACAAGGAGTGCACAGTCTTGAAGAGCATTGCCGTTTTCAACAACAAGGGTGGGGTGGGCAAGTCCACCCTCACGCTGCTGGTGGCCGATTTCTTCGCCTCCACCCATGTCACCATCAAGGATCGGCCGGCGCGGGTACTGGTGGTGGATCTGGACGCCCAGGGGTCCAGCGCGACGGCCCTGGTGGGTCCATCGGCGGTGGCGGACCGGCAGGCGGCGGGGCGCACGGTCAGCGGGCTGCTGGAGAAACTGATGGGGCGGCAGGCGCCATCGCTGGCGGATTACCTGATCCCCCGTCAGGTCAGGGAGACGGGGACTCGCAAGATCCGCCTCGGCAAACTCTGGACCCTGGTATCCGATGGCGACGGCACCATGGCCCTCGAGGACCGCTACCGGGACCGCATCGCCATCGCCCTGGCGGAGCGCCTGAAGCCGATGCTGGAGAAGGAATTCGATATCGTGCTCTTCGACCTGCCGGCGAACATCGACCGCCGCAACTATCTGGCGATGGCGGCCCTGGGGGTGGCGGACTTCATCCTCACCCCCACCGAGCCGACCCGCATGACCATCAACGCCATGGAGAAGAGCTTCAGCATCATCCGTGACGCCCAGGGGGCGGCACGCCAGGCCGGCCGCAGGGTGCCGAAGCTCGTCGGCGTGGTGTTGAACAAGACCGACCGGCGTACGCGGCAGTACAGGCTTCACGCCAGGGATATCGAGCAGCTGGCGGGCGCCAACGACTCCCTGGTATTCAGGAACTTCCTGCCGGCCGCACCCACCCTGGCGAGCGCGACGGACGACAGCATCGGCTTCGAGACCCTGAGGGAGCGCTACGACAGCTACTACGACCACGTCCGCAAGGTGGCAAAGGAGCTGGCCGAGCGCTGCGGCTACAGCGTCTCGGCGCGCCCGCCCCGGTCGTAGGCCTGGCGGGGGCCGAAGCCCCGGCGGTCAGGCCGGGTAAGGGGCACGCAGCCGGCGCGCCGGGTCCTGGCGATAGAAGGCGGCGAGCTGGCCGTAGACTTCGGGATAGGCGTCCAGCAGCTCATGGGGGGTCTCGAAGAAGGCCTCGGTGGCCACCGCGAAGAATTCCTCCGGGGCCTCGGTGGCGTAGGGGTCCATGGCCGTGGGCCGGCCGGCGTCGACGTCGGCGACCTCCCGCTCGTAGGCCGCGAGGAAGACCTCGCTCCAGGCCTTCACCCCCATGTCACGGTGCAGCGGCGGCTTGCCGTTGATGTCGCCGTCGGCACCGTCGAGCTTGTGGGCCACCTCGTGGAGCACGACATTGAAGCCGTCGAGTGCGCGACTGGCCCGCACATCGGCCCATGACAGGACCAGCGGGCCGCGGTGCCAGGACTCGCCGCTACGGGCCTCCCGGATGCTGTGGACGACGCCCGTCGCCTCGTCGTGGTCGTCGAATTCGGCCATGAAGCTGTCCGGGTAGACGATGACGGTCTCGAAGTCGTCCAGCCAGTCCACCCCCAGCTCGAGCACCGGCAGGGCGGCCAGCAGGGCGATGGTGCGGGCGGCGGCCGGCGGCATCTCGAATTCCGCGGCAGGGGACCAGGTCTTCTCGTCGAGGAGCAGGGCCGCGATGCGGCGCAGCCTGGCGCCGGCGTCCCCATGGAGGCCGTCCAGCACCGGCAGATCCGACCAGGCCTCGGCCCAGGCCCCGGGCGAGGTGTCGAGCTGTTCCAGCCGTCGCCGTCGGCGCCGGCGCCGCCACCACGTCAGCATGGACCATGGGCCCCGGGGCCGGCGTTACGCATCAGCCTGCACCGGCCAACCGGGTCCGTTGGCGCCCGCGGGCGCGCCTGCCGCTGGCCACCTGTTGGCGCCGTAGGAGCGGGCTTGCCCGCGAACGCCGAGGCCGCCTGAACGAACCGCGGCGGGTCTTTCGCGGGCAAGCCCGCTCCTACGGGACCATGGCCCCGGGCCCTGCTTTGCGCCGCGACAGCGGCCGCCGCCCCGTGATTCACCTTTAACCATTTGTTCGGGGGCCGGGGGCGGGGGGCCGGGTTTCGAAGGCGGCGAACCACTGGCCGGTGGCCTCGGGGGGGCCGGGGTCGTAGTGGAGGGAGCGCATCCTCAGGCGGCCGCTGTCGCCCAGCTCGGTGCCGAAGGCGGGGGTGTGAAAGGCCTCGCCGCCGAGGATGCGGTGGTTGAGGGTGAGGTAGAGGCGGGACAGCACGCCGTCGGCCAGGGTCGAGGCGAGCATGCGGGGGCCGGTGAGGAGATAAAGGCGGCGGTAACCCAGGTCGCCCACGGTGCGGGCGACGAAGGCGCCGTCCACCAGGGCGCCCGGGCCGCTGGAGATGACGGGGTAGCCCTGTTCCTGCCAGTAGTCCACCCCTGCGGGCGGGGCATCGTCGCCGGTGATGATGTGGACGGGCTGGCCGTGGCGGGCCAGGGAGGGCGGCAGGGGAAAGTCGAGGCTGCGGCTGACGATGACCACGGCGGGCTGGTGGGTCAGGCCATGGGCCTGACGCCACTCGCCGATGTCCCGGGCCCGGGAGGAGAGCCCCACCTGGAGGATGTCTCCCAGGCTGCCCTGGGCCAGGGCCCGCAGATAGCCGCTGTGGGTCACCAGGCAGTCGGCGTGGGCCTGGAGCTCCTGAAACAGCCGGAAGTCGCGGGGGCTGGTGAGGTCCCTGGGCACATGGGAGGCGTCGTCGGCGCCTGTGGCCAGGGCGATGCGGCCGTCCAGGCTGGTGACGAAGTTGGCGTAGACGAAGGGGCGCGCGGGGGTGCCGAGGGTATGGATGTCCTCCGCCAGGTAGGTGCCCTCGAGCCGGCGCCGGGCACCGGGCTGGGGGTAGAGCTCCATCAGCTCATCCACCATGGCTTGCTCCGTCACGGCGCGGCCCATCCGCGGGGGGCTACGACACCCCTGCCTTCAGGCCCCCGGGCACCCATGCGGCGGTTCGTGACCATGGCTCAGCGCTGCAGGAACAGGGTCTGGGTGGGATAGGCGAACTCGATGCCCTCGGCCTCGAAGGCCTCGTGGATCGCCAGGTTGATGGCCTGCTGGATATCCATGTACTGGTTGTAGTCGGGGGACAGGACCACGGCGCTCAGCCATTCCTTAACGGCATTGCCGGCGACGGTATAGGAGAGAAGGTTGAGCCAGCGGTCGTCCATCATGGGGTATTGTCTTCGTCGGTTTCTGCGGACGGCACAGGGGGCGGGGAGGGGCCCTGCCATGGCCGTTCCGCGGCCGCTCAGTATAGGACGCCCGGGAGCCCTTGCCCATCGGACAGGATGGCGGCCCATGCCGTGGCGTACGTTCCCGGGCCGATGGCCCACGGCGGTGCTGGCACTGGCCTTGCTCGCGGTTGCCCCGGCGGGTAACCCGCGGCATATCCACCAGGGGGCTCCCTCTTCGGCAGTCAACGGGCGGCGGTGGTGAACGCGGACGACGGCGGCCTCGAGGTGGAGCGCCGGGCCACCCGCGGCAGCCGTGGGAATCTCGAAACGCCGTGATGCCGCCCGCCCGGCGTCATGGGGGGCCGGCCCGCTACCTCGAGGCCCCCGCGCGGCGGCGTCGTCCGGACGGCGGGGGCTGCGTGGAACGGTTGCAAGGCCCCGTTGCCGTAGGCTTTAATCGACCGACTCCCACAGCAACCAAAGGAAGGACAAGCCCATGCAGATCCTGAAGAAGCCCCTCTTGGCGAGCGCCCTGCTGGCCCTCGCATCCTCCCCGGCCCTGGCCGCGGACCCCATGACCATCTCCCAGTCCCGCATCTCCATGGACGTGGCCAGCACCATCGCCACCACGGCGGTGGCGGCGTGCCGCGAGAAGGGGATCCCCATCGGGGTCTCGGTGGTGGATCGCAACGGCATCATTCAGGTCCAGATGCGGGATACCACCGCACCCCCCATCACCCTGAACATCAGCCGTAAGAAGGCCTACACCTCCATCATGTTCAACGGCAAGGGGTCGGAGTTGGCGAGCCGTGCCGACAGCCCCCTCACCACCCTGGGTGAGGGTCTGGCCTTCATGCCGGGCTCCGTGACCATCGCCGCCGGCGGCAAGATCTACGGCGCCGTGGGGGTGAGCGGCGCGCCCGACGGCATGGTGGACGAAGAGTGTGCCCAGGCCGGGCTGGATGCCGTGATCATGGACCTCGAGATGCTTTGATGGGCGGCCCGGCGGGGATACCCCGCCGGGTGGAGAAAACCCGCCACGTATCGTTTCGTAGTCCTCGTTTCGTTCACAACGTTTCGTTGCATTCCCCTTCCGCGCCCCGTCGGCCTGAGCCCGCGGGGCGCTTTCAATTGTATGTTTTAAAAGCAAAAAATATTTATCGCGCAAGTTGGCACGGGTCTTGATTCAGTTTGGGCAAGGGCGGTGAAGCCGCCTCGCAATCAACCACACCAAGTCATCAAGGAGTCATGCCATGAAACAACTCACCACCCTGCTGATCGCCGCCGCCTTCTCCACCCCCGTCTTCGCCGCCTCTGCCATCGACTTCGATCGCGGCATCGAAAACGGCTACCAGTCGGGTCCCGGCAGCTTCGTGACCGCCTCCCGTAGCGGTCCCGTGAGCTTCGCCGGTGACCACGTCCTGAACTTTGACCAGGCCATCGATGAGGGCTGGGGCGGCCAGGGTGAATACCGTGGCGCGGAAGTCCTGCTGTCCGACCAGAGGGGCTCCGGCAACGACCGCCTGGACTTCGGCATCGGCATCGAGTCCGGCTATAAGGGCTGCGTCTGCTGACACCCTCCAAGGCCATCCGGCCCCCAGAGGCCGCCCCGGGAACCGTGCGACGCGGTTTCCGGTGGCGGCCTTTTCGCGTCCGGGGGCCGCGCCGTTACCGCGGCCTCGGGCCCTGGCGCGCGGCCGCGACCCGCCGCCCCAGCACAAAGCCGTAGATGAGCAGGTTCAGGGCCGCCACCCCGCCCCCCAGCAGCCACTGCATGGAGGGGGTGAGGCCGGGGGGATAGAGCAGGGGCATGAGGTAGTGGTCCACGAAACCGCCCTCGTAGCCCGCCTGGCCGGCCATCCCCCGCAGCCACTGCTCCAGGGGCGTGAGGGGGCAGATCCAGCCGCGAAACTCCAGCAGCACCACCCACACCACCGCCGGTATGTGGATCATGGCGATCCAGGGCCGAACCATCGCCAGCAGGCCCCCCAGGACCACGAAGACCACGAAGGCGAGATGAAGGATGAGGACGCCGTCTGCGGCCAGCCGTGCCAGCATCAGCCCGCCCCGCCGGGCCCGGCCCCGCGGTTGTGCCGCAGGGCCGCGACCATGGCCACCGCGGCCACCGCCAGCAGGGACACGTCCGCCGGGACCCCGAGCTCGAGGCCGGTAAGGCCCGCCACCACGCACCAGGCCACGGGAACCGCCAGCAGGTGGAGGGGGATGGGCCCGCGGGCCTGGAGCAGCAGGCCGAGGGTGAGGGCGGCGGTGGGGCCCGGGGCCAGGCCCGCCAGCCGCAGGCCGTCTCCTGCGGCCAGGTAGTCCACCAGGGGATATACCGCCAGGGCGTACAGCGCCAGCACCAGCCCGGCCCACTGGGGGGCGCGGCCCCCGAATCCCAGGTTCAGCCGGTCCCGCCATGCCCCCTGCCAGGCCAACAGCAGGCCCTGGACCACGAACAGGCCGCCGTAGACGGGGGCGGCGAAGTTGATGGTGGCGAAGTATTGAAAATGGAATACCACCCCCGCCCACAGCCAGCCGGCGGCCAGGACGGCGGCCACCGGCCGCCCGAATCCGCCGGCGCCGCGGATGACGGCCAAGAGGGCCGCCAGGGTCAGCAGGGCGAGGGGCGCCGCCAGGGGCCACAGCTCGCCCAGGAGGCGGGCGTGGAGGGCGTACAGGACCTCCGGGGTATAGGGCACTACAGGCCCGCCACGTATTCCACCATGCGCCGCCGCTGGGCGGCATCGGGCAGCGGGCCCGTGACCACCGCCATGTTCTCCTTCATGTGCTCCACCCGGGAGGTGGCGGGGATGGCGCAGGTGATGGCCGGGTGGGAGACGATGAACTTCAGCAGGAACTGGGCCCAGGTGCGGGCCTCCAGGTCGGCGGCGAAGGCGGGCAGGGGATGGGGTTCGAAGCGGTGGATGAGGGCCTTGCGACGGAACGGGCGGTTGGCGATGACGGCGATACCGCGCTCCGCCGCCAGGGGCAGCAGGCGCTCCTCGGCCTCGCGATCGAGGATGTTGTAGGTGAGCTGGACGAAGTCCAGGGGCTCGTTCCTCATCACCGCCTCGAGCTCCCGGTGGCGGCTGCCGTGGGAGGTGGTGACGCCGGTGTAGCGCACCCGGCCGGCCTCGCGTTCCTGGCGGATGGTCTCGAGGTGGTCTTCCCAGCTGAGGAGGTTGTGCACCTGCATGAGGTCGAAACGTCCTACGCCCCACAGCTCCCGGGACTCGTCCATCTGGCCCTTCCCCGCGCTGCCCAGCCAGGTCCACACCTTGGTGGCCGAGAACAGCCCGCCGGGGTGACCGAGCTGCTCCAGGCAGTGGCCGATGGCCGCCTCCGAGGAGCCGTACATGGGGGACGAGTCGATCATGCCGCCGCCCGCCGCGAAGAAGGCCCGCAGCACCTCCACCCGGTCGGCCAGCAACCCGGCATCGCCGCCCACGTTGAAGGTGACGTAGCTGCCCATGCCGATGATGGGGATGACCTCGCCGGTGCGGGGAATGGGGCGCATATGGCGGGGGTCGGGGGCCGCCGCGGGGGCCATGCCGAAGGCCCCGGCGGCACCCAGGGCCGCCAGCCCTTGAAGGAAGCGCCGGCGGCCGGCTGCAGAGGATTCGGTGGGGCGTTTCTTCATGGCCAACCTCCCGTCAGTTCAAGGTGTAGAGCGCGGCGTTCAGCACGGCGGCGAAGGCCACCCACGCCATGTAGGGCAGGAACAGCAGCCCCGCCACCCTGTCGTGGCGCCACATCAGCACCGTGGTGGCGACGATGGCCGCCAGCAGCAGGATGATCTCCACCAGGGCCGCGCCCATGGCCTGGAGGCCGAAGAACAGGACGGACCAGCCGAGATTGAGGCCGAGCTGCACGCCCCAGGCCGTCAGGGCGGGGCGGGTCGCCGGCCACGGGCCGCTGCGCCATACCCGCCAACCGGCCACCGCCATGAACAGGAACAACAGGGCCCACACGGGGCCGAAGACCCAGTCGGGTGGATTGAAGGGGGGCTTTTCCAGGGCCTGATACCAACCCTCCACACTGATGGCGGTGACCAGGCCGTTGGCCCCGTATACCACGAGGCAGATGACCAGGAAGGCGGCCAGGGCCTTCAGGTCGCGGCGGCGGAGGGGGGCGTCAGCTGTCTGATTCATGGTGGTGATCCCGTGTTCTGCTTGGTTCAGACGGCTTTGCAGGGCCGGAGTTTCCGTGACACCGCAGTCGTCCCGTAAGGGCCATGATTCCCCCGCCGTCCAGTGGAGCGCAACAGCCGCGGTCCGGGTCGCGGGGCGGCGGAGCGGTGGTGCTGACCATTGTGCGAGTCCGCCCACGTTCGAGCCCTCAACCCGGGGCGGTGGTCGGCCGCTACTTTCCAGCATGGAAACATCCCTTCACGCCGGTGGATAAGCTCAACACTCAGGTTCTGCGTATCGTGCGCCATGAGCTGGCGACGGGGAAATTGCAACTGCCGTCCCTGCCCGACGTGGTGATGGATGTGTGGGAGCTGTTGCGCAACCCCAGGACCCGCGGCGAGGACCTGGCAAAAGCCATGCGGCGGGACCCGGTGATGAGTGCGCGCCTCGTCGCCATCGCCAACAGCGCCTTTTACCGGCGCGCCCGGCCGGTGACGGACGTCCATCAGGCGGTGGTGGTGCTGGGCAATGCCATCGTCCGCCATACTGTGGCCATGCTCGGGGTGGCGCGGCTCTATGAGCCCGCGACCAGCCCCCTGGTGAAGCCCCTGCTTCACCGCGAGTGGATGCATGGCACCCTGGTGGCCAGCATCTGCGAGCTGTTGGCACGGGAGTGGGGGCACCTGACGGTGGACGGGGCCATGCTGGCGGGGCTCATTCACCGCATCGGGGTGCTGCCCCTGCTCACCCTGGCGGAGCGCCAGCCCCGCATGGTGGCGGAGCCGGTGACCCGGGAGCACATCCTCGGCGGGCTCCACAGGCAGGTGGGGGTGGAACTGCTCAAGAGTTGGGACTTCCCGGAGGAGATGATCACCGTGGTGCGGGAACACGAGGACCTGTCCCGGGAGAACCACGGCATGGTGGACTACGTGGATATCGTCCAGGCCGCCATCCTGGTGAGCTATCAGGGCACGGAAAACCCCCTGGCCCAGGCGGACTGGGACAGCGCGGCGGCGGTCTCCGCCGTCGGCATCACCGCCGCCGACGTGGAAGACCTGCTGGAGTATTGCGGCCCCCACGTGGGGGAGCTGCGTAGTCTGCTGAAGAAAACATGAGCCCCATGGATGTCAGACACACGGGCCTCAACCTCCCCCAGGTGGGGGATACCGCCTCCCTCGGCATCGAATGGGCAGAGAGGCGCTACGACGTCACGTGGTTGGGTTTTCTGCTCGAGCACAGCGTCATGGTCACCGCGCCGCGGGTCTCCGGCACCCTGGTGCCGGTGTACGTCAATGACGGCATCACCATCCGTTACATCCGCGACAACCACGTCCACGGCTTCAAGACCCGGGTACTGGTGTTCAACCGCAACCCCTACCCCCACATGCACCTGGAATACCCCGAGGCCATCGCCGAGCACCGGGTGCGCTCGGCCCATCGCGTGGTCATGCGTCTGGAGGGGCGCATGGTGGCGGATGGCCGGGAGGAGACGGTCACCATTCTCGACATCAGCGACAGCGGCGCCCGCATCCAGAGCACCCGCGAGGACCTCGCCGTCGATGCCGAGGTGGAGTTGCATCTGGCAGTGGAATTCGCCGGCACCCGGGAGGACCTGTCCCTGGCCAGCGTGGTGAAGAACGCCAATCTGAACGAGGACCACGACCAACTGCTCATGCACTACGGGCTCGCCTTCAAGGACATGGAAAGCATGCAGCGCATGATGCTTCGCGGCTTCATCTACGAGCAGCTCTGCCGACAGCGCGCCAACCTCTAGCCCGGACACCCACCCACATTAAGAAACTCTAGGCCGGACACCCACCCCCACATTAGGCGGACACCCACCCCAACACACCCCAAGCCTGTAAACCGGACACCCACTCTAATTTGCCCACCTTGGGTTCGACTTGGTGGGCGGGCCGGAGAGAGGGAATCGACATGATGGTCGCACCGTTCCCTGACAACATCCGTTCCTGTGGGGTTGGTTCGGGCGGGAAGGACGGCCGGCACGGTACGGAAAGGATTGATTCGTGCCACCGAATATCGGTTCAATAGAATTTTCTAATATACGGAGCAGTAATCTTCGTTGGCGCGGCGCACGGTGACCCCCCACACTATATAGCCTTAATCGCCGGAGCCTGCGAAGGGCACCGCTCACCCGAAGGAGATTCCGTGGACTATACGGCCAAGCCGACACCTGCCGAGCGGGAGGAGGTCCGGAACACCACCTGCTACATGTGTGCCTGTCGCTGTGGCATACGGGTGACCCTGCGGGACGGCCAGATACGCTACATCGAAGGCAACCCGGACCATCCCCTGAACAAGGGGGTGATCTGCGCCAAGGGGGCATCGGGGGTGATGAAGCAGGAATCCCCCGCGCGCCTCACCCGTCCCCTGCTGCGCAAACGCGGCGCCGAACGCGGCGAGGGCAATTTTGAGGCCATCTCCTGGGAACGCGCCTTCGATATCCTGGAACGGCGGCTGGCCGGCATCCGCGGCGACGACCCGAAGAAATTCGCCCTGTTCACGGGCCGCGACCAGATGCAGGCCCTGACGGGCATGTTCGCCAAGCAGTTCGGCACGCCCAATTACGCGGCCCACGGTGGCTTCTGTTCGGTGAACATGGCTGCCGGCATGATCTACACCATCGGCGGCTCGTTCTGGGAGTTTGGTGGCCCGGACCTGGAACGGGCCAAGCTGTTCGTAATGATGGGCACCGCCGAGGACCATCACTCCAACCCCCTGAAGATGGCCATCTCGAGGTTCAAGCGCGACGGCGGGCGCTTCATCTCCATCAACCCCGTGCGCACGGGCTATTCGGCCATCGCGGACGAATGGATGCCCATCCGCCCCGGCACAGACGGTGCCCTGCTGCTGGCCCTGGTGCACGAGATCATCCGTCTGGGGCTCTACGATCGGGACTTCCTCATCGATTACACCAACGCCCCGGAACTGGTGAACCTGGATCAGGCCTCCACGGAGCACGGCATGTTCCTGCGCACCGAGGTGCCGGAGGAGGAGGGCTGCTTCGACCCCCAGAACAAGCTGTGGTGGGACCGCCATACCAACCTTCCCGTGGTTAACCGGGCCGCGGGGGCCGATCCCTTCCTCATGGGCAGCTTTGACCTGGAGGACGGCACACCGGTGAAGCCCGCCTTCCAGCTGCTCAAGGAACGGGTGGCCAAGTACACCCCGGAATGGGCCGCCGGTATCACCGGCATAGCGGCCGACGATATCCGCCATCTCGCCCACGAGATGGGGGTCACCGCCCGCGACCAGCAGATCGAGCTGCCCATCCAGTGGACCGACGTATGGGGCCGCGAGCACGAGTCCGTCACCGGCCGTCCCGTGGCCTTCCATGCCATGCGTGGCCTGGCGGCCCACTCCAACGGCTTCCATACCATCCGCGCCCTGTCCATCCTCATGACCCTGCTGGGCACCATCGATCGTCCCGGCGGCTTTCGCCACAAGGCCCCCTTCCCCCGCCCCATCCCGCCCTGTGCCAAGCCGCCCAAGGGGCCCGGGGACGTGCGCCCCGGCGAGGTGCTGAACGGCATGCCGCTGGGCTGGCCTGCGGATCCGGACGACCTGTTCGTGGACGACGATGGCAGGCCGGTGCGCATCGACAAGGCCTTCTCCTGGGAGTATCCCCTGTCGGTGCACGGCCTCATGCACAACGTCATCACCAACGCCTGGCGGGGCGACCCCTATCCCCTGGACACCCTGTTGCTGTTCATGTCCAACATGGCCTGGAACTCCACCATGAACACCATGGAGGTCCAGGACATGCTGCGGGACAAGGACGACGACGGCGAGTACCGCATCCCCTTCCTGGTGGTGAGCGACGCCTTCCAGTCGGAGACCGTGGCCTTCGCCGACCTGGTGCTGCCGGACACCACCTATCTGGAGCGTCACGACGTCATGTCCATGCTGGACCGGCCCATCTCCGAGTTCGACGGCCCGGTGGACTC
>JAABTG010000138.1 GCA_011389995.1 Thiotrichales bacterium
GCCCGCGGGCGTTCGAAACCCTGAATGTCCAGGGGGCGCTCTTCCAGGGGGTCGCGCAATCGGGGGTTGAGACGGTTCACCACAGATGCCCTCGCTTCCAGTCACGAATCAGCAGGCCAAGGAGCAGGATCGGGGCGATGACGGTCACCACGAGGGCCGCCAGCACCAGGATCTCTAAGGCTCCGGAAGAAATGATCATGTCAGGGCGCCTCCATCTGCGCCGGATGGGTCTCGTTCAGGGTCTCCCAGTCGAACATCCGCGGCGCGAGCCAGGTGGAGAGCAGCACGCACGCCATGGACACCGCGGCACCCACCAGGGCGGCCACGTAGAAGCCGATGGCGAAATAGCCATAGAGGCCGGCCGCACTGCCCAGCACCATGCCGGCGATGGCGCCGGTCGGGTTCACGCGCCGCCAGAACAACCCCGCGGCGATGGGCCAGATGGTGCTGGCCACGAAGGCGCCGGTGAAATAGAGCAACTCCGCCAGGGTGGTGAGACGCGGCGCGCACAGCAGCCACGTCAGCACGCCGAGGCCGACGATGATCCAGGAGGTGGCACGCCGCATCTCGGAGGCGCTGGCGTGGGGCTTGAAATGGCGCCGGTAGATGTCCTCCACCACCAGGATGCTGGTGGCCGCCAGCAGGGAGTCGAGGCTGGACGACAGCGCCGAGAATACCATGATGAGCACCAGCACCGCGCCCGTGACCCCGAGGATCTTGGCCGCCACCATGGGGCCCACCATGTCGGCGGCCGGCACGTTAAGATTCAGGGCCGGCGTGGCCAGGGCGACAAAGCCCGCCACCACCGGGATGGGGGCCCACAGGACGCCCGCCAGGGTATAGGCCTTGAAGCCCACCCCGGGGCGGAAGGAGAAGGCGCGGCTCCACCACACGTTGGAGTGGAAGATCTCGCCCACCCCGAACAGCAGATTGTTGAACAGGAACATGATCGCCGCGGGCATCATCAGGTTGAGCAGCTCCGGGCGTTCCTCCAGCACCGTCTGATGGATCTCGTCGAAACCCACCTTCTCGATGGCGAGGAAGGCGATGACCACCAGCCCCGAGAGGATCAGCAGGGCCTGGATGAAATCGGTGCCAATCACCGCCCGGAAGCCTCCAAGAAGAGTATAGGCCACGCAGATGGTGAGGATGACGGTCATGCCATAGTGGTAGGGAATGCCGGTGAGGGCGTGGATGAGGATCCCCCCGGCCATGCCCATGCTCACCAGCCAGCCCAGGCTGTAGAACAGGGAGATGGCCAGGAACACCCGCCACGCCGTGTTACCGTAGCGGATGCGCACGAAATCGCCGCTGGTATAACCGTTGGGCATCAACCTGCGGATACGATGGGCCAGGGGGGCGAACATCAGCAGACCCACCGAGCCCAGGGAATAGCCCAGCATGCCCCAGATCCCCATCTGGAAGGCGAGTTGGGGCGCCGCCATGGTGGTGTTGCTGGTGACCCAGGTGGCCATGGCGGTGGCCGTGCCCAGGGCGAGGCCCACACCCCGCCCCGCCAGGACGTAGTCGTCGAGCTTCTTGGCATGGCGCCCCCAGTACCAGCCCAGGGCCACCCACACCATGCTGAAGAGGGCGAGGATCAACCAGCCGATGCGGGCATCCAGGATGGCGCTGTTGACGGCGTTCATACGGTCACCACCTCCACCAGTTCCGCCAGGGCCTCCTCGGTGGTGAGGACCCGGGCGTAGCGATCCTTCATGGTGGTGATGGTGGCCTTCTGCAGGTCCGGGGTCACGGTGGCACAGCCGTCGGAGATCAGGGTCACGTAGAAGCCCAGATCGCAGGCGTCACGAATGGCCGTGGACACGCACTCGTTGCTGTAGACCCCCACCACGAACAACCCGGTGATGCCGAGGTTGCGCAGCAGGTATTCCAGGTTGGTGGAGGTGAACACCCCGCTCGCGGTCTTGTTGAGGACGATCTCGTCCCCCCTCGGCGCCACTTCCTCGAGGAACTCGGCCTCCTTGGAACCGGGGGGCGCGTGCAGGCCCAGCCGCTTGTGCCCGGCGCTGCGGTCCCGGCCATCCAGGGTGAGGGACTGGATCCGGGTGTGGATCACCTCCAGTTCGCGGCTGCGGAAGGCGTCCTGGAGGCGACGCACGTTGGGCAGCACCACATACTTGAGGCGGTCGAAATAGTACTCCTGGGCCTCGGGCGGCACCCCCGAGGCCTCCACGTCGGCGAACACCCCGTGGCCCCGCGCCGCGTCCAGGTACTGCATGTCGATACACAGCATGGCCGTGTGATGAGTGGCCAGGGAGCGGGTGACCGCCGGCGAATGGGTGATGGACTTGCGGTAGGTATCCCGCAGGGGATCCACGTCCAGAAAGTGCTCCACCTCCGTCGGTCTCGGGTTGATTTCTTCGCTCATGGTCTCAAGACCTCAAGCCGCCAGCCGACGGATGGTGTTCAGCAGGACATTGGCCCCCAGTTCGATGTCGTCCCAGGCGGTCCACTCGGCCGCGGAATGGCTGCGGCCCTCCTTGCTGGGCACGAAGATCATGCCCGACGGGGCGATGGCGGCGATGATTTGGGCGTCGTGGGCGGCGCCGCTGTGCAGACGCATGGACTCCCTCCCTGCCGCCGCGGAGGATTGCTCCACCGCCCCCACCACCGTGGAGGCGCACTGTACCGGCGCCACTTCGCTCAGCACCTGGAATTCGAACATCAGGTTGCGGCGGCGCGCGATGGCGGACAGGGTGCGCCGGAAGGCCTCCCCCAGGTACCCCAAGGTCTCCGGGTCGGTATCCCGCACGTCCAGGGAGAATACGGCCTGGCCCGGCACCACGTTGGGCGCGCCGGGCAGCAGTTGCACCCGGCCCACCGTGGCCACGCTGCGCGGACTGCCATGCTCCTCGAGGACGCGCTCGATCTCGGTGGCGAATTCGGCCAGACCCAACAGGGCGTCCTGGCGCATGTTCATGGGGGTGGTGCCGGCATGGTTGGCCACCCCCGTGAGCCGCACCTCCCACTTGAACAGCCCGGCGATGGCCTCCACCACGCCCAGGGAGACGCCCTTGCGATCGAGGACCGGGCCCTGCTCGATGTGGAGTTCCACGTAGGCATGGATGGACTCGGGGCGGCGCTGGGCGCGCAGCGTGCTGCGGGCGTCCAGGCCGCGGG
This sequence comes from Thiotrichales bacterium, assembly GCA_011389995.1. Taxonomy (GTDB): domain Bacteria; phylum Pseudomonadota; class Gammaproteobacteria; order JAABTG01; family JAABTG01; genus JAABTG01. The sequence continues at coordinate 3,145 of JAABTG010000138.1, forward strand.
ACGCCATAGCCTCCACCAGGGTCATCCCGGTCAGGTCGCGGGCGCCGTGGATATACTCGGGGGTCACCTGCCCGGCCATGGCCTGGGACCCCAACAGACCGCCGAAGCGCCCCTCCTCGTCGGTGAAGGAGACGGCCTCGACGGGCCGCGACAGGGCCACACCCTGTTCCTTCAGCACGCGCACCGCCTCCAGGGCGCATACCACGCCCAGGGCGCCGTCCAGATAACCTGCCGCGGGCACCGTATCCAGATGAGAACCGGACATCACGCTCGGTCGGCCCTCTTCCCAGCCCAGGCGCGCGAACAGGTTCGCCGCCCCATCCTGGTGGAAATCCAGGCCCGCCGCCGTCACCCGCTCCTGGAACCAGGTCCGGCCGGCCATGTCGCCGTCGGAGAAGGCCATGCGGTAGACGCCGTGATCCTCGCCGCGGCCGATACCGGACAACTCCTCCAGATCGGCGCGCAGGCGCTCACCATTGACCCGTAGCTCGTCCGTCATGATTCGTCCCTGCGGGCGCCGTGCACGATGAGGGCCAGGGTGGACAGGAACACCACCGCGCCGATGCCGAAGAACAGGAAGGCCCGGGACAGGGGATGATGTTCCACCGTCACCGCCACGGCCTCGCTGCGGGCCACCGGCCGGCCGTCTTCCAGGGCCGCGATGCGAAAGTGGGAAGTCCCGTCGGGCTGTCCGGACAGGACGCGTGCGCGGTCCGGCCCCTCGTATTCCGTGTGGGGTGCATCGAAGGCCGCGGTGGCCGCGCGCTCCAGGCGCACCTCGGGGGTGGTCGCCTGCCAATGGAGGCGGAAATAGCCGGCAGTGGCCCGCGCCGTGTCGGTTTCGAGCAGGGGAGCCGCCGGAGCCGCAGTGACAGCAGCGGGAAACAGGCAGCAGGCCACCAGGGAAGCGGCGGCCACGCTTCTGCCAGCCCACCCGCGCACTTGCTCTGAGATAGTGTTTCCAGGGACGATTTTTTTAACCTTTGCATCCTAAAAAATTCATTTTAACCCAAAATAAAGCATAAGTAACTTCAGCCAATGTAATAACATGGGCGTCTTAAGCGGCTGTTAATGAAAAACAAATGACAGGGACCCCGATTGATCCCACGATTCGGGCCCGAAACAGATCGAGGTATTTCCGCCATGCCGAACACCTCCCGAGTCGACGAGATCCTGATCGCGTTGCGGCGCGTCATGCGGGCGGTCGACCTCCATTCCCGCAGCCTGGTACAGACCCACGGCCTGACCGGACCCCAGGCCCTGATTCTCAAGGCCATTACCGACAAGCCCCTCATCGCCGGCGTGCTGGCGGAGCGCGTGAGCCTCAGTCAGGCGACGGTCACGGATATCCTGAATCGACTGGAACAACGCGGTCTCATCAAGCGGGTGCGTTCCGAGGAAGACCGCAGGCGGGTCATCGTGGAGGCCACGGCTGCCGGCAAGGCGCTGCTGGCCACCTCACCGCCGCTGCTGCAGGAACGCTTCGCCAAACGCTTCGAGGAACTGGCGGACTGGGAGCAGTCGACCCTGCTGGCCTCCCTGCAGCGCATCGCCGCCATGATGGACGCCGAAGACCTGGATGCCGCACCCCTGCTCTCCATCGGCTCGGTGCGGGCATCCCCCGAGGCGCTGAAGAACGTGCTCGGCCCCGAAGAAGACCCGCCACCCTGAGGTCACGACCGTTCCGGCCCCGGGCCAGTCGCTGGAAAACCGGCCGTGGAATTTTCAAGCATCAAGGGGCGCCTGGCGCCACACATCACACCACCGGAGAACGCCATGAAACTGGAGACCATCGCCGTGCACGGCGGTTACCAACCCGACCCCACCACCAAGGCGGTGGCGGTGCCCATCTATCAGACCACGTCCTATGCCTTCGACGATACCCAGCACGGCGCGGACCTCTTCGACCTCAAGGTCAAGGGCAACATCTACACCCGCATCATGAACCCGACCACCGACGTGCTGGAGCAACGGGTCGCCGCCATGGAGGGCGGCGTGGGGGCCTTGGGCCTGGCCTCGGGCATGTCCGCCATCACCAACTCCATCCTCACCATCGACCAGGCGGGTGACAATATCATCGCCACCTCCCAGCTCTACGGCGGCACCTACAACCTCTTCGCCCACACCCTGCCGCGCCTCGGCATCAAGGTCCACTTCTGCGATGCCGGGGACACGGACGGCATGGCCGCCCGCATCGACGACCACACCCGGGCGGTGTTCTGCGAGTCCATCGGCAATCCCGCCGGCAACGTGGTGGACTTCGGTGCCATCGCCGACATGGCCCACGCCCACGGCGTGCCCCTCATCGTGGACAACACCGTGCCCACCCCCTATCTGTGCCGGCCCTTCGAGCACGGGGCCGACGTGGTGGTCCATGCCCTGACCAAGTACATGGGGGGCCACGGCACCAGCATCGGCGGCGTGGTGGTGGACTCCGGCCGGTTCCCCTGGGCGGAGCACCGGGAGCGCTTCGCCATGCTCAACGAACCCGACGTCTCCTACCATGGGGTGGTCTACACCGAGGCCCTGGGAGAGGCCGCCTACATCGGTCGTTGCCGGGTGGTACCCCTGCGCAACATGGGCGGGGCCCTGTCCCCCTTCAACAGCTTCCTCATCCTCCAGGGCATCGAGACCCTGCCGGTGCGCATGGATCGCCACTGCGAGAACGCCGTCAAGGTGGCCGCCTATCTGCAGCAGCACCCGCGGGTGGCGTGGGTCAACTACGCGGGGCTGCCGGACCACCCCGACCACGGGCTGGTGGACAAGTACATGGGGGGACGCGCCGCTTCCATCATGTGCTTCGGCATCAAGGGAGGGCGCGAGGCCGGCGCACGCTTCATCGATGCCCTCCAGCTGGTGGTGCGACTGGTGAACATCGGCGACGCCAAGTCCCTGGCCTGCCATCCCGCCACCACCACCCACCGCCAGCTCTCCCCGGAGGAACTGGCCGCCGCCGGGGTCAGCGAGGACCTGGTGCGGCTGTCCATCGGCATCGAGCACGTGGACGACATCCTGGCGGACATCGAGCAGGCCCTGGCGGCGACCGGCTAAGTCCCCTCGACCCTCACGCCCTATGGCGCCGGGCGGCGCGGCGTTGCAGGCCCATGAGCCCGAGGCCCGCCACCAGCAGGGCCGGGGTCAGGGGTTCCGGCACCGGGGTGGGGGTGAGGCGCAGGTTGTCCCACCACACCGTGTTGCCCGGTACCGCCACCACCGTGGCGCTGGTGATACCGGCGGCCTGCACCGACAGGGTCCGCCAGGTGGGTCCGCCCGCCGAATCCACCGCCAGGGTACCGCTGGTAGAATCGAGGGCCGCTCCGCCGGGACCGAAGACCATCAGGTACCCCAAGTCCGCGTCCAGGGCGGCATCTGCGAAGTCGATGGACACCCCGTCCACCGCCGCGGAGAACTCCAGCACGAAGCCCGCGCCGTTGATGGACTCCAGGCTGCGGCCGCCGAAGCCGGCCGGCACCCCGCCGCCGCCGTCGGCGAAAGCGAACGCGGTGGCCGCCGGATTGCCCTGGCCGATGGTGACGGAAAATCCGGCCTGGGTCAGGATGACGGGCGCCCCGTGGGTGGCCGCGGCCCGGGATTCGAAGTCGAAGGCGATGACGGTGGCCCCCGCGCTGCCCGCGAAGCCCGTGAGGGCCACGAGCAGCAGTAAGGTGATGGTCTTCATGACAGGGGTCCCCGGGAATGGGTTGCAAGGGGTTGTGCCCGCAGTTGGCGGCGGCGCATGAGCCCCAGGAAGCCGATGGCCGAGGCCAGCAGCCACACCGAGTTGGGGACCGGTACGGCCCCCACCCCGGCCGTGCGGGTGTTCACCGTGAGGTCGGCGATACTGAACCCGGCACCCGCCGGGTCGAAGCCGGCGAAGGTGAAGTTGCGGGCCATCCAGCCGCGGGACTCGAACTCGCCGCTGGCGCCCGCCGGGCCGGCCGTGAAGGAGAAGTCCCCCAACACATCGCCGTCACCATAGACCCGCACGGCCGCCGGCTGCCCGGACATGCCGGAGAAGGTGACCCGGGCGAGGGCGACGGGCGCGGCGCCGAAATCGAAGGACAGGGACTCGCCGTCACCCACCAGCAGGCCGGCGGCAGGGCCGTGGTTGGACACGCCCTGGAAACCGGTCTGATACAGGGCGTCGCCGCTGGCCGTCACGGCCAGGGACAGATCAGCGGAATTCACCACCAGGGGTTCGCCGAGGAACCACCCCCAGCCCCGCAGATCGAAATCCACCAGGGCGGCGTGGCCGACGAGGGGGACCACCGCCAGGGCGATGGCCAGGAACCGCTGCTTGTTGTGGGTAAAGGACATATTGTTTCCTCTGGTCTTCACTCGGGGGCGCTCCTGCACGTCCCTTCAGTAGTTGACTCAAGCCTAGGGGGCTCTATAAGGAAACACTGTGTCGGCAGTCACACAAAGGGCGAATATGAACTCCTAAGTTATTGAATATGTGGCGGGTTGAGCGCTCGTGATGTGACCCGGTCCACAGCCGACCTGGCCCGCGGTTGGTTCGGAGCGCCGCAGGAGCCCGGCTACGCAGGGGTGGCGGCGGTCCGCGGCAGGGCGAAAGACAACAGGGCCGCCAGCACCAGGAAGGCGCTGGACCACAGCAGACAACCCGTCAGGCCCCATTGCTGATAGGCCCAGCCGGAGAGCACCGTGCCCAGCAGGCGCCCGCCGGCATTGGCCATGTAGTAGAACCCCACGTTCATGGCCACCTTGTCGTGGTCCGAATAGGCGAGGATGAGGTAGGAGTGCACCGCCGAGTTCATGGCAAACACCACGCCGAAGGCCCCGAGGCCCGCCATCAACACCGTCGCCGGCGGCCAGCCGGCCATCAGGGCGGCGGCGATGGCCCCCGGCACCGCCGCCAGCAGCCAGGCCAGGCGGCGCGCCGTGGCCCCGTCCGGGCTGCGGTGCCGGTCACGGCCCCGCAGGAAGCGCGGCGCCGCCGCCTGGACCACCCCGTAGCCGATGATCCACAGGGCCAGAAATCCCCCCACCTCGGAGAATCCCCACCCCAGGCGGTCATACAGGAACACCGGCAGGGCCACCACGAACCATACGTCCCGGGAGCTGAACAGGAAGAAGCGCGCCGCCGACAGCCAGTTGATCTCGGGGGTCTTGGAGAACACCCGCGAGAACCTGGCCTTGGACCTGGTCTTGCCGAGGTGGCGGGGCAACAGCGCCACCATGAACACCAGCACCACCGCCAGCCCCCCCGCCAGGGCAAGGAGGGCACCGCGGAAGCCGATGAGGTCCAGCATCACGGCACCGAGGAAGTAGCCGGCCCCCTTCAGGGCATTCTTGGAGCCGGTGAGGGCCGCCACCCAGCGGAACAGACGCCTATCGGCCCCGTCGGTGACCATCAACCGCACGCTGGCCTTGGCGCTCATCTTGTTGAGGTCCTTGGCGATTCCCGACAGGGCCTGGGCGGCCATGACGTAGGGTACCGTCAACCACCCATCGGGCACTGTCAGCATGGCCAGGGCGAACACCTGCAGGGCCATGCCCATGTGCATGGTGAGGTTCAGGCCGATGCGCCCCCCCAGCCAGCCCCCCACCAGATTGGTGACCACGCCGAAGAACTCGTAGAAGAGGAACAGCATGGCCACCTCGAAGGGGCTGTATCCGAGGTTGTGGAAATACAGCACCACCAGCATGCGGATGGCGCCGTCGGTGAGGGTGAAGCCCCAGTACCCGGCGGTGACCACCAGGTAGTTGCGCACGTCGGCGACCGGGGTCACAGGGAGGCGGCCACCTTGCCCACCAGTTCCATCATGCGGTTCACGTAGCCCCACTCGTTGTCATACCACGCCAGGACCTTGAGCTGGGTGCCGGCCACCACCATGGTGCTGGGGCCATCCACCACGGCGGAGCGGGGGTCGTTGGTGTAATCCACGGACACCAGGGGGCGTTCCTCGTAGCCCAGTATGCCCGCCAGAGGACCCGCCGCCGCCGCCTTGAAGTGGGCATTCACTTCGTGGCGATCCACCGGGCGCTGCATCTCCAGCACCAGATCCACGAGGGATGCATTGAGCAGGGGCACGCGCACGGCGAGGCCGTTCAGACGCCCTTCCAGCTCGGGGAATATCTGGGTGATGGCCTTCGCGGACCCCGTGGTGGTGGGGATCAGGGACTGGCCGCAGGCGCGGGCACGGCGCAGGTCCTTGTGGCCGCGATCCACGATGGTCTGGGTGTTGGTGATGTCGTGGATGGTGGTCATGATGCCGTGGCGGATCCCCACCCGCTCCTGCATCACCTGGATCACGGGTGCCAGGCAGTTGGTGGTGCAGGAGGCGGCCGTCAGGAGATGGTGAACCCCGGGGTCGTAGAGATGGTCGTTGACGCCGTATACCACGTTCAGGGCCCCTGTCACCGGAGCGGCCACCACCACCTTCTTCACGCCCTGCTGAAAATAGGCCTGCAGGCCTTCCACCGTACGAAAACGCCCCGTGGCCTCCACCACGATGTCGCAGTCCGACCAGTCGGTGGCGGCGATGGCCTCGTTGCCCGTGTATACGAGGCCCTGGCCATCGACGGTCAACCCATGGTCGTCTCCCGCGCACTCACGATCCCAGCGCCCGTGCACCGAATCGAACACCAGCAGGTGGGCGGAACCGGCGGCGTCCGTCGCCGTCTCGTTGACCCGCACGAAACTCAAGCCCGACCTGCCCCAGGCCGCCCGCAGGGCGAGACGCCCCATGCGACCGAAGCCGTTGATACCCACCGTTGCCATACAGGGAACTCCTCTGTCGCTGTGAAAAAACCTGTGCACCGCAGCGCGCCGTCAGCGGCACGCCACCTCCCCCAGCCGCTCCGGCAGGGCCGCGAGGGCCGCCGCGTCATCGCGGTAGGGGGCCGACGCCCGGGCGCCATCGTGGGCGGCCGCCAGCACCGCCATCGCCCATGGCGGCAGTCCGCCCGCCAGGCGGTAGAAGATCCACTGCCCGCGGCGGCGGTCGCGCACCAGCCCGGCCGCCCGCAGCTGGGCGAGGTGGCGGGATATCTTGGGTTGGCTGAGGCCCAGCGCCGCCGTGAGCTCGCACACGCACAACTCATCCCCCTGATGGAGCAGAAACACGATGCGCCGGCGTGTCTCGTCCCCGAGGGCGCGGAAAAAGAGGTCGTGATCCGGTTCCATATGCGTATATATGCATATCCATATGTCATCTGCATGACAGGCGCGGGCCAGGACGCCGGCCGGTTGCACGAGACAAGGCTTCGATGGGCGCCAGTTTTCCGCTACCCTACGGCTCCCCCATCGGAAGCCTCTCACCTGTACACGTGATCCTGGAACCCCTCATCCCCGGTGACGACTCAGAACTGCCCACGGCCCACGGCCCGGCCATCGAGGTGCGGGACCTGGTGACCCATTACGGCCCGCGACAGGTATTGAAGGGCGTGGGCCTGACGGTGGCGCCCGGCGAGATCCGGGTCATCATGGGCGGCTCCGGCTCCGGCAAGTCCACCCTGTTGCGTTCCATCCTGGGGCTGCTGCGGCCCACGGCGGGCATCATCCGCATCCTCGGTGAAGAGATCTTTCCGCCGCGCCGGGGGGCCCTGGAGACGGTACGCAGACACATGGGGGTGGCCTTTCAGGGGGGCGCCCTCCTCAGCTCCCTGTCGGTGGGGGACAACATCAGCCTGCCCCTGCGGCGCCACACCCGGCTGGATGCCCGGACCATCCGCGTGATGACCCGCATCAAGCTGGAAATGGTCAACCTGGCCGGCTTCGAGGACCTCATGCCGGCCGAACTCTCGGGGGGCATGGTGAAGCGCGCGGCCCTCGCCCGGGCGGTGATCATGGACCCCAAGCTGCTGTTCTTCGACGAGCCCTCCGCCGGCCTCGACCCGGTGACCTCGGCCGAACTGGACGAACTCATCCTGCGCCTGCGCCGCGCCATGGGCATGACCATCGTGGTGGTGACCCACGAGCTGGAGAGCGCCTTCAAGATCGCCGACCGCATCTCGGTACTGGGCCACGGGGAGGTCCTGGAGAGCGGCACCGTGGATGCCATCCGGGCCAGTGACAACGCGGAGATCCAGAACATGCTGAATCGCAGACCCCGGGAGGAGGCGCCCGATGCGGAAGACTACCTCGATCGCCTCACGGGGGGCCTCTAGAATGGCGGCGGCGTCATGGCCCCCCCGCGTCACCGCCGCCCACCCCGATGGAGGAGGGTCCTAGTGCCCTGTCCCGCAAGAATCATTCGATTCTCACTTGTTCGCAGCACGCCATGGGGCGTTATTCGTCGTCGCCATAGCGGTGCTATGCCTCCTCCTCTTGCCTTGCCTGGCGCACTGCGCCCGGCGCGACTTCTCGAACATCCTTACGGGACAGGACACTAGGCCATGGGGCGTTTTATCGAGAGACTGGGAGACGACACCCTCTATTACGGCTGGCAGGCCGGTCTCATGTTCCGCGTGCTGACGGGGGCCCTGATCAGCCTGGTGCGCCCCCCCTACGACCTGGCCGCCATCCTGCGACAGGTCCATTTCATCGGCGCCCGCTCCCTGCTGGTGATCCTGGTCTCCGGTTTCTTCACCGGCATGGTGCTGTCGCTGCAGTTCTACAACACCCTGGAGCGCTTCGGCACCGTCGATCTCCTGGGCTCGGCGGTGGCCCTCGCCCTGCTTCGGGAACTCGGTCCGGTGATGGCGGCCCTGATGGTCATCGCCCGGGCCGGCTCCGCCATGACCGCGGAGATCGGCATCATGCGCACCAGCGAGCAGATCGACGCCATCGAGTGCATGGCAATCAACCCCCTCCAGTACCTCATCGCCCCCAAGATCATCGCCACCATCATCTCCCTGCCCATCCTCACCCATATCTTCGATGTCATCGGCATCGTGGGCGGCTGGCTGGTGGCGGTGGTGCTCTTCGGCATGAGCCAGGGCGCCTATTTCGAGGGCATGTACGACGGCACCGAATGGGCCGATGTCCACATGGGTCTGGTGAAGTCCGTGGTGTTCGGCCTGCTCATCGGCTGGATCGCCACCAGCAAGGGCTACCTGCTGCACACCGACCGCAGCGGTGCCTACGGCGCCGAGGGGGTAAGCCGCACCACCACCAACGCCGTGGTGCTGTCGGCCATCGCCATCCTGTTCGCCGATTACCTCATCGGGGCCATATTGCTTTAGCGTGAAAGACGTGCCGTAGGCACACTAACTCCCCCTCTCCCTTTGGGAGAGGGTT
>JAABTG010000139.1 GCA_011389995.1 Thiotrichales bacterium
GCCTCGCCGACGTGGCTTCCCCACCCCGACCCTCCCCACGAGTGGGGAGGGAGAAAACGCTGCCTCAGCCCGCAGCCCAGAAGAAGCGATGAGCGGAGGCGGCCCGTCTCGTTAATCCTGAACCGATCTCTCCTCCCCCACTCGTGGGGGAGGCCGGGAGGGGGAAACAACGCCCCGCTTTCCTCAAACGCAGTTGCAGAAAACCTGCCTGGCGTGAGGCGAAGGCCACCGGCCCTACCGTCATAGCCGTTGCCCGCCCTCTGCGCACCACTCCAGTGCGCCCGCCCCGCCCCTGTGCCCCACTCGCGGGCAGCCGCGCCCTGACCCCCTTCCCCTATGTCCCGCCTGCCGGGCTGCGGGTCGTCTCCATAGCCCTGGCCCGGAAATTGAATAGGACCCTCCCATGACCGCCGCCGACGGGCCCTGATCCCTGTCCCCCCAACCGGAGCGATTGCCATGTTCTCCCATCTTGCCGAATGGTCTTCCCTGTGGCCCGGCCTGGCGGCGCGTTGCGCCTCGGCATCCTGCCTGCTGGTGGTGTGCTGGTCCGCCCTGCTGTGGGCCATAAACTGACGCGCCCCATGAGCACCGACATCCATCTGGAGCACCTGGCGGTGGGTTACCGTCCCCCTGCCACCCTGCGCGCCATCGACGTGCGCCTGGCCACCGGCAGTCTGGTGGCCATCCTCGGCCCCAACGGCTCCGGCAAGTCCACCCTGGTGAAGACCCTGCTGGGGCTGTTGCCGCCCCTTTCCGGGCGCATCCACGGGCTGGCCACCCGCGGCATCCGGGCGGCCTACCTGGCCCAGCAGTCGGACATCGACCGCAGCTTCCCCATCACCGTTCTGGAGACCGTGGTCATGGGGCTGTGGCCCCGCCTCGGCCACGTGGGCCGGGTGACCACCGAACATCTGCGCCAGGCGCGGGAGGCCCTCGGGCGCGTCGGCATGGCCCACACCGAGCAGCGCACCATCGCGGAACTGTCCGCGGGCCAGTTTCAGCGCATCCTGTTCGCCCGCACCATGCTCCAGGACGCCGCCCTGATCATCATGGACGAGCCCTTCAATGCGGTGGACGAGAGCACCGTCCAGGACCTCATGACCTATATCCATCAGTGGCACCAAGAGGGCCGCACGGTGCTGGTGGTACTCCACGACCTGGGCCTCGCCCTGGAGGCCTTCCCCCTCACCCTGCTGGCCGGCGGCGGCAGGGTGCGCTACGGCGCCACCGCCGAGGTGCTGTGCCGGCGCAACATGGTGGATGCCGGCTACTGGGGCTCCTCCAGCCACGCCCTGGAACGCCTGTTCAACGAGCCCGATACCGCCCGTGCTGTATGAGTGGTTCATCCAGCCGGTGCTGGAGTTCTCCTTCCTGCGCCGTGCCGTCGCGGGCACCTTCGTGCTGTCCCTGGGGGCGGCGCCGGTGGGGGTGTTCCTGATCCTGAGGCGCCTCGCCCTGGCCGGCGAGGCCATGAGCCACGCGGCGGTGCCCGGCATCGCCATCGCCTACCTGCTGGCGGGCCTGTCGGTGTTGTCCCTGACCATCGGCGGCCTCATCACCGGCCTCGCCGTGGCCCTGCTGTCGGGGCTCATCGCCCGCTCCACCGTGCAGTACGAGGACGCCAGCCTGGCGGCCATCTACCTCATCGCCCTGGCCTCGGGGATCTTCATCCTGTCCCTGTACGGCAGCCACATCGACCTGTCGGGCTTCCTGTTCGGCAGCGTGCTGGGGCTGGACGATGACACCCTCATCCTCATCGGCATCTCCACCTCCACCACCCTGGTGGCCCTGGCCTTCATCCTGCGGGGCCTGGTGATGGAGTGCGTCGACCCCCAGTTCTTCCGCTCCGTGGGCGGTTCGGGGGCCCGCGTCCATTTCGTGTTCACGGTGCTGGTGGTGCTGAATCTGGTGGCCGGCTTCAAGGCCCTGGGGACCCTGATGTCCGTGGGCCTCATCATCCTGCCGGCGGCCAGCGCCCGCTACTGGGGGCGGACTATAACGGGCACCCTGGTGTGGGCCACCGCCATCGCCGTGGTGTCCAGCTATGCCGGCCTGCTCATCTCCCTGCATGCCTCCACCCCATCCGGCCCCTCCATCATCCTGTTCGCCGGTGCCGTGTTCATCTTCTCCCTGCTGTTCGGGCGCTTCGGCGTGGTGACCCGCCACCTCGCCCGGGCGGAGCCCGCCTTCGCCCCCCGGGCGGCCAGCCGCGGGGCCTTAATGGCCCCCAAGGCCGAGCCGTGAGGCGGCGGGCATGCCTGGGCACCCTGGGCCTGATGCTGGTCCTGGCGGCGGGCGCGGGCCACGCCACCGGCGATGGGCGCCTCAAGGTGGTGGCCACCTTCTCCATCCTCGGTGACATGGTGCAAAACGTCGGCGGCGAGGACATCGCCCTCACCACCCTGGTGGGCCCCGACAGCGATGCCCATGTCTACAGTCCCCAACCCCGGGACGCCATGGCCCTGGCCCGGGCCGACCTCATCTTTGTCAACGGCCTCGGCTTCGAAGGCTGGATAGACCGCCTCATCGCCTCCTCGGGAACCACGGCACCCGTAGTGGTGGCCACCACCGGGATACGCGCCCGCGGCATGGCCGGCGACCACGCCAGCGCCGACCCCCACGCCTGGCAGACCCTCGACAACGCCATGGTGTACGTGGACAACATCCGGCACGCCCTGGCCACTGCGGACCCCGCCCAAGCCAGCCATTATCGCGCCCGTGCCGCGGCCTACACCGCTCGCCTGGAGGCCCTGGAGACCCGGGCCCGGCAGGCCTTCGACGCCATCCCCGAGGGGCGGCGCAAGGTGGTGACCTCCCATGACGCCTTTGGCTACTTCGAGGGCGCCTACGGAGTGGAATTCCTCGCCCCCGTGGGCATAAGCACCGAAGGTGAGGCCAGCGCCGCCGACGTGGCCCGCCTCATCCGCCAGATCCGCGCCGGGGGCATCACGGCCATCTTCGTGGAAAACGTCACCGATCCCAGCCTGGTGCGCCAGATCGCCCGGGAGACCGGCGTCACCATCGGCGGCCGCCTCTACTCCGACGCCCTCTCCGGCCCCCCCGAGCCCGCCCCTACCTACATCGACATGTTCACCCACAACCTCGAAATCCTGACCCGCGCCATGGCGGGAGCGGGTCGGACCCGGGATAACCGCTTATAATCATGAAGTTATGCGCAAAATACGCCCTGACTACCTCTTTAGCCCCGGCATTTTGCCCTCAAAATCATCGGCATAAGGTGCGGCACTTTCGGCGATGTGGGCGATGCCGTCTTCCAAGTTCAGATGCACTGAACGGTCAAGCGCCCGCAACCCAAACTGGACGTGGACCCGCTGAACAAAGGAATCGCTGCCGACCGCGAGGGCCTCACTCCAGCGCGGGTCGCGCTCGGATTGTTTATGACTCATCGCTTCATTGACCCGCGCGGCATGGTAGCCCGATAGAACCTCCACGCCGCCCAGAGAAAGGGCGCTGGTCAACGCCTCTCTATCCACGATTCGGTAGCGCCGGCGCGGGGTCTGGATCTCCTGAAAGCCGGACACCGGCCATTGGCTTGGATGTTCGACGATACCCGCCCGGACCATGTTCAGATCAATATAGGCCAGGCAACGGGACAAGTGTTCGCCGGTCTCGACAGCCGTTGCGTGATAGCGATCTTCCCAGAAGGCGCCTTTGCGTCCTTTCCTAAGGTTGTAAGCTTGCGCGGTGCGGCCGGCGATCAGACGCATGGACGCAGGGATTTCGTCCCTGCCCCGATCCTGCACGAGCAGGTGAATATGGTTCGAGGTTACGATGAAGTTGAAAATGCACAAGCCATAACGGCGGCGCGCCTGGTACAGCCAGTATCGCCAAGCCTCACGGTCACGCTGGAACTTCAGCAGGAACTCACGCTTATGACATCGATGGGTAATGTGCCAGACATGGCCCGGCAGATAGTAGCGGTTGGCTCGCGGCATGGATTCCCTCCTTGGAATGGCCATTTTAGGGGCAGAATGAAGTCTATAATGGCGTTTTTCAAGCTTTCTTGTGTTTAACACTCTGATTGTGAAAACGTTCTGGCGGTCCGACCCTTGCCTTTGCCTTTTTCTGCTGGTGCTGGGGGGCAGCATCGGGAGTGCCCGCGCGGCGGTCTATACCCTGTCGCCCGGCAGCGACCTCGTCGGCGCGCCACGCACCGTCACCGCGCGCCATGAGGACACCCTGCTGGATATCGCGCGGCGCAACAATCTGGGATACGAGGAGATACGCCGGGCCAATCCCGACGTGGACGTGTGGCTGCCGGGGGAGGGGACGCCGTTGGTACTACCCACGGTTCATCTGCTGCCCAACGGACCGCGGGAGGGCATCGTACTCAACACCGCGGAGATGCGGCTGTATTATTTCCCGGCCCCGACGGCCGGCCAGCCGACCCGGGTGATTACCCATCCGGTGAGCATCGGACGCGGCGAGTGGGAGACGCCGCTGGCCAGCACCAAGGTGACCGCCAAGACCGCGGACCCGGCCTGGGTCCCGCCCGCATCCATTCGCGCCGAGCATGCCGCCGACGGCCGGCCGCTGCCGGAGCGCGTGCCGCCCGGCCCGGACAATCCCCTCGGCAGCCACGCCTTACGGCTGGGCCTGCCGAGTTATCTGATACACGGCACCAACCGCCCTGCCGGCATCGGCATGCAGGTGACCCACGGTTGCATCCGTATGTATCCGGAGGACATCGAACGGTTCTATCACGACGTCCCCGTGGGCACGCCCGTGCATATGGTCTACCAACCCTACAAGGCGGGCTGGCACGAAGGGACGTTGTACATGGAGGTCCATCCCCATCTGGACGGGCGCGAGCCGGACGCCACCGCCATGGTTCGCGCGGTGGTGGCCGCCACCCCCGACAAGCCCCATATGGTCATCGACTGGGAGCGGGTACGCGCCCTGGCGCGGGAACGCTCCGGGCGGCCGGAACCCATCGGACGCGTGCCCCCCCCCTGATAGACACCCCGCGTGAGCGGGGTGGGAAAAGGACTACTTGGACATGGACTTCTTGAACATACGGTCGATCTTTTCGTTGGTTTCCTCACAGCAACGCTCGGCCTCCTGGGCCTTGCGCATGGCCGCATCGGCGGCGGACTTCGCCTCGTCTGCCTTGCGCTCGGCGACGGCTGCCCGCTCGCCGGCCTGGGTGGCGGCGCGCTGCGCATCCTCGGCCGCGGCGCGAACCTCATCTATCCGCTGGGTGCTGGCGCAGCCCGCGCTCAGACCCAGGGCCATGACCACCGCCGAGGTGGTAACAACGTTTCTGGATATTCTCTTGACCATTACATGCCCTCCATACCGATTGTGACTGAAAGATTCCAAGGCGTTCATGCCTCCCAACAGAAGGCGTGATTCACTCTACCACCACCCGGGTTCCATCGGCCATCCATTGTCCCAGGCGGTCGATCTGCTCGTTGGTGAGGGCGATACAGCCCTCGGTCCAGTGAAAGTGACGATGGACCCAGGGATCGGCATCACCCAGGCCGTGGATCCCCAGGTATCCCCCCAGGGGCGTATCCTGGGGCGGCGGCACACCGCTGGCGTGGGCGCGCAGGATGGAGCGATACGCGGCCTCGTCGATCCGCCCGTCATGCCAGGCCCGCAGGGCATCTTCACGACGCGGGAAGTCGAAGGCGTAGAAACGCCGAAACGCGCCGCCCTGCTCCTTTACCCAGGCGATGCGGAATTCCCCGAGAGGTGTGGTCCGATCACCGCGCCGCCGGCTCTCGGCGACGCCGCCACGGCCGATGGAGATGCCGCCGAAGGTCTGCAGCACCCGGTCGCCCTGGAGCACCGTTATCATCCCGGCACGGGTGTCGACCCTTATCCACGGCGCCTCGTCTGCCAGTCCGGGCATGCACCAACCCCACAACAGGAGCAGCGCCGATCCATAAGCCGCGACGAGCCCGGTCATGGCCGTCTTCCCGGTGTAATGATCTCTGTGGATGCCCATGGCCATACTTTATCCGGGGGGGAAGTCCATGGGTAGCGCGGCGGTGGCCGCCATGAACCCGCCCCTCGGCCGGGCAGGCCCCTCGACGGGACGGCAGGCGCAGACGTCATCCCGAGGGACACGATTGGGGCGCCTGGGGTTGCGTCATGGCGGCAGGCCGGCCCGGCGCAGTCCGAACTGGAGCTGCTCCAGGTGGGCCGGGTCCTTGAAAGGAAACGACAGGGACAGCCGGGACAGGGACAGGTCCGGGTCGAGGCTGAGGGCCTCGGTGATCTGCCACCGCGCCTCATCGAGTTCGCCGCTGCGGGCGCGGGTGGCGGCCAGCCACAGGCGCGCCCGAAGGTGGGCGGGGTTCAGGAGCAGCACCCGCTCCAGCAACTCCGCCGCATCGCCGTCCCGTCCCTGGGTATAACGCACCTCGCCCCGCATCTCGAGGTAGGAAGCCGGCATCCGCGGGTGATTGCTGGCAGCAAGGTCCAGGGCCGCCAGGGCCTGGTCGGAGCGACCGGCGTAATGAAGGACCCAGCCCAGCAGGGCGCGGGCATCAGCATAGCCGGGGGCGAGGTCCAGGGCCCGCTCCGCCGCCTCGATGGCCGCCCGATGGTTGCCACTGAACAACTCCACCTGCGCGCGGGCGAAGTGGGCCTGGTGGAGATCCGGGTCGATGGCGACGGCGTCCCGGGCGTGGACCCGGGCACGGTCGAGGTCCGCCGCCGGCTCCGCCGACCAGCCGTCCATGGCCAGCCGGGCATGGACGAGGGCGAGGCCGGCGTGGGCCCGCCCGAAGCCGGGATCCAGCCCCACGGCATGCTCGAAGTGCTCCCGGGCCAGACGGTTGTCCTCCCGCGACCGCCGCCCGTAGTGGTCGAGCCCCCGCAGGAACGCCTCGTAGGCGGCCACGCTGGTGACGGGCCGCGGGACCAGCGCCGTGCGCTCCGCCGGCTTCAGCCGCACCTCGAGGGCGGCGACGATGGCGGCGGCCACCTCGTCCTGGATATGAAAGACGTCGGCCATGGGGCGATCGAAGCGCTCGGCCCACAGGGTGGTATGACTGGCGGCGTCCAGCAGCCTGACGTTGATGCGGACCCGCTCCGCGCTGCGCTGGACGCTGCCGCGCACCAGGTAATCCGCGCCCGGCGCGCCGGCGAGCTTGCCGTCCGCCGCCGGCTCTCCGACGGTACCGAACGCTCCAGTGGCCATGACCACCAGCCCCGAGACCCTGGACAGATCGGTCACGAGATCGGTGGTGACGCCGCTGGCAAACCAGTCCCGGCCATCGCCGGTATTCAGGTTGCGAAAGGGAAGCACCGCCACCGTGGGCGGTCCCCCGTGTATGCCACTCTCCCCATCATCTGTTCGCGGCAGCCACCAGGCACCCACCGCCACCAGCACCAGGCCTGTCAGCAGGACCAGGGCCGGCCCCCCTCCCCAGCGCCGGCGCAACGTGGCTCGTGTCGGACGGGTGTCTCGTGCCGGCACCACGTCGGCTATCAGTCTGTACCCCGTCTTGGGTATGGTTTCGATGATATGGGGTCGCCGGGCGTCGTCGCCGAGGGCCCGGCGCAACTTGATGATGGCATTGGTGACGGCGTCCTCCGTGACGATGCGCCCGCTCCACAGCGCCCGTTCCAGATCCCGGCGCGACACCACCTCCCCCGGGCGTTCCGCCAGGTGGACCAGCACGGCCATGGCCCGCGGCTCGAGGCGACGCTCGTCCCTGCCTCGGGCCACCCTCAGGGCCGCCGGCTCCACCCGCCAGTCCCCTATGGAGAACGGCCCTCGCCCAGCCACGGCTCCGACCTGGGGTTCCTCAGCCCCCACCGGGGCCCGTCCGCAGCCATCCCGTTACCATCCACGGCGGGAGCCATCCCGTTGATCCCGTTAAGGAAATAAAACCGTCGGGAAAAAGTCGGCAGGCCGTCGTATCCATGGGCCGGAAACCCACTATAGCTGGTCCGTACGACCCGCCCCGGAGGGGCCCGGACACCATGAAGGCAATACTCATAAAGATCATTCTAGCCCTGACTGCCATCGCCGCGGCTACGCCCCCCGCCGCGGCCAGCCGGGACCCCGCTACCGGCGGCCCCGGACGGACGCCCCTGATGACGGCAGTGGTACAGGAGGACACCGCCGCCGTGGAACGCCTGCTCGCCGCCGGCGCCCGTGCCGATGGCATCGACGACCTGAGCCGGACCGCCCTGCACCTCGCCGTCACCGGGGCCCTGGCCATCACCGAACGCCTCATTGCCGCCGGCGCCAACGTGGATGCGCGCGACGCCGGCGGCATCTCCGTGCTGATGCGGGCCGCCGGGGAGGGTCGGTCCCTGCTGGTGGACCGCCTGCTGGAGGCCGGTGCGCGCCTCGATTTCAAGGACTACCAGTGCCGAACCGCGGCGGACTGGGCCGGACGCCGGGGCCATGGGGAACTCGCCCGCCGGTTGGCGGTACCCACCGGGCCCGAGGCCGCACCCACCACCCCCGCGGGCCCCTACGACTTCGCAGAGGACGTGTTTGCGGACGTCAGCTTCCCCGAGTGGTTCAAGACCAGCTTCCTCGACCTCGATGTGGACCTACAGGAGGCCCTGGATGCCGGCAAGCAGGGGATCCTGGTCTTCATCAGCACCCGTCGCTGCAGCTATTGCAAGGCCTTCTTCGACAAGTCCCTTCATCAGCCCGACATCCGGCGGCGCGTGGCCCATAACTTCGACGTCATCGGCCTCGAGATCTTCGACGACACCATGATGACGGCCGTGGATGGCACCCGGTACCGGGTGAAAGAGTTCGTGACGGTCATGAAGGCCAGCCTCACCCCCACCCTGATCTTCTACGGCGAGGGCGGCACGCAGCTGCTGCGCATCGTCGGCTACTATCCCCCGGACCGCTTCCGCCGCGTGCTGGACTACCTGGAGGGCGGTCATTATGGCGAGACCTCCCTGAGGGACTTCATGGCGACATCCCCCGCCGGGCCCGACGGCCTACCCCAGGATGAGTTGTTCGCCGACCCGCCCCATATCCTGGACCGGCGGGCGATGGCCAGTGACCGCCCGCTGATGGTGGTGTTCGAGGAGCCGGCCTGCGAACCCTGCGCGCGCTTCCACCGTCGCGTACTGGCCGACCCCTCTATCCGCCGGCTCCTCGAGGCCTACGAGGTGCGGCGCCTGAACATCGCCGATCCCGGGGTGCGGGTCATCACCCCCACGGGCGAACGCACCGACGCCCCCGGCTGGTACCGCGACCTCGGTCTCGCCTATACACCGGCCGTGGTGCTGTTCGATAACGCCGGCCGCGAGGCCATGCGCATCGACTCCGAGACCCTGCGCTACCGCATGGAGGGTTCACTGCAACTGGTGTTGGGCAACGCCCACCACGACGATGCCCAGTTGCAGCGCTGGCGCCGCGCCAGGGCCATCGAGGCGTCGCAAGCCCAGGAGCCCCGGGGAAACCCTGATAAATCATCGCTTCCCTGAATAGGTGATCGGAAATCTACTCCACCCTCGCCAGCAGGTGGCCTGTGCTCCCTGGAGGGACCGTCTTGTCAGGGATGACAGGAACGAGCTTACAGGGCGAACCGGGACCGAAGGCCCGGCGCCGCTGCCGCGATAACCCACAGGCCCATCCCAGGCGTTGGCATCTCCCTCAGCAAGCCCTCGTCAGTTCCCTTGCAACCCGGCCATCAGAACATCATTGTTGGAACCGTCTTGGCCATGAGGACCGACCATGGGGTCCCAGAGGGCGTTGCGGCACCACGACATCACCGGGTTCACGGGGACGCCGACCGCGAACGACCGGCGCGCCGGCGGACGGGTTATGGCGCGTGCCCGGGACATATTGCCCTTCGATGAGACGAGGGAGGGGGTAACGTTCTGTCGGCGGGTCCGGGAGCCCTGAGATGCGGCGCACGAATCAGAATCGGGGCATGGGTGGCCCCTTGTGGCCGGGTCTGGTGGCGTGGGTATCGCTGTTGCTGCTGACCGCCACCGTGGTGAGCGGCCAGACCCTCGGCTGGGACCGCCCCTTGCTGCTGTGGTTGGCTGCCCAGCGCACACCGCTATGGGACGGGTTCTTTGCCGGCGTGACCTGGCTGGGGTCGTTCTACCTTTTGGGGCCGGCGGTTCTCGGGGTATCGCTGGGTCTGGCGAGGCGTGGCCTCAGGCCTTCGGCATGGGTACTGGCGGCCGGCTTCTATGGCACAGCGCTGCTCACCTTCCTGCTGAAGCGGCTGGTGGGGCGCGATCGCCCCGAGCTGGGCGACCCTGCACTGTATGCCCTGCCGATGGATGGGGCGTTTCCCAGCGGTCATACGGCCCACGCCGTGGCGGCTGCCCTGGGCCTGTGGTGGCTGACACGGCGCCACTGGCCCCGTTGGCAGTGGCCCGTCGCGTCGGTGCTCGGCAGCCTTGCCGTGCTGGTGGGGATCTCGCGACTCTATCTGCAGGTCCACTGGCCCAGCGACGTCGGCGGCGGGGCGCTGCTTGCCATCGCCTGGTGCGCCGGGGTCTTCGGGTTGGCCCACCTCAGGGAGGCGGGCCGGCACCCATGACCCAGGGGACATCCATCCCGTTGGTCCTGTCCGGCCCCCTGTTACGTCGCGTGACACCCCATGGTGTGGCCTTCTGGCTCGCGGTGCGCGAGCCGGTGCGGGTCCGCATCACCCTCGAAACGCACGACGCCCCGCCGCGCACCTTCGAGCTCGAGCCGGACCAGCCGGGTTGCCGAGTACTGAGGGCGGGCACGGGGCTGCACTATCTGCTGATGGACCTGGCCTTCGACCCGCCGTTGCCCCACGACCGCTGGATTGGATATGCATTGGCCCTGCAGCCCTTGAGCCAGACTGGAGACGGCTGGGTGGAGGCCGCCGGTGGATCGCCGGAGCTGTGTTATCCGGGGCGGGACACCCCGGGTTTCATATTACCGTCACGGGTCGGCGGCCTGCTCCACGGCTCGTGCCGCAAACCCCATCATCCCGGTGGCGACGGCCTGGTGGCGGCCGACCGCCTGCTGGCCCGCTGCATCGCGGCAGGGGCCACGCCGGGCGGAGGGCACCCGCAGAGCGATGAAAACCGGGATGACCTGCCGGCCTGGCCATCGGCCCTGGCACTGACCGGGGATCAGGTCTATGCCGACGATGTCGCCGGTCCGATGCTCCACGCCATTCACCAGGTGATCGCGCTCCTCGACCTGCCCGATGAGCCGTTGGCCGGCGGCGAACTGACAGGAGTGGCCAGCGCCGAGGCCTTGTACCGTCATCCCGCCGGCTTCTACCGGCGCGAGAGCCTGCTGCCGCACCAGAAGCGCAATTACGCCTTGATCGAGGTCCTGTTCGGCGGCGTCGAAAAACCCGTATTCACCACCGACAGCGCCCACAACCATCTCATCACCCTCGGCGAGGTGCTCGCCATGTACCTGCTGGTGTGGTCGCCGGCCCTGTGGGCTCTCATAGACCTCGACCCGCCGCCCGGGCTGGACGCGGCCTCCCGGGAGCTCTACCGGCGTGAGCGCGTTGCCATCGAGGACTTCAAGGCCGGGTTGCCGGCCGTGCGTCGCCTGATGGCGCATCTGCCGGTGGCGATGATCTTCGATGATCATGACATCACCGATGACTGGAACCTGAGCCGCGAGTGGGAGGAGGTGGCCTACGGCCATCCGTTCTCGAAGCGGGTGATCGGCAATGCGCTGTTCGGTTATCTGATCAACCAGGCCTGGGGCAACAATCCCGGGGCGTTCCATGAGGAGATGCTGGATGAAGTCCAGGCCACTCTGAATGGGCCCGGTGGTGCGGCCCACGACGGCTGCATCGACCACCTGCTGCGCTTCGACCACTGGCACTACAGCTGGCCCACGACGCCGCCCCTGGTGGTGGTCGACAGCCGCACCCATCGCTGGCGTTCGGAATCGGCGGCCCGCAAACCCTCCGGGCTGATGGACTGGGAGGCCCTGACGGACCTGCAGCAGATACTGCGCGGGCTGCCCGCCGTATTGCTGGTTTCGCCGACGCCCATCTTCGGCGTCAAGCTCATCGAGACCATCCAGCGGGTCTTTACCTGGTTCGGCCATCCCCTGCTGGTGGACGCGGAGAACTGGATGGCTCATCCGGGTGCTGCGCCCGTCATCCTCAATGTCTTCCGCCACCCCAAGACGCCGCAACACTTCGTCGTGCTGTCCGGGGATGTCCACTATTCATTCGTCTATGACGTGGAGCTGCGGGGGCGGGTGCGGGGCCCCGATATATGGCAGATCTGCAGCAGCGCCCTGCGCAACGAGTTCCCGCCGCGCCTGCTGGACGTCCTCGATCGCGCCAACCGCTGGCTGTATTCGCCGCGTTCGCCCCTGAACTGGTTGACCAAGCGGCGGCATATGCGGGTGAT
>JAABTG010000140.1 GCA_011389995.1 Thiotrichales bacterium
GACCTGAAGACCGTCACGGGGATGGAACGGCCGACGGTGATTACTTGAGAAGCGAGGGAATGGGGAATAGGGAATAGGGAATAGCTGAAAAGCCCTTACGCCGGAGGCGGAGGCGCCGGCAGCCGCTGACAGCAGGTCCGGCTTCGTCGGGACAGCCGCTTTTAGCTATTCCCTATTCCCTATCCATTCACTTACTCCTCATCCCCTTGCGCCCCCGCCGCGTCCCCACCGGCCCCGTGTGCTGGGTGGCGAAGGCCCGGCCCTTCCTGGACGGGGCCGCGGCCGTGGTGCCGGCCGCCGGCTGCCAGGCGGGGATGAGGTGGCGTTTGCCGTTGCCGATGAGGTCGGCGCGGCCCATGCGCTTCAGGGCGTCCCGCAGCAGGGGCCAGTTCTTGGGGTCGTGATAGCGCAGGAAGGCCTTGTGGAGGCGGCGCACCTTGAGGCCCCGGGGAATGGGCACGGACTCGCCGGCGTGGGTCACCTTGCGCAGGGGGTTCTTGCCCGAGCGATACATGGCGGTGGCGGTGGCCATGGGGGAAGGCAGGAAGGTCTGCACCTGGTCGGCGCGGAAGCCGTTCCTCTTCAGCCACAGGGCCAGGTTCATCATGTCCTCGTCGGTGGTGCCGGGGTGGGCGGCGATGAAGTAGGGGATGAGGTACTGCTCCTTGCCCGCCTCCTTCGAGTAGCGCTCGAACAGGCGTTTGAACTCGTCGTAGGCCCCCATCCCCGGCTTCATCATCTTCGACAAGGGCCCTGTCTCGGTGTGCTCGGGGGCGATCTTGAGATAGCCCCCCACGTGGTGGGTTACCAGCTCCCGCACGTACTCCGGGGAACGCACGGCGAGGTCGTAGCGCAGCCCCGAGGCCACCAGCACCTTCTTGATGCCGGGCAGCTCCCGCACCCGGCGGTAGAGGTGGACCAGGGCCGAGTGGTCGGTGTCGAGGTTGCTGCAGATCCCGGGGTGGACGCAGGAGGGCCGGCGGCAGGCCGCCTCGATGGCGGGGTCCTTGCATGCCAGGCGGTACATGTTGGCGGTGGGCCCGCCGACGTCCGAGATGACGCCGGTGAAACCGGGCACGGTGTCGCGGATGGCCTCGATCTCCCGCACCACGGAGTCCTCCGAACGGCTCTGGATGATGCGCCCCTCGTGCTCGGTGATGGAGCAGAAGGTGCAGCCGCCGAAGCAGCCCCGCATGATATTCACGGAGAAGCGGATCATCTCGTAGGCGGGGATGCGGGCGTCGCCGTAGGCGGGATGGGGCCGGCGGGTGTAGGGCAGTTCGAACACCCCGTCCAGTTCTTCCGTGGTGAGGGGGATGGGTGGCGGGTTCACCCACACCTCCCGTGCGCCGTGGCGCTGTACCAGGGCGCGGGCGTTGCCGGGGTTGGTCTCCAGGTGCAGCAGGCGCGAGGCATGGGCATAGAGCACCGGGTCGTCCCGCACCGCCTCGAAGGCGGGCAGGCGGATCACCGTGCGTTCCCGCGGGTGGCGGGGCGGGCGGGGCTGCAACCTCACCTCCCGGCTCCCCGCGGCCTCCTCGCAGGCAGGACCGGTGGCGGCGTAGGGGTCCGGGGGCGGGGCCAGGGGCCCGGGGATATCCACGCGGCTGGAGTCCACCTCCGCCCAGGCCGCCGGCAGCGCCGGGGCCACGCACACCGTGCCCCGCAGGTCCGTGAGGTCACGGATGGACGCCCCGGCGGCCAGGCGGTGGGCGATTTCCACCACCTGGCGCTCGCCGTTGCCGTACACCAGCAGATCCGCCTTGGCGTCCAGCAGCACCGAGCGCCGCACCTTGTCCTGCCAATAGTCGTAGTGGGCGATGCGCCGCAGGCTCGCCTCGATGCCGCCGATGACCACCGGCACGCCCTTGCAGGCCTGCCGGCAGCGCTGGACGTAGGCGATGACCGAACGGTCCGGCCGCCGCCCTCCCTCGCCTCCCGGGGTATAGGCATCGTCGGAACGCACCTTGCGGTCGGCGGTATAGCGGTTGACCATGGAATCCATGTTGCCCGCGGTGACGCCGAAGAAGAGCCGCGGCGGCCCCAGACGGGCGAAGTCCTCGATGCCTTCCCAGGAGGGCTGGGCGATGATGCCTACGCGGAAACCCTGGGCCTCCAGCACCCGCCCGATGACCGCCATGCCGAAGCTGGGATGGTCCACGTAGGCGTCGCCGGTCACCAGAATGATGTCGCAGGCATCCCAGCCCAGCAGATCCATCTCCTCCCGGCTCATGGGCAACACCGGGGCGGGCCCGAGCCGGGCGGCCCAGAACTGGGGATAGGAGAAGATGTTTCTGGGGGTGGCTTGAGGCATGGCCGGAGAGTTTACGGTAAGCGCGGGAGACTATCAGGGAATAGGGAATAGGGAATAGGGAATAGGGAATAGCAGAAGCGTAGCCGCCGTTGCCGTTGCTATTCCCTATTCACTATTCCCTAGTTCGTCTGCACCTTCCCATAGGCCCGCAGTCTCTCCCGGCGGCGGGCCAGCACCTGGTCCATGGGTTGGTCGGTGAGGGCCTTGAGGGCCTCCCGCAGGGTGTCGGCGATGTTCTCCGCCATCTCCTCGTGGTCCCGATGGGCTCCCCCCAGGGGCTCGGGGATGACGCCGTCGATGAGGCCGAGGTCCAGCAGGCGCTGGGAGGTGATGCCCAGGGCCTCGGCGGCCTCCGGGGCCTTCTCCGCGCTCTTCCACAGGATGGAGGCGCAACCCTCGGGGGAGATCACGGAATAAGTGCTGTACTGGAGCATGAACACCCGATCGCCGATGCCGATGGCCAGCGCCCCGCCGGACCCCCCCTCGCCGATGACGATGGCGACGATGGGGGTCTTGAGACCCGACATCTCGAACAGGTTGCGGGCGATGGCCTCGCTCTGGCCCCTTTCCTCCGCCCCCACCCCGGGGTAGGCGCCGGGGGTGTCGATGAGGGTGACCAGCGGCACCTTGAAACGCTCGGCCATGTGCATCAGGCGCAGGGCCTTGCGGTAGCCTTCGGGCCGCGGCATACCGAAGTTGCGTCGCACCTTCTCCTTGGTGTCGCGGCCCTTCTGGTGGCCGACGACCATCACCGGCGTGCCCTCGAAGCGGGCCAGCCCGCCCACGATGGCCGGGTCATCACCGAAGGCGCGGTCGCCGTGGAGTTCGTTGAAGTCGGTGAACACCCGCTCCAGGTAGTCCTTGGTGTAGGGGCGCTGGGGATGACGCGCCACCTGGGCCACCTGCCACGGCGTCAGACCGGCGAAGATGCCGCTCACCAGTTCTTCGCTCTTCTGCTCCAGCCGCTCGATCTCCGCGTCGATGTCGAGTTCGGAATCGTCGGTGACGTAACGCAGCTCTTCGATCTTCGCCTCGAGCTCGGCGATGGGCTGTTCGAAATCGAGATAGTTAAGGTTCATTTCATCTACCATCTACCATCTACCAATAGCGCCGCAGGCGCACTTTGTCCCTCCCCCACTTTGTGGGGGAGATGGAGGGGGAAACCCACGCCGGCCGCCCCTTCCACCGCCGGGCCTGTCCCCTCCCCGACCCTCCCCACAAGTGGGGAGGGAGAAGAGCCCCCTCCCCCGCTCGCGGGGGAGGCCGGGAGGGGGGGAACACCGCGCTAAACCCGATAGTCTAACAGGGTTGGTCGGGGCCTTGGCATGGGCCAATCCCACCGGGTGGAGTTCAGTTGTACTCCACCTCGACGCCGTCGTCCCCCGCCAGCTCCGCCAGGCGCACGATGAGCTCGTCGGCCACCCGTACCCGCCAGTCGTCGCCGAGACGCAGGCTGACGCAGGCCCCGGGGCAACGGTAGTCCACGAACACCGGAGTGGTGCCGTCGCGGAAGGGCTCGAGGATATGGTTGAGGCGGTCGGAGAGGCCGTTGGTGGCACCGTCACCGGTGAGGCGCACCCGCAACCGCTTGGCGAATTCCGCCCTGGCCTGATCCAGGGTCATGACGCGACGGGCATTGAAGGACCAGCCGCCGTTGCGCTCATCGGGCTTGGCCTCGCCCTCGGCCACCAGCAGGGCATCCTTCTCCACCAGGGGCTGGTAACGCCGGAAGACCTCGGCGAACAGGGCCACCTCCATCTCACCGGTATCGTCCTCCAGGGTGAGGATCCCCATGCGCCCGCGCCGGCTCTCGGCAGTCCTCACGGCCACCACCAGGCCCGCCACCACACCGGCCTCCGGGGCGCTAGGCCGAATGTCCGCGAGGCGGCCGCTGACCAGGGGCGCCAGGAGGGCGCGGTGGGCATCCACCGGGTGGCCGGAGACGTAGAAGCCGAGACTCTCCTTCTCCCCCGCCAGGCGCTGCTCATCGACCCACGGGGCGGCCGCCTCGTAGGTCAGGACGCGCTGGCCCTCGGCGGGTTCCGTGGCGGCACCGAACAGGTCGTCCTGGCCGGTATGGGCATTGTGGCTGGCCTGCTCTGCCGCCTTGAGGGCCATGGGCAGGGTGGCCCACATGACGGCGCGGTCCGGCCCCAGGCCGTCCAGGGCACCGGCCCGGATCATGGCCTCCAGGGCACGCCGGTTGAGCTTACGGGTGTCCACCCGGCAGCACAGGTCGAACAGGTCGGCATAGGGGCCGTGGGCCCGGCGCTCCTCCACCAGATTCTGCACCGCGCCCTCCCCCACCCCCTTGATGGCGCCGAGGCCGTAGCGGATGGTGGCGTCGTCCGCCACCGTGAACATGTACTCGCACTGGTTGATGTCCGGCGGCTGCACCACGAGACCGAGTTCCAGGGCCTCGCGACGGAACTCCTTGACCTTATCGGTATTGTCCATGTCGGAGGACAGCACCGCCGCCATGAAGGCGGCCGGATAGTGGGCCTTGAGCCAGGCCGTCTGGTAGGAAACCAGGGCATAGGCCGCGGAGTGGGACTTGTTGAAGCCGTAGCCGGCGAACTTCTCCACCAGATCGAAGATCTTGGTGGCCAGGTCCGGGTCCACCCCCTGGGCCGCCGCCCCTTCGGCGAACACCGCCCGCTGCTTGGCCATCTCCTCGGCCTTCTTCTTGCCCATGGCACGGCGCAGCAGGTCGGCTCCCCCCAGGGTATAACCCGCCAGCACCTGGGCGATCTGCATCACCTGCTCCTGGTAGAGGATGACGCCGTAGGTGGGCTCCAGGATGGGCTTGAGCCGTTCGTGCTGATACTGGGGGTCGGGATAGCAGACCTTCTCCCGGCCGTGCTTGCGGTCGATGAAGTTGTCCACCATGCCCGACTGCAGGGGCCCGGGCCGGAACAGGGCCACCAGGGCGATGATGTCCTCGAAACAGTCGGGCTGGAGGCGGCGGATGAGGTCCTTCATGCCCCGGGATTCCAGCTGGAACACGGCGGTGGTGCGGGCGGACTTTATGAGGGCGAAGGTCTCCCGGTCTTCCGTGGGGATGAGGTTGATGTCGATGGCGCCCCGGCCCGCCGCCGCCCGCTGGGCGTTCACGGTCTTCAACGCCCAGTCGATGATGGTGAGGGTGCGCAGGCCGAGGAAATCGAATTTCACCAGCCCCACCGCCTCCACGTCGTCCTTGTCGAACTGGGTCACCACGCTCTGGGAGCCGTGCTCGCAGTACAGCGGCGTGAAGTCCGTGAGCTCCGTGGGCGCGATGACCACGCCGCCGGCATGCTTGCCGGCGTTGCGCGCCAACCCCTCCAGCTTGCGCGCCAGCTCGATGAGGCCGTGGACTTCCTCTTCCGAGTCGTAGCGGCGCCGGAGCTCGGGTTCCACCTCCAGGGCCTTGGCCAGGGTCATCTTGAGGTCGAAGGGGATGAGCCTGGCCACCTTGTCCACGAAACCGTAGGGATGGCCGAGGACCCGGCCCACGTCGCGGACCACGGCCTTGGCCGCCATGGACCCGTAGGTGATGATCTGGGACACCTTCTCGCGGCCGTAACGCTCCGCCACGTAGTCGATGACCCGGTCCCGCCCCGCCATGCAGAAATCCACGTCGAAGTCGGGCATGGACACCCGCTCGGGGTTGAGGAAGCGCTCGAACAGCAGGTCGAAGCGAATGGGGTCCAGATCGGTGATGCCGAGGCCGTAGGCCACCAGGGAGCCGGCCCCCGAGCCCCGCCCCGGGCCCACCGGGATGCCGTTGTTCTTGGCCCACAGGATGAAGTCGGCGACGATGAGGAAGTAGCCGGGGAAGCCCATGCCGATGATGACCTTGAGCTCATGGGCCAGGCGCTCGTCGTAGGGCGCGCGGCGGGCGGCGTAGTCGGGGGCGGTGGCATCGAAGAGGGTGGCGAGGCGCTGCTCCAGCCCCCGGCGGGCCTCCTCCTCCAGCCATTCATCCTCGCTCTTGCCCGCCGGCAGGGGAAAGGCGGGCAGGAAGTTCTTGCCCAGGGACAGGCGCACGTTGCAGCGCCGGGCGATCTCCACCGTGTTCTCCAGGGCCTCCGGGAGATCGGCGAACAACTCCGCCATCTCCGCCGGCGAGCGCAGGTACTGCTGGGGACTGTACTCCCGGGGGCGGCGGGGATCCGCCAGGGTGCGCCCCTCCTGGATGCAGACCCGGGCCTCGTGGGCCTCGAAATCCGCCGCCTCCAGGAACCGCACGTCGTTGGTGGCCACCACCGGTATCCCCGCCTCGCCCGCCAGGGCGACGCCGGCATGGAGGTAATCCTCCTCCCGGGGGCGGCCGGTGCGCTGGAGCTCCAGGTAGAAGCGCTCGGGGAACAGGCGTTGCCAGTGGGCGGCCCGTTCCCGGGCCCGCCCCGGCTCACCCTCCACCAGGGCCTGTCCCACGTCGCCGGCGAGCCCCCCCGAGAGGGCGATGAGGCCGTCGGTGGCCCCTTCCAGCCACGGCCTGGCGACGGTGGGCCGGCCCTGAGCCCGGCCCTCCTGGTAACTGCGGGACACCAGCCCCGTGAGATTGCGGTAGCCCACGCCGTCCTGGCACAGCAGCACCAGCCGGCCCGGCGGGCCCTCGCCGTTATCCACCCACAGGTCCACACCCACCAGGGGCTTGATGCCCGCCGCCTGAGCGGCCTTGTAGAAGCGCACCAGGGCGAACAGATTACATTGATCCGTGAGGGCCAGGGCCCCCATGCCCAACTCCCGGGTGCGCGCCATCAGCGGCTTGATGCGCAGCAGCCCGTCCACCAGGGAGAATTCGGTATGGAGGCGCAGATGAACGTAACCGGGTGTCATGGCCCTATGATCACCGACACGGTCCCCCGGCCTCAATCGCGCCATCCCCCTCCAGGAGGGCCTTCACCGGCGCGAAGGAGCGCCGGTGGATCCCACAGGGGCCGAAGCGCTGCAGGGCCAGGAGATGCTCCGGGGTGCCGTAGCCCTTGTGGCGGGCAAAACCATATTGGGGAAAGGTCTCCTCCAGGGCCACCATCTCGGCGTCGCGACAGGTCTTGGCGAGGATGGAGGCGGCACTGATGACCGCCACCGAGGTATCCCCCTTGATCACGGCCCGCGCCGGACACGGCAGGCCGGGGGGGACGCGGTCGCCATCCACCAGTACCAGGCCGGGCAGCCGACTGAGGGCGGCCACGGCCCGCACCATGGCCAGCATGGTGGCCTGGAGGATGTTGATGCCGTCGATCTCCTCCACCTCCGCCCGGCCCACGGCCCACGCCAGGGCACGCGCCTTCACCTCCAGGGAGAGGGCCAGCCGCCGTTCGCAGCCCAGCAACTTCGAATCCCGCACCGCCGGCGGCCGGCGACCGGGGTCGAGGATCACGGCCGCGGCCATCACCGGCCCCGCCAGGGGCCCGCGGCCGGCCTCGTCCACCCCCGCCGTGAGGAGGCCGCTTCGGGGTGTGCGGGCCGCGCCCTTCAACGGTCGGCCCCGGTTGTCACCAGCTCCAGCACCGCCTCCGCCGCCCGCGCGTCGGCGTCCCGGCGCAGGTCGCGATGAATGGCCTCGGCAGTCAGCCGGTAGGCCGTCGCCGACGTCTCGTCCTCCATCAGCCGCAACAGCTCGGCCCCCAGCCGTTGGGGGACCACATCGCCCTGGATGAATTCGGGCACCAGTTCACGCCCCGCCAGCAGGTTGGGCAGGGCGAAGCGGTCCACCCGCAGCAGGGGCTTCACCAGCCGATAGGTGAGGGGATGCACGCGGTAGGCCACCACCATGGGGCGCTTGATGAGCAGGGCCTCGAGGGTCGCCGTACCCGAGGCCAGCAGCACGCCGTCGGCCGCCGCCATGACCTCGCGACTCCGGCCGTCCACCAGGGTGATATCCAACCCTTGCGGGGCATCGTCGAGGGCCCGGGCCACGAGGTGGCGGGCGCGTGCGTTCACTACGGGGATCACGAAGCGCAACCCCGGCCGCTGTCCGGCCATCCAGTGGGCGGCCGCCAGCATGGCCGGCGCCAGATGACGGATCTCGCTGGGGCGGCTGCCGGGCAGCAGGGCCACCCAAGTGGCTCCCGCCGCGAGTCCGAGGCGCCGGCGGGCGGGCCGGGGGGGGTTGTCCAGGGGAATCGCATCGGCCATGGGGTGGCCCACGAAACGCACCGGCACGCCTGCCCGCTCATAGAAGGCGGCCTCGAAGGGAAACAGGGTGAGCATGAGATCCGTGGATTTCCGTATGGCCTTGACGCGGTGGGCACGCCACGCCCACACCGAAGGGCTCACGTAGTGGACGGTGGCCATACCGGCCCCTCTGAGGTAGCGCTCCAGGCCCAGATTGTAATCCGGCGCATCGATGCCGACGAACACGTCCGGCCGGGCCGCCGCCAGTTGGCGCGCCATGCGCCGGCGCTGGAGCAGCAACTCCGGCAGGCGGTGGACCACCTCCGCCAGCCCCATCACCGACAACCGCTCCATGGGGTAGAGGCCGCGACAGCCCGCGGCCTCCATGCGGGGACCGCCGATGCCGAGAAACTCGCTGTCCGGGACTCGCCGCCGGATGGCCGCCATGAGCCCCTCCCCCAGCAGGTCTCCCGAGGGCTCCCCGGCCACCAGGGCTATGCGCACGGATGGATGGCGGGGGTTGCCCGGGGTACCGTCACGGCGTCAACGGATGACACCGCGTGTCGAGGCCTCGAGGAACTCCCGGAACAGGGCCACTTCCGGAAAATCAGCCGCCAGGGGCCCGAGGGCGGTCTTGGCCTGGTCGAAGGACAGGTTCTGGCGGTAGAGCACCTTGTAGGCCTGCCGCACGGCGGCCATGGCGTCCTTGGAGATGCCATGGCGCTTCATGCCCTCGAGGTTGATGCCATGGGGCGTGGCGAAGTTGCCCGAGGCCATCACGAAGGGCGGTACATCCTTCAGCATGGCGGTGCCGATGGCGGTGATGCTGTGGGCCCCCACGCGGCAGAACTGGTGCACCAGGGTGAAGCCGCCGAGGATGGCGTGGTCGCCCACGTAGACGTGGCCGGCGAGGGAGGCGCAGTTGGCGAATACGGTGTGATGGCCCACCTGGCAGTCGTGGGCGATATGGACGTAGGCCATGATCCAGTTGTCATCCCCCACCCGGGTGGTGCCGGTGTCCTGCACGGTGCCGCGATTGATGGTGCAGAATTCCCGGATGGTGTTGCGGTCCCCGATCTCCAGGGCCGAGGCCTCGCCGCCGTATTTCTTGTCCTGGGGATCGCCGCCGATGGAACAGTGGGCGTAGACACGATTGTCCCGGCCGAGGCGCGTGGGCCCGTTGATCACCACGTGGGGCCCGATGATGCAGCCCTCACCCACTTCGACGTCCGCACCGATGATGGTATAGGGTCCCACCTCCGCGTCCTCCGCGATGCGGGCCCGCGGGTCGATGATGGCCGTGGGATGAATCACGGCTTGATTTCCCGAATCACCCCCATGATCTCCGCGCTTGCCGCCACTTTGTCGTTCACCTTGGCGACGCAGGTGCAGCGCCCCACCCCCCGCACCATCTGGTTCTCCTCCACCCGCATGTGCAGGACGTCGCCGGGGGACACGATGCTCTTGAAGCGCGCCTTGTCCAGACCCGCGAGATAATAGACCCGGGTGCCGTCGAGACGCAGGTCGTCGCTCAGCAACGCCAGCAGGGCCGTGGCCTGGGCCAGGGCCTCCATGATGAGGACGCCCGGCATGACCGGGTTATCGGGGAAGTGGCCCTGGAAGAAGGGTTCGTTGTAGGTGACGTTCTTGCTGGCGGTGAGCCATTTATGGTTCTCGAAGGCATGGACCCTGTCCACCATCAGGAAGGGATAGCGGTGGGGCAGGAAATCGAGGATGCCGCGGATGTCTAATACGTCTATCTCGCTCATGAGGCTGTTGGTCTCTAAAGTTTTAGGTATGCCGCTACGGGGTAGGGCCTTCGCATCGCGCGGAGACGACCGGCGTAGCGGGAGTGTTCGCCCCTGGGCGGCCGAGGGGCGGAGCCGGTCCATGGCGTCGGGCGGGGCCCCCGGGGCGGGCATCCGGTGTCGTCATCCCCCCCCTTCGACCTTTTTCTCCAGCGTCCTGATCCGCTTCATCATGTCGTCGAGCTGGCGGAACCTCAGGGTATTCCTGCGCCAGCTCCGGTTGTCCTGCTCCATCACGCCGGAGGAATAGACGCCGGGCTCGGGAATGCTGTGGTAGACGGTGGTATGCACCGTCAGATAGACGCCGTCCGCCAGTTCCACATGGCCATTCACGCCCACACCGCCGCCGATGCCGCAACGTTTACCGATGACCGCACTGCCCGCCACCCCCGACATGCCGGCGATGGCGGTGTGCTCGCCGATGCGCACGTTGTGGCCGATCTGCACGTGGTTGTCCAACTTGACGCCGTCGCCGATGAGAGTGTCATCGAGGGCCCCACGGTCCACGGCGGTATTGGCCCCGATCTCCACGTCGTCGCCCAGCACCACCGAACCGAGTTGCGGAATCTTGACCCAGCGACCGTCCTCCTGGGCGAAACCGAAGCCATCGGCGCCGATAACCGCCCCCGGATGCATCAGACAGCGGGCGCCCACCCGCACCGACTCACCGATGTAGACGCTGGCCACCAGGTGCCCGCCGGGGCCGAGCTCGGCGCCCCGCGCGACCACGCAGGCGGGGCCGATGAAACAGCCCGCCCCGATGCGGGCCCCCGCCTCCACAACCGCACCCGGGCCTATCCATACGCCGTCGCCGATACTGGCCGACGGCTCCACATGGGCACCGGGATGGCGACCCACCGGTGGGGCCTCGGGTGGGTTCAGGGCGCTGGCTGCATGGGCGTAGCCGGCGTAGGGGTTGGCCATGACCAGGGCATGGGTGGGACAGGCCGGCAGATCCTCCTCTCCCAGGATGACCGCGGACGCCCGGGTCTCTCCCAGGTGGCCGCGATAGGCGGGACTGGTCAGGAAGCTGACGTCGCCCGGGCCCGCCCCCGTCAGGGTGGCGACGCCACGGACGCGGATCCCGCCGTCACCCTCGAGCCGGGCTCCGATGCGCTCGGCGAGCTCCTGGAGGCTGAGGTCCATGGATACGCCCCGGCCCCGTGACCCGAAGGGCCGTCAGCGGGCCTCCAGACGGTCGATAACCTGGTTGGTGATATCCACCTTATCGCTATAGTAGAGGACATCCCGCACGATGAGATCGTAACCCTGCTGCTTCGCCAGGGTCTGGATGGCCTCCAAGACCTGCCGCTGCAGCGTACCCAGTTCCTGGTTGCGGCGGATGTTGAGGTCCTCGCGGAATTCATCCGTCATACGCTTGAGGTCACGCTTCTTGGAGCGGATCTCCTGGGCCAGATTGGTGCGATCACTCTCGCTCATGATGGCACCGTCTTTCTCCAGACGCTCGGCCATGTCGCGCAGATCCTTCTGGAATCTGACCAGCTCGCGGTCCCGCGGGGCGAACTCCTTTTCGATGGCCGTGCGCGCGCTCTCCGCTTGGGGAGCGGCCTCCAGGACCTTTTCGATATTCACGTAACCTATCTTAACGTCCGCGGCATGGGCCAGTACGGGCAGCGCGCCGATGGCGAGTGCTAACAGGGATATGGCCAGTCTATTCAATTTTTCACTCCTGATTCGTTGGGACAGGACACTAGTGCCCTGTCCCGTGAGGATGTTTCAATTCTCGCTTGTTCGCGTCACGCCATGGGGCGTTGCTCGTCGTCGCCATAGCGGTGCTATGCCTCCTCCTCTTGCCTTGCCTGACGCAACGCGCCCGGCGCGACTTCTCGAACATCCTTACGGGACAGGACACTAGAACGTGTTGCCGAAAGTGAACTGGAAATTCTGCACCTCGTCACCGTCTTCGTCATTCAAAGGCTGGGCCACGCTGAAGGTCAGCGCACCCAGGGGTGACAGCCAGGTGACCCCCGCGCCCACGGACAGCCTGAGATTACCGGTATCCACGTC
>JAABTG010000141.1 GCA_011389995.1 Thiotrichales bacterium
AGAGTGTCTTACCCGCCGCGTGGCCTTGGGCCCTTGGATACGTCAGTGGGCTGTTTGTCATTTGAGTCAGGACGCGGCGGGCAGAAGTATTCGCCAGGGCGGATAGAAAATCCACTCACTTCGCAGGGAAATGTGGGGCAATCGGCCTTTCACGCCGAGTAGCCGGCCGGGACCTTGGCGCCCGGCCGCGACATCGCCCGCTCCAGGCTTCGGGACAGGGTCGTCAGGCCGATGGGGTTTCTGCGGAGTTGCCGAGGGCCTCGCACACGTGTTCCGCGAGGCCCACGCCGGCCTCGTGCATGGTGAGGTAGGTCTCATCCGCGCCGGCCGCCTTGATGAGGGCCACATGGTCCTCATGGAGGGCGTGGGAGACGATGGGCCCGGCGAAGCCCTTCACCCGCAATTCCCGCGCCGCCATGGTCTTGGCATCCACATGGTCCATGGCCAGCACCACGGCGCGGATCCCCGACAGGTCCACGCCGTGCCAGAAGTTGGAGTCCTCCACGTCCGTATAGACGACTTTGCGCCCCGCCGCGGTCTGGGCCCCCACGGTGTAAGGATCGGCATCCAGCCCGATCACCCGCGGGTTGCGCGGCACCATGAAGTCGTAAGCGGCACTGCCGGTGCGGCCCATGCCCATGATGAGGATCTCCGCATCGCCGAAGGTCGCCGGCTCTTCGTCGGGATGTTTGCGCCGCTGTTCGAAGCCTTCCAGGAACGACGCGAAGCGCTGGTAGAGGGGATGGGCCAGGCGATTGAGGGGCGCGGCGATGACGAAGGACAGGGCCACCGTCACCGCCAGGGGCACCAGCCACTGGGGCAACACGGCCGCCGCCACGATGAGGCCGAACTCGCTGTAAGCGGCGAGGCTGAGGCCACCGAGGAAGGCATTGCGGGCCCGCAGGCGGAACAGCACCAGCAGGAAGAAGAACAGTATCCCCTTCAGGGGCAGGATGACGGCGAAGGCCAGGGCAAAGGCCAGGTCCCCCGCATCCGGCAGGCCCTGCATGCCGATCTGCAGGAAGAAGCCCACCAGGAACACCTCCTTGAGGCTCCACAGGGCCTCGGACATCTCCTTGGCCCGCTCGTGGCTGCCCACCAGCACGCCCATGAGCAGGGCGCCGATCTCGCCGCTCACCCCCACCGCCTGGAAGGCGTACCCCCCCACCACCAGGGCCAGCAGCATGCCCATGAGCACCAGCACCTCATCGTGACCGCTCAGATCCAGCAGCCGGTGCAGGAGGGGGCGCAGCAGGGGCAGCGCCAGGATCCACAGGGCCCAGATGGAGGGCGTGTTGCCGCCCCATATCGCGATGACCGCCAGGGCCACGATGTCCTGGATGATGAGGATGCCGATGGCGGCCCGCCCGTGGAAGGCGCCGAGCTCCTTTTTCCCCTCCAGGATCTTGGCGGCCAGCACGGTGCTGGAGAAGGACAGGGCGATGGCCAGCAGCAGGGCCGTGTCCCAGTCCACGTCCAGCACGAAGCGTATACCGGGGGTGAGCACACCCACGGTGATGGCGAAATGGGCGAGGCCGCCGCCGATGACATGGGGCTTGATCAACTGGCCGAGCTTCAGCTTCAGGCCGACGGTGAACAGCAGCATGAGCACGCCGATATGGGCCATGTGCTCGAGGACCTCGCCACTGTAGGCCGGCAGCCCCAGGGCACCACCCGTGGCACTGAGGGCGAAACCGGACACCAGGAAGCCCACCAGGGGCGGCAGGCCGATCTGCCGCGCCGCCAGCCCGGCAATGAAAGCAAAAGAGATTACGATGACCTCGAACATCACACCCCCCGGTATGTCCCCTTGGGGAAGCCCTGAATATTTCAGTACTTCCCGTTTGGTCCGTGAATGGACCATCACATCAACCACGCAAGTGATTGCAATGCGGAAGTCGGACCGGACATGTACCGGGCCCGACCTGGCTGCGCGCCGATTCGCCAGGGTGACGACTGAGGGGACGATTCAGGCCCGTCAGGCACCGCGGTCGAAAGGGGGGGATGATACTACAGGCACCCGGCGACGCCGGACCCGGACGCCGGGCAGACCCGGGGAACCCGGGGCCGCGGTAGGGCGATAGCTGCGGCCGCGGGCTTCCCCATCAGGGGCCGGGGTCCCTCCCGGCATCAGACAAGGTCCGGAGATGGGCCGTCAAGCCACGGTCAATACCTCCTCAATGAGCCAGGCGCCGATACCAGTCGGCGATGGCGCGGCCGATGGCCTCGGGCTGATCCTCCTGCAGGTAATGCAGCCCCTCGCCCACATAGACCGTCTCGATGTTCTGCGCGTGGGCCACCATCCACTCGGCCGCGGCGGGGCCATTGAGGGCGCCGGGCTTCGCATAGAGCATGAGCTTCGGCTTGTCGGTGGTCGTGAGCCACTGATTGTAGTTGCCCACCACCCTCGTCGTGTGGGGCGGACGGTTGCCGATGGGGATCTGGTTGGGCCAGGGCACGATGACGCGGCGGCGGGACTCCCGGGTCTGGAAGGGCTCCCGATAGGCGTCCATCTCCTCATCGGTGAGGTCACGCATCACCATGTCCGGCAGGGCCCGCTCCACGAAGTAGTTTTGGTCCACCATCAGATCGGCGCCCTTGTCCGAGCGCAGGGTGGTGAAGAACTCGTTGAGCATGGGCGGCAGGTCGTCGTAGCCCGCGGCCGGGAACATGGGGGCCACGATGGCCTCGAAGAACGCCACGCCCTTGACGTTGTCTTCATGGCGGGCGGCATAATCGAGGGCGAAGGCCGAACCCCAGTCGTGGCCCACGACGGTGACGTTCTCGAGGCCCAGGGCCTCGATGAACCCCTCGATGTAGCTGACGTGATTGGCGTAGCTGTAGTCGATGTCCGGGCGGTCGGACTTGCCGAAGCCGATGTTGTCCGGCGCGATGACCCGGGCGCGGTCCGAGAGATGGGGAATGATATTGCGCCACAGATAGGATGACGTGGGCTGGCCATGGAGCAGGAGGATGGGATCCCCCTCGCCCTCCTCCACGTAGTGCATCCTGGAGCCGAGCACCTCCACGTAGCGGGATTCGTAGGGAAACTCCGCGGAGATGGCCGGCGAAGACGCCTCGGCCGCGACCGCGGCGTCGATGGAAGCAAAGGCGGGAATCATCGCCGCCAACAAGGCGATGGCCCGATAGCGGCGCGGGTCCTGTAATAAAGACATGGGGTTATCTCCTCCGGTCGGTTTTATGGTGCGAGAACGGTCGGCGCTCCCGAGGGACGGTCTCCTCCACAGGACCGTCCGGGGGACGCGAAACTTGCCGGACCGAGCTCTCCATTGCCGGCACGGTAACATGCCCCCGCCCGCCAGATCCCGACGCCCCGCGCGGTCTCTAGAAGACAAGCCAAGGAGCAGCCCGTGAAACCCAGTCCCATCCACATCGCCGTCTTAATCGCCTCAATGCTGGCCGCCACGCCCATGGTGGCCCAGCAGATCCCGACCCGGGAGATCATCGAAAATGACCTGGGGATGCGGTTCGTCAAGATCCCCGCCGGCAGCTTCGTCATGGGTACCACCGAGCCGGCGGCGGCCGCCGCCGAAGTCCCCGACCCGGACCCCGACTACGCCGGGGACGAGACCCCCGCCCACGAGGTCATCATCTCCAGTCCCTTCTATCTGGGACAGACGGAGGTCACCCAGGGGGTATGGCTCGAGGTGATGGAGAACCGACCCGGTCCCGCCCCATGGTGGGAGGGCGAGGGATGGCAACGCCTGCCGGTGGCGGCAGTGTCGTGGACCATGGCGGCGCGCTTCGTGGAGGAACTGAACCGCCTGGACCCCGCCCACCGTTACCGCCTGCCCACCGAGGCCGAATGGGAATACGCCGCCCGCGCCGGCACTACCGGGCTGCGGCCGGTGTCCCGGGAGGACCTGCCGGACCATGCCTGGTACATCGCCAACTCCGGCGACCATGCCCATGCCGTGGCCACCCGCGAGCCCAATGCCTTCGGTCTCTACGACACCCTGGGCAACGTTTGGGAATGGGTGGCCGACTACTACGCCCCCGACACCTATACGGCGGCACCCCGCCGCGACCCCGAGGGCCCCGCGACGGGGGTCTCGAAGGTGCGCCGCGGCGGCTCCTACCACTGCCCCGTGCATCAGGTGCGCCCCGCCTATCGGGGTGCCAACGCCCCCGACGTGCGTTATACGGTACTGGGCCTGCGGGTGGTGGCCGAACCGCGCTAACCATGAAACCCGGGGGTCGGGGGTCGGGGGTCGGGGGTCGGTAGAATGCAGCGGATCTGTCGGCCTACGGACGCCTTTCAGGCGCCTTCATGCGCCCCTCGTAACGGGCCCGCAGGGCTGCCACACGGGCGCGGTTGACGCCGCCGTCGCTGTACCCGACGCGGGACGCAGAGCGCAAGTGGATGACGCCGCGGGCCTCATCGCCACGCACCTCCAGATCATCCACGAAGCCGAACAGGGCCGAGGAGAACTCCGCCGCCAGGTAGTCGTCCTCCCGCACACCGACGCGGCCTCCCATGGCGGGAATCACATCATCCAGCACCGCCAGGGACGCCGTGGCACCGTCGTCCATGGCCGCCAGGGGCTCCACATGGTGGCGCGCCCCCGGCGGTGCCTCGCTGGACACGCAGTTGGGGCTGTCGGGGCATGGCGCCAGGTGACCATCCACCAGGCCCGGCGGCTCCCCTTTGCGGGACACCAGCCCGAGGATGGCGAACAGCACGATGACGCCTGCCAGCAGCAGGACCAGCACGCTCACTATGGTGGTCATGGTTTGCCTCATGGATGTCTCGAAGGGTGCTCGGCTGCCGCCTTCGCCGGCCGGTCGAACACCGCCATCTGGCTGGCGCCGCCGTGGATGGCGTCGACCCCGGCCAGGTCGGAACAGGCCACATGGTAGTCGTTGCGCGCGGCCACTCCCCGGCACCAGCCGCGGAACTTCGCCCGCCCCCAT
The DNA here is from genome assembly GCA_011389995.1 of Thiotrichales bacterium. Taxonomy (GTDB): domain Bacteria; phylum Pseudomonadota; class Gammaproteobacteria; order JAABTG01; family JAABTG01; genus JAABTG01. Next base: position 4,936 of record JAABTG010000141.1, read on the forward strand.
TCGAAACGGTGGCCGGGATGCCGGAATTCCCCGGGGGGGAGACCGAGCAGGGGATTGAAATCCGCATTGGGTGTGGTCATCACCACCGCCGCGGGACGCAGGGATTCGAACAGCGCCCGCTCCAGCAGGGAGAGGTGCCTCGGATCGACGTGTTCGATGGACTCCACCAGGGTGGCGCAGTCGAAGCCGATAAGGCCCGCGAGGGCCTCGGTCATGGAACCGTGCACCAACTCCACATGACAATGCTTCTCTCCAACCACCAGGCCGTCCAGGCGGTCCCGCAGGCGCCGCAAGGCCTCCCGGGACGGGTCCACCCCCACGAGGCGCCGGTAGTGCTCATCGCCGGCCAGGCGGGTGAGGAGATCGCCGTCGCCGCAGCCGAGGTCGAGCACCTTCCGCGCACCCCGGACCGACACCGCACGCTGCACGGCATCGAGGCGCTCATGGTGAAGATCGGAGGTCATGGTTACGCATCCGGGCATGCGGCATTCCAAGGGCTTGTATACTGCAACGGGAATCAATCCCATGCTACCAGACCGCCTGTATTCTGGCCTGCTACCCCAGGCATCGTGCTCGACCCCGTGCATGGGTGGATGGTGGAACGGCCGCAGAAATGCCCGCGGTCGAAGCACTTACCCGGACGCCAAGGCCCGTCCGCAAGAGCCCCGGCGGTCCGCAGACCACCGGCATGGCCCCTTGCCGCGGCCGCCAGACCAGCCGATCATGTGCCCCTCATCGGACATCGCCATCCGCCACGGCGTCCCCCAACCGCCCCCAGGAGTCCACCATGCTCGCCGAACTGCAACGCCGCTTCGCCCATCCGCAAGTCCGTTTCCACCAGCGGGACCAGCTGGTGATGGTGGAGCTGGACAATGCCTATGGCCGGGCCACCGTCACCCCCTTCGGCGCCACCCTCCTCAGCTACATCCCCCGGGACGGCGAGGAGGTGATCTGGGTGAGCGAGACGGCCCGCTACGACGGCGCCAAACCGGTGCGCGGCGGGGTGCCGGTATGCTGGCCCTGGTTTGGCCCCCATCCGCAGGACGCCGGCCACAAGGCCCATGGCGTGGCCCGCTACGTCACCTGGGAGGTGGAGGCGGTGGAATCCCTGGATGCCGGCACCCGGGCGGTGTTCCGCCTCGAACCCGACGCCGCCATCCGCGCCGCCTGGCCCGGTGATTTTCGCCTGCGCCTGGCCGTCACCCTGGGGGAACGCCTGACCCTGGAACTCACCGCTGAGAATCGCAGCGACGAAGACTGGACCGTCTCCGAGGCCCTCCACACCTATTTTCGCGTCGCCGATGTCCGCGACCTCGAGGTGAAGGGCCTGACGGGACTCACCTACGTGGACAAGGTCCACGGCGGGCGCGCCGTCCAGCAGGGTCCCCTGGGGGTGAACGCCCCCATGGACCGGGTGTATCTGGACCACGGCGGCACCGCCATCCTCCAGGACGGCCAGCGCCTCATCCAGGTGGACAAGGCCGGCAGTGCCAGCACGGTGGTATGGAACCCGGGGGCCGAGGGTGCCCAAGGCTTCGCCGACATGCCCGATGACGGCTGGACCTCCATGGTCTGTGTGGAGGCGGCCAACGCCCTGGACGATGCCTACACCCTGAGGGCCGGCGCCTCCCACACCCTCGCCATGACCATCGGCGTGGTGTAAAGCCGGCCCCGCCGGGGACACCCCCCGGTATTCGCCCCCCTTGAATCCCGTCGTGTTCGGCGCCCTCGGCACCTATCTTCGCTTCGTCCTCGCCCACCGCAGGCTGCTGGCCTTCGGCCTGCTGGCCGCCACCCTGTCGGGGTTCGGCCAGACCTTCTACATCGGCCTGTTCAATACCCCGCTGCGCTCGGACTTCGGCCTCGACCACGGCGGCCTGGGCCTGGTTTACGGGGGCGCCACCCTGGCCAGTGCGACCCTGCTGCTGTGGGTGGGGCGGCTGTACGACCGTCTGGACCTGCGCCTGTACCTGGCCGGGGCGGTGGGGATCCTGGCCGCCGGCTGTCTGCTGCTGTCGGTAGCCGGTGGGGCCGCCGGGCTGGTGGCGGCACTGTTTCTGCTGCGCCTGGGGGGCCAGGGGCTGATGGGGCACATCGCCATCACCACCATGGCCCAGCGCTTCCACGGCGGCCGCGGCAAGGCGGTGAGCCTCGCCGCCATGGGCTTCCCCCTCGCCGAGGCGGTGTTCCCGGCGGTGGCAGTGGCCGCCCTCACCCTGCTGGACTGGCGCGACCTGTGGCAGCTGAGCGCCGCCGCCGTGGTGGGCCTCTTCCTGCCCCTGCTGCTGGTGTTGCTGGGGGGCGGGGGCGGGGGCGGGGGCGAGACGGCACCCGCCGGGTCGGCAGGCACCCACCCCGACTGGAGCCTCCGCGAGGTGGTGGGGGACTGGCGCTTCCTGCTCCTCCTGCCGGGGGCCGTGGCACCGCCCTTCGTGGTCACCGTCGTGCTCTTCCACCAGGTCCCCATGGCCCTCCACAAGGGCTGGTCCACGGAGCTGGTGGCCTCGGGGCTGGCCCTGTTCGCCGCCGGACACGTCACCGGGCTGCTGGCCGCCGGGCCGCTGGTGGACCGCTGGAGCGCCCGGCGGGTGTTCCTGCCCGCCCAGCTCCCCATGGCCGGCGCCATGGCGGTACTGGCCGCCTTCCATGCCCCGTGGGCAGCCCTGCTGTGGCCGGGCCTGCTGGGTCTCGGCCTGGGGCTGGCGGCCACCGCCCTTACCCCCCTGCTGGTGGAACGTTACGGCCTCCTCCATCTGGGGGCCATCCGGGCCCTGGTCCAGGCCTTGATGATCCTCTCCACCGCCATCGGGCCACCCCTGTTCGGCTGGCTGCTCGACACCGGCATGGACACCACGGCCCTGGCCGCCGCCATCGGCCTGGGGGTGGTGGCGGCGGCGGCCCTGGCGGGCCTCACCCTCGGCCCGCGCCTGGCGGGTTGAGGATACTAACCACCGGGCCGGGGGCGCCGCCGGGCCAGGGAATGGAGCACCCACAGGGCCGCCGCCGCCGCCACCAGGTGTTTGAGGGTGTGGCCGCTCACCAGTCCCGTAAGTGCGAAGATCCAGGCATCCAGTTGCTCGGCGGCCAGGGCCGTCAGGTACAGCCCCAGCACCACCAGGGCGTCGCCGCCGCGGCTGTAGCGGGAGGGGTAGAGGGCCATCAGCAGGGGTACCAGCACCATGGGATAGAGGTGCACCACGCCGTAGGGCCGCAGGTCCCCATGGCCGCGGGCCTCGGTGACGCCCCAGTACGCCACCGCCGCCGCGCCCGCCAGCAGCAGCACCGGCAGCGCCACCGCCCCTACCCGGGCGCCCAGGCGTTCGCCCACCTGGGCCGCCACCCAGGCCATGAACACCGCCACCATGGCCAGGCGATCCCACAGCAGGCGCCCGTCGTCGGGGGCCAGGTGGTACCAGGCCGAGGCGCAACCGACGGCGCCGAGGCCGGCGAAGAACACCCGGTAGGGGATGGCGTCCCGGGGGTCCGCGAAGGCCGGCCGGCGCACCCCCAGCAGGCGGACCAGGCCTGCCGCGGCCACCAGGATGAAGGCGAGGTTGGAGACCACGTCGAGGGTGTTGGGGATCCCCCACCAGCCACGCTGGTCGGCGAAATCGTGGTAGGACTGCCACTGGGGGATGGCTGGCAGGGCGGCCACGGCCGCCACCACCACCGCGCTCAGTCCCGCAACCAGGGCCAGCCGGGGGGCACGGCTCATATCTGCGGCTGTGTCCCTGATGGCCATTGTGATGTCCCCGCCCGGGCCTCCGGCTCTTCCCCCACCATACGCACCCCGGCCTCGGGGTCGCGATCCCGCAGGGTCTCGGCGGCGTTCACGACGGCCGGCCCGGCGCCGATGATCAGGTAGTCCATGGCGGATCCACTCCCCCGACAGGTGACAGGTGCCGCGGCGGCGGCATTTCCGGAATATGCCGGTTATTGCTCATTCACGAGCTGAGCATGGGCCCACCCCATGTTGAGGGGTCGGGGGTGGGGGTACCCGCGCCGAGGTCGACACGCAATCGGGATTCCTCCGGGGATGGGCCGGCACATTACCTGCGAGGGTTCAATGACTATAGACAGTGCCTTTCTCAACGGTCAACGATTGGCGGACCGGGGCCCGGCCACGGTTAACAGAAACGGTTGCATGGCGTGTAAGTTGGCGCCAATCTCACCCCGAAACCCGGGCCGCGGCGCCGGCGACTGCGGCGTTCATTGTCACCCGAGAGTCACCCGGGGGGCACGCGGCAGGCCACGCGCGGGGCCGGACGACACCGCCGCGACGGGCCCGAAAAGAGGAGGTAAGCGATGTCACAAGTGGAACAGCTGCTGCGGGAAATACAGGCCGAGGTGCGCAACACGCGCTCCATGACCGGGCGCGTCGCCCTCGGGCCACGGGTGTTCGAGGCCATCGCCACGGTGCCCCGCCACGAATTCGTTCCGGATACCGCCCGGGACCACGCCTACTGCAACCGCCCCCTGTCCATCGGTGACGGCCAGACCATCTCCCAGCCCTATATCGTCGCCCTCATGACGGACCTCCTCGACCCCGAGCCCGGGGACATCATCCTCGAGGTGGGCACCGGCTCGGGCTACCAGGCGGCGGTGCTGTCGCGGGTGGTGCAGAAGGTCTACAGCATCGAGGTGCTCGAATCCCTGTCCACACGGGCCCAGGAGATCCTGCGGCGCCTGGGCTACGACAACGTGGAATGCGACGTCGGCGACGGCTACCACGGGTGGCCCGCCAAGGCCCCCTTCGACGGCATCCTGGTGACCGCCGCCGCCCCCTCCATACCGCCGGCCCTGGTGGATCAACTGAAGCCCGGTGGCCGGTTGGTGATCCCGGTGGGCGAGCCCCATGGCCACCAGGAGCTGTTGGTGGTCACCAAGGACGACGCCGGCACCACGGCAGTGACCAAGGCCCTCGACGTGGCCTTCGTACCCCTGACCCGCGCCGCCCCCCGCGGCTGAGCGTCGCCGGCGCCCCCCAAAAACGGTGTCAGGAACCGTTTAAGTCCTGACGCGGGTCCCCGCCCGCGAAGGAATTGGCATGTATCGTGGCGAGCGGTTCAACAGCATCAGCCATCTCGTAGGGGCAGCCCTGGCTTTAGCCGGGACGGTCGTGCTGCTGGTCGCCGCCGCCGGGACGGGAGACGGCCCCCGGGTGGTGGCCTTCGCCGTGTACGGCACCAGCCTGTTCCTGCTCTATCTGATCTCCACCCTCTATCACGGCCTGCGGGGCCGCGCCAGACCGCTTTTTCGCATCCTCGACCACCAGGCCATCTACCTGCTCATCGCCGGCACCTACACGCCCTTCGCCCTCGTCACCCTCGGGGGTGCCACCGGCTGGTGGCTGTTCGGTGCCATCTGGGGGCTGGCGGTCTTCGGCATCGTCCTCGATGCCGTTCACCCCGCCGGCCGGCGGATCCTGCCGGTGGTGATCTACCTCTTCATGGGTTGGATGGTGCTCTTCGTCCTCGATCCCCTGCTGGCCACCCTGCCACCCCGCGGCTTCCTATGGCTGCTGGCCGGCGGCCTGTGCTACACCTTTGGGGTGGCCTTCTACGCCCTGGACCACTGGTATCCCTGGGCCCACGGCGCCTGGCACCTGCTGGTGCTGGCGGGCAGCGCCGCCCACTACTTCGCCATCCTGCTCTACGTGTGAAGGGGCCGGCCCGCCGTTCCTGCACGCCCGCGGTTCAAGGGCAGGCGGTGACGGCCCGCAGCCTGGCGCGCAACTCCTCGGCATCGCCCTTGACCGCCCCCACGATCTCGTCGACGCGGTCGAAGTGGAGCAGGCGCACCCCCGTCAACTCCGGTTTGATGTAGATGTCCGGCGGGTTGGCCTTCATCTTCGAGCGGATGATGGATTGCTGCATGATGTCGAAGGTCTTGAACAGCAGGTCGGTAATGGCCGGCACATCATCGCCGGACTGCTTGCGCACCCCGGTCACGTCGATGGCCACCACTACGTCGAACTCCCCGAGCAGATCCACGGGCAGGGGATCGGCGGCGCCGCCGTCCATCAGCAGCTCGTCCCCGAAGGACACCGGGGCGAACAGGCCGGGCACGGCCATGCTGGCCTTCACGGCCGTCAGCAGGTCACCCTCCCTGAAGACATGGGCCTTGCCGCTCCAGTAGTCGGTGGCGACGATCTGCAGGGGGATCTCCAGTTCGGCAAACTCCCGGGCCGCGAAGTGCCCGGCGATGAAATCCAGAAAGCCGTCGGCGTCGATGAAGCCGCCGCTCTCCAGGTCCACCGTCAACAGATCACGCCATCCGGGCGCCTCGCCACCCCGCGCCAGGCCCGACAGGGGGTCGAGGGCGGAGCCGCCGAACTCACGAAACAGGGCCTTGATCTCGCCGGCGTCGAGCCCTGCCGCGTAGAGGGCGCCCATCACCGCGCCGATACTGGTGCCCGCCATGCCGTCCGGGCGCAGTTCCAGCTCATCGAACACCTCCAGCATGGCGATATGGGCGAGCCCGCCCGCCCCGCCGGAACCCAATGCCAGGCCGATGGTGGGCCGCGGACAGTCCTGTGCCACGGCGCCGAGGGCCGCCAGCAGCAGGCCCCCGGCCGCCAGCATGCGGGAGACCCGGGTCATGGGTCCGCCACTGCAGGCACGGTTACGCGGCCGGGAATCATCCGTCCGGGATCACTCACCCGGCACCTCCACCTCTCCCTGGGACGACATGCGCACCACCACCCCTTCACCGGACGCGGCGAAACGGCCGCTGAGGGCGGATATGTTGACCTGGTGCGTCACCAGGATCACCGATGGGCCGGGCGGCAGGGCGGCCAGGAACTCGCGGGCGGCGCGGGTGCGGGAGGGCCCCGCGTCCCGCTGTCGGAAGAAGGAATCCAGGGCCGGCAGGGGCTGGACGGGCCCCAGGTCGAGCAAGCGCGCCGTCTCCAGGCAGCGGCACCAGCGGCTGGAGTAGACCCGGGCCGAGGGAATGCCGAGGGCCCGCAGGCGCTCCCCGAGGGCCCGCGCCTGTTCCCGGCCCGCGGCCGACAGGTTGCGCTGGGTGGAGCAGTCGTCCAGTTCGAAACCGGGCGGGTCCCCGATACCGGGGGCCAGGGCATGGCGCAGCAGCAGGGCCGTACCCGGCTCCAGAAGGGCGGCCATGGGCCCCTGCCCCTGGGCCGCCACGCCGGTCCAAGGCCCGACGAGCAACATTATCCAAGCAACATACCAACGGCGACGAACATTCATGGCTGCCTCCTCAACGGGATCATGGCCTGATTCTACTCGCCC
>JAABTG010000142.1 GCA_011389995.1 Thiotrichales bacterium
GTGTCCAGGGTGCGCCCGAAGCTGGCGGTATCCTGGAGGGGCAGGCCGTAGATGAGGTCCACACTCAGGGACTTGAAGCCCTCGGCGCGGGCGGCATCCAGCACCAGGGCGGTCTGCTCCACCGACTGGATGCGGTTCACCGCCTGCTGGACCGCCGGGTCGAAGTCCTGGATGCCGAGGCTCATGCGGTTGAATCCCAGTTCCCGTAGCAGGGCCACAGTGTCGCTGCCCGCCTCCCGGGGGTCGATCTCGATGGAGTACTCGCCCTCGTCGTCGTCCCTGAGGCGGAAGAAGCGCCCCGTGGTCTCCATCAGCTCCCGCATCTGCTGGTGGCTGATGAAGGTGGGCGTGCCGCCACCCCAGTGGAGCTGGTCCACCATGCGGTCGGCATCGAACAGCGCCGCCTGCATGGCGATCTCGCGGTACAGGTGGCTGAGATAGTCGGTGGCCCGGCTGCGGTTCTTGGTCACCACCTTGTTGCAGGCGCAGTAGTAACAGATGGTGTCGCAGAAGGGCAGATGGAAGTAGAGAGACAGGGGCCGCGGTATGGGCTCGGCGTTGCTGTCCCGGGCGAACGTCAGGTACTCCTCCTCGCCGAAGCCGTCGGTGAACTGCACCGCGGTGGGATAGGAGGTGTAGCGGGGGCCGGATTTGTCATAGCGTCGTATCAGGTCCGGATCGAATATGACCGACGCCTCTGTCTTTGTCATATAGGCCCGGAGCGTAATCCAGCACCGCCCCTGCTCGGATGATCTGAGTCAACGTCATGGAAGATCCCGCGGCCGTGGCCGGCGAGGGACCACCGCGGCCCGTTCGCGGGCAAACCCGTTCCTGCAGAGGATCAGGCGCCCAGGGCGGCGGCCTCGAGGATGAATACGCCCTCGCCGCCACGCTCGAACTCCGGCCAGTAGAAGGGCAGGTTCGGATAGGCGGCCTCCAGGGCCAGCCGGCTCGCCCCCACCTCCACCACCAGGATGCCGCCGGGGGCCAGGAAACGGGGCGCGTCCTCCAGGATGCGCCGCACCACCTCGAGCCCGTCCTCCCCCGCCTCCAGACCCAGCAGGGGCTCCCGGCGGTACTCCGCCGGCATGTGACGCAACTCGTGGCGGTCCACGTAAGGCGGGTTGCTGACGATGATGTCGTAGTCCCCATCCGGCTCCAGGCCCTGGAATACATCGGCACGGTGCAGATGCACCCGCTCCACCATGCCGTGGCGCTTGACGTTCTCCAGGGCCACGTCGAGGGCCTGGTTGGATACATCCGTGGCATCCACCCGGGCATGGGGGAAGGCCATGGCGCAGGCGATGGCGATGCAGCCGCTGCCGGTGCCGATCTCCAGCACCGCCTCCACCCCCTCGCCGGCGACCCACGGTTCGAAGCCGGTCTCGATGAGCTCGGCGATGGGCGAACGGGGCACCAGTACCCGTTCGTCCACGTAGAAGGACAGGCCGGCGAACCAGGCCTCGTGGGTCAGATAGGGCAGGGGCACCCGGTCCTCCACCCGCCGCCGCAACAGACCCAGCACCCGGCCCTTCTCCACCGCCGTCAGGCGCGCCCCGAACACCTCCGCCGGCGGCGCCGGGTCGAGGTGCAGGCCATGGAGCACCAGGGCCGCCGCCTCGTCCAGGGCATTGTCCGTACCATGGCCGAAGAACACCCCCGCCTCGCTGAGGCGACTCGCCCCCCAGCGGATGAAGTCGGCCACGGTGGAGAGCTCACGCAAGGCGGACCGGTAGGGCTCGGGGAGACCGGCTGGATCCGGGGTCATGGGTAAGAACCGAGTACAGGGAATAGGGAATTGGGAATAGGGAATAGGAAAGGCAAAAGGCGTACCTCATCCCGTTGCCGAGGCCTCCCATGGAGGCGCCCTCCGGCACCAGGACGGTGGTTCATGGCTGCAGCCCTTGCAACATCCCCGGCCGATCGGGTCACGGCGCCGTTGCTATTCCCTATTCCCAATTCCCTATTCCCTCGCCTTTTCAGCCCACAAATCATGCTCATCCGAGTCCACGATGCGCACCCGGTAGCGGCGGCCGACGGCCATGTCGCCGGGGGACTCGACGACGATCACGCCGTCCACGTCCGGGGCCTCCAGCTCGCTGCGACACAGGGCGGCCTCGGGGCTCACCTCGTCCACCACCACCTCCGTGACCTCGCCGTGGCGGGCGGCCAGGCGCTGCCGGCTGATGGCGGCCTGGGCCTCCATGAGGCGGGCCAGGCGCTCCTCCTTGACCTCTTCGGGCACCGGGTCACCGAGGGCATTGGCCGTGGCGCCCTCCACCGGTGAGTAGGTGAAGGCCCCCACCCGATCGAGGCGGGCCGCGGCGAGGAACTCCAGCAGCTCCCTGAACTCCGCCTCGGTCTCGCCGGGGAAACCGACGATGAAGGTGCTGCGCAGAGCGATGCGCGGACACGCGTCCCGCCACGCGGCAATGCGCCGGGCCATGTCCTCGGCGTCCGCGGGGCGGCGCATGGCCTTGAGGATGCGGGGGCTGCCGTGCTGCAGGGGCACGTCCAGGTAGGGCAGGACGGTGCCGGCGGCCATGAGCTCCACCAGCTCGTCCACGTGAGGATAGGGGTAGACGTAGTGCAGGCGCACCCATACGCCGAGCTGCCCGAGGGCGGCCGCCAGCTCGGTGATGCGGGTCTTGAGGGGCCGGCCAGCCCAGATGTCGCTGCGGTAACGCAGGTCCACGCCGTAGGCACTGGTGTCCTGGCTGATCACCAGCAGTTCCCCCACCCCCGCCCGCACCAGGCCCTCGGCCTCGGCCATGACGTCGCCGGCGGAGCGGCTCACCAGGCGCCCGCGCATGCTGGGGATGATGCAGAAACTGCAGTGGTGGTTGCAGCCCTCGCTGATCTTGAGGTACGCGTAATGGCCCGGGGTGAGACGCACGCCCTGGGGCGGCACCAGGCTGGTGAAGGGGTGGTGGGGCGCCGGCAGGTGGCGGTGGACGGCGTCCATGACGGCGCCGGCGGCGTGGGGCCCGGTAATGTCCAGCACCGCGGGGTGGGTGCGCTGGACGACATCCCCCTTGGCCCCCAGGCAACCGGTAACCACCACCCGCCCGTTCTCCTCCAGGGCCTCGCCGATGGCCTCCAGGGACTCCTCCACCGCGGCATCGATGAAGCCGCAGGTGTTGACGATCACCAGCTGGGCGTCCTGGTAGCTCGGCACGATGCGGTAGCCCTCGGCCCGCAGCCGGGTGAGGATGTGCTCCGAATCCACCGTGGCCTTGGCGCAGCCCAGGCTGACGAAACCCACCCGCGGGGCATCGGCGTCACGAAGGGAGGGGGCGTCGTTCACGGGCGTCGGGAATTGGGCATTGGATACACGGCCTCATGCCATGGGAAGGGGGATAGAAAGCCGCCTATTGTGCCATGGAAAGCCGTCCCTGCCCCGGGGCAGGGGCGATGGGCGGGCGCACCGCCTCAGTTCGCCGGCCTGCGGAGGAGGGCCCCGTGGTCCACCTCGTCCATCTGCTCGGGCTCCAGGAAGCGCCGGGCGTAGTCCATATACACCCCCTCACGGACGAAGACCGCGAAGATATCCGGGTCGATATGGTGGTCGTCACGCATGCGGGAGAGGATCTCCAGGGCCCGGGACAGCTTCATGCCCGGCTTGTAGGGGCGGTCCCGGGCGGTGAGGGCCTCGAAGATGTCAGCGACGCCCATGACCCGGGCCTGTACCGACATCTGCTCCCGGGTCAGGCCCTTGGGATACCCTTTGCCGTCCATGCGCTCGTGGTGGCCGCCGGCGTACTCCGGCACGTTCTTCAGGTAGGAGGGAAAGGGCAGGGCCTCCAGCATCCTGATGGTGGCCACGATATGGTAGTTGATGACCTCCCGCTCCTTCTCGTTGAGGGTGCCCTTGCGTATGCACAGGTTGTGGAGCTCGTCGTCGGTGAGCAGGTTCACCTCCCGGCCCGCGGCGTTCTTCCAGCGGTAGCGGGCGATGCGCCGGATGCGTTCGATGTCCTCGTCGGACATGAACTCGCCGCCGACGTTGCTGGTACGCAGGAAGTCCCGGTCGTCCTGCAGCGCCGCCATCTCCGTCTGCAGGCCCGCCTGCTCCGCCTCGTGGTCCACCCGCTCACCCCGCGACTGGGCCGCCAGCACCCGCTGCAGCATGCGGATGGCGGCGTCCCGCTTCAGCACCTCGAAACGGGTGTCCACCTCGTGGATGCGGTCGTGAATGGTCTCCAGCTTGGTGGCCTTGTCCACCACGTACTCCGGGGTGGTGACCTTGCCGCAGTCGTGGAGCCAGCCCGCGATCTTCAACTCGTAGCGGTCCTCCTCGGTCATGGCGAAATCCGCCAGGGGGCCCGTGTCGGTGCGGGAGGCGGCGTCCGCCAGCATCATGGTGAGTTCCGGTACCCGCCGGCAGTGGCCTCCCGTATAGGGGGACTTGTCGTCGATGGCGCCGGCGATGAGCTCGATGAAGGCCTCGAACAGGCGCCGCTGGGCGTCGATGAGCTTCTTGTTGGTCAGGGCCACCGCCGCCTGGGAGGACAGGGACTCCACCAGTTGCTGGTCCTCGGCGGAGAAGGGCACCACGGCGCCGCCGCGGCGGGCGTTGATGAGCTGCAACACGCCGATGACCCGGCCCTCGTGGTTGACCATGGGCACGGTGAGAAAGGACTTGGAGCGATAGCCCGTCTTGGTGTCGAAGGCCCGGGTGCCCGAGAGATCGAAGGCCTCCACCTCGTAGGCATCCGGGATGTTGACAGTGACCTTCTCCAGGGCCGCGTGGGCGGCCACCATGGTGTGGTTGGGGCGACCCGCATCGTCATAGAGAGGCAGGGGTTCGAAGCCGATGGCCTCGCCGCTGGTGCCCCCGAGCCTGATGCCCAGGGACTCGTTCAGCATGATCTCGAAGTGGAGGCTGTCCTCTTCACCCCGCAGGTAGAGGGTGCCGCCGTCGGCATTGGTCAGCTCCCTGGCGCTTTCCAGGATGCGTTCCAGCAGGCGTTCCGTGCTGCTCTCCGCCGACAGGGCGACGCCGATGTCGTTGAGGCGGCGCAGCCGTTCGAGGAGATGGGATGTCTCTGAGTCCATAGGCCCTGGGCCGCGGCAGCAATCGGAACCCGGAGTTTAGCAGGCACGGCTATCTCCCTGAAGCACAAAAAAACGGCCCTGAAGCACAAAAAACCGGGGCATGGCCGCGCCCGCCGGCCGTCAGGCCTGTCCCCCGCCCCCCAGCCTCATCATCATGTCGTTGAGGCGGCGCACGAAGGCCCCCGGGTCCCGGGGCTTGGCCCCCTCCGCCAGCACCGCCTGGTCGAAGAGGATGCGTGCCCAGTCGGCGAACCGTTCCTCGTCCTGCTCGTCGGCCATGAGGCGCACCAGGGCGTGTTCCGGGTTCACCTCGAATATGGGCTTGGAGCGCTGGATGGGCTGGCCCGCGGCCTCGAGGATACGCTCCATGTGGGCCCCCATCTCGTAGTCGCCGGCCACCAGGCAGGCGGGGGAACGGGTGAGGCGTTGGGTGGACCGCACCTCCTGCACCTCATCCGCCAGGGTGGCCTTGAGGCGCTCCAGCAGGGGCTTGTGGGCCTCGTCGTCGGGCTTGTCCTCACCCTTGTCCGCGGCGGCCTCCCCGCCCGCGAGTTCACCCAGGTCCAGCTCGCCCTTGGTGATGGACTTGAGGGACTTGCCGTCGAAATCGTCAAGGTGACCGGTGACCCACTCGTCCACGTTGTCCGTGAGCAGCAACACCTCCACCCCCTTGTCGGCGAACACCTCCAGGTGGGGCACGTTGCGGGCCGCGGCCGGCGAATCGGCGGTGACGTAGTAGATGTGCTGCTGGCCCTCCTTCATGCGGCCCACGTAGTCGGCCAGGGACACCGTCTGTCCGTCGCCGTCGTCGTGGGTGGAGGTAAAGCGCAGGAGGGCGGCGATGCGCTCGCGGTTGGCCATGTCCTCGATGATGCCCTCCTTCAACACCCGGCCGAACTCGTCCCAGAACTTCTGGTACTTGTCGGGCTCGTGGGCGGCCATATGCTCCAGCATGCCCAGCACCTTCTTCACCGAGCCACTGCGCATGGCGTCGATCTGGCGGTTCTGCTGGAGGATCTCCCGGGAGATATTCAGCGGCAGGTCCGCCGAGTCCACCACTCCCCTCACGAAGCGCAGGTAGGCCGGCATGAGCTGCTCGGCGTCGTCCATCACGAACACCCGGCGCACGTAGAGCTTGACGCCGTGGCGGGAGTTGCGGTCCCACAGGTCGAAGGGCGCCCGGGCCGGCAGGTAGAGCAGGGAGGTGTACTCCAGGGTGCCCTCCACCTGGTTGTGGGACCACGCCAGGGGGTCCTCGAAGTCGTGGGCCACGTGCTTGTAGAACTCCTTGTACTCGTCCTCCGTGATCTCCGACTTGGCCCGGGCCCACAGGGCGGTGGCCCGGTTCACCACCTCGAACTCGGGGCCGGCGGCGGGCGCCTGGTCCTCGCCCTCGGCCCCCGGGGGCTGCTCCTTCTCCATCTCGATGGGCAGGGAGATGTGATCGGAGAAGCGCCGCACGATGCCGCGCAGCCGCCAGCCGTCGGCGAACTCCTCCTGGTCCTCACGCAGGTGCAGGGTGACATCGGTGCCCCGGTCCTCGCGGTGGACGGTCTCGATGGTGAACTCGCCCTCCCCCGCCGACTCCCAGCGCACCCCATGCTCGGGGGCGAGGCCGGCACGCCGGGTCTGTACGGTGACGCGGTCGGCGACGATGAAGCTGGAGTAGAAACCGACGCCGAACTGGCCGATGAGGCGGCTGTCCTTGGACTGGTCGCCCGTCAGGGCCTCGAAGAACTGGCGGGTGCCCGAACGGGCGATGGTGCCCAGGTTCTCCAGCACCTCCTGGCGGCTCATGCCGATGCCGTTGTCGCTCACCGTGACGGTGCGGGCCTCCTTGTCGAAGGTGATGCGTATGCGCAGGTCCCCCTCGCCCTCGTACAGGGCATCATCGGCCAGGGCCTCGAAGCGCAGCTTGTCGGCGGCATCCGAGGCGTTGGAGATGAGCTCGCGCAGGAAGATCTCCTTGTTGCTGTAGAGGGAGTTGATGACCAGGTTGAGGAGCTGCCTGACCTCGGCCTGGAAGCCCAGGGTTTCCTTGTGGGCGTCGATGGTTGCGTTGTTTTCTGACATGGCTGGACGGCTACCGTTGTGATTTCATGAATGATTGAAAGGGCTTGGAACCCAGACCATGGGGATGCCAGGGGATTTTTTCAACCTCGGGGCCGCCGCGCGGGGGTCCGATGAGCCCACCGGGCTGGGTTACACTGCGCGCCATGACCCGGGCCCCCGCCGACAACGCGCTCCATACCCCCATGATGCAGCAGTACTTCGGCATCAAGGCGGAGCATCCCGACACCCTGTTGTTCTATCGCATGGGGGACTTCTACGAGCTGTTCTTCGACGATGCCGAACGGGCCGCCGAACTGCTGGACATCACCCTCACCGCCCGCGGCCAGTCCGCCGGTACGCCCATCCCCATGGCCGGCGTGCCCTACCACGCCGTGGAGCAGTACCTGGCGCGCCTGGTGAGGCTGGGGGAATCGGTGGTGATCTGCGAGCAGATGGGGGAGCCGGTGCCCGGCAAGGGGCCGGTGGAACGCCGGGTGACCCGCATCGTCACCCCCGGCACCCTCACGGACGAGGCCCTGCTGGACGAGACCCGGGACAACCTGCTGGTGGCCCTGCAGCCGGGGGCCGGCTTCGGCATCGCCGTGCTGGACCTGGCGGCGGGGCGCTTCACCCTGCTGGAGGTGGCGGACGAAGGGGCCCTGGCCGCGGAACTGGAACGCCTGCGGCCGGCGGAGCTGCTGGTGCCGGACGATGACGACCCGCCCGCCGCGGCCCATGGCCACGGTGCCCTGCGGCGCCAGGCGCCTTGGCATTTCGACCGCACCACGGCCCTGCGCCTGCTCACGGAACAGCTGGGCACCCACGACCTCGCCGGCTTCGGCTGCACCCCCGACCACCCTGCCCTGGGGGCCGCCGGCTGCCTGCTTCATTACGCCGCCGAGACCCAGCGCAGTGCCCTGCCCCATATCCGCAGCCTGACGGTGGAGCACCGCGACGAGGCGGTGATGCTGGACGGCGCCACCCGCCGTAACCTGGAGATCGACCGCAATCTGGGGGGAGGCACCGACAACACCCTGGCGGCGGTGATGGACCGCACCGCCACCGCCATGGGCAGCCGCCTGCTGCGGCGCTGGCTGCACCGTCCCCTGCGCCGCCGGGACACCGTGGGCCTGCGGCACCAGGCCATCGGCGCCCTCCTGGAGGCTGCCCGCCACGAGACCCTGGCAGGCCACCTCAAGGGCATGGGCGATATCGAGCGCATCCTCGCCCGGGTGGCCCTGGGCTCGGCGCGGCCCCGGGACCTGGTGCACCTGCGCCACGCCCTCGCCACCCTGCCCGCCCTGGCCGGTATCCTGGCCGGGCTGGACAGCCCCCGCCTCCGGGCCCTGGGGCCCCACCTCGAGGGCCTGGAGCAGGAACGGGAGCTGCTGGAGCGGGCCGTGGTGGAGCAACCGCCGGCGGTCATCCGCGACGGCGGCGTCATCGCCGCCGGCTACCACCCGCGCCTCGACGAGCTGCGGGCCATCGGCACCGATTCCGAGGCCTTCCTGCAGGAGCTGGAGAGCCGGGAGCGTGAACGCACGGGCATCGCCAACCTCAAGGTGGGCTACAACCGGGTCCACGGCTACTTCATCGAGCTCTCCCGCGGCCACAGCGCCCATGCCCCCGATGACTACACCCGCCGCCAGACCCTCAAGGGTGCCGAGCGCTTCGTCACCGCCGAGCTCAAGGCCTTCGAGGAGCAGGCGGTGAGCGCCCGGGACAAGGCCCTGGCCCTGGAGAAGTCCCTCTACGGTGAGCTCCTCGGCCTGCTGGGCGGGCGCCTCGACGCGCTGCAGGCCATGGCCGAGGCGGTGGCGGAGCTGGACGTGCTGGCCAATCTGGCGGAACGCGCCGTGGCCCTGGACCTGGTATGCCCGCGGCTGGCGGACGAGCCCGGCGTGGCCATCCGCGGCGGGCGCCACCCGGTGGTGGAGGCGGTGCTGGACGCCCCCTTCATCCCCAACGACCTGGAGTTCACGGACGAGCGCCGCATGCTGGTGATCACCGGCCCCAACATGGGGGGCAAGTCCACCTACATGCGCCAGACCGCCCTCATGGTGCTGCTGGCGGCGGCCGGCTCCTACGTGCCCGCCGAGGCCGCGGTGGTGGGTCCCGTGGACCGCATCTTCACCCGCATCGGTGCCAGCGACGACTTGGCCGGCGGCCGTTCCACCTTCATGGTGGAGATGACCGAGACCGCCAACATCCTCCACAACGCCGGCCCCGAGAGCCTGGTGCTGGTGGACGAGATCGGGCGCGGCACCAGCACCTTCGACGGCCTGGCCCTGGCCTGGGCCTGTGCCGAGGGGCTGGCCCGGGAGACCCGCGCCTTCACCCTGTTCGCCACCCACTTCTTCGAGCTCACCACCCTGGCCGACGAGATTCCCGGGGTGGCCAACGTCCACCTGGATGCCGCCGAGCACGGCGAGCGTATCGTCTTTCTGCATGCCGTGCGGGAGGGCCCCGCGAGCCAGAGCTACGGCCTCCAGGTGGCGGCCCTGGCAGGCGTCCCCGGCGACGTGCTGGCCCGCGCCCGGGAGCACCTCAGGCGCCTGGAAGACCGGGAGGCGGTGTCTCTCGGGGCCCGCCCCCAGCTCGCCCTGCCCCTGGGGCCGGCCCCCGAGGAACCGCCGGACCCCCTGCACCAGGCCCTCACCGCCCTCGACCCCGACGGCCTCACACCGCGGCAGGCCCTGGAGGCGTTGTACCGGTTAAAAGACCTGACACAGGAATGAGCCAGCCCGAAGGCCATCCTTTTCATTTGGGGTCAGAGTAAAAACTAAAGTTTTTACTCTGACCCCAAATTTAGTTTTTACTCTGACCCCAAATGTACAAATGTAAGGCCCATGGCTATCAGAGAGAAACAGGAACACCGCGGTTCGACCCCGGAGGCCTCTTCGGAGGGGCGGCGCATCGCCCGGGAGAAGCGCACCATCTCGGCCATGGTGGCCATCTACTGCCGCCGCCACCACGGCACCACCACGGTGCCCTGCGATACCTGCCGGAGGCTCCTCGACTACGCCCACCGCCGCCTCGAGGTGTGCCCCTTCCAGGAGGCCAAGCCCGCCTGCAATCACTGTGAGGTCCACTGCTACAGCCCCACCATGAGGGCACGGGTCAAAGAAGTGATGCGCTACGCCGGCCCCCGCATGGTACTGCGCCATCCCGTCCTCAGCCTCCACCACCTGCTGGACGCCCGCCGCCCCGCGCCGGCCCTCGGCACCCCGGGCCGCCGGGCGCGGCCGGGGAAGGAACGGGACCCCAACGACCCCGCCTGACGGTATCCCCGGCGGGGCCGTGGGGCGCCGGGGCGGGGGTCATGTTGACCTGGAGAGGAGAACGTTCTTAAGTAAGAGGTGAAAGAGCCCTTTAGCCCGAGGCTCTATCTTCGAGCCGGAGAATCAACATGAAATGGAACATGATCATCGGGCTGCCCTTGGCGGCCCTGGCCATGACGGCCTGCGACAGGGGTACGGGAGACGTCGACATCAGCTTCAGCCGGGAGGTGAAGCCCATCCTCGAGGCCCACTGCGCTGACTGCCACGCCCCCGGGGGCGAAGGCGCCGCAACTTCGGGGCTCGTTTTGACGGACTACGAGGCCTTGATGAAGGGCACCCGCCTGGGGCCCGTGGTGGAACCCGGCAACGCCATCTCCAGCACCCTCTACCTGGTGGTGGCGGGGAAGGCCGACCGCTCCATCCGCATGCCCCATGGCGAGAGCCAACTGAGTGAACAGAAGATCACCACCATCGCACAGTGGATCGATCAGGGGGCGAAGGACAACTAGACGGCGGGGTCGACGGCCTCCTTGCAGCCGTCAGCGCCGGTTATATCTGTGTGGGTCGGAACCTAACGGAACACGTCCTTGGGGCCGCGGGTGAAGCCCTCCGCCAGGGCGTCCACCACGATGCCCATGATCTCGTGCACCGCCCGCTCCTTCTCGTCGTTGTTGACGATGGGCACGTTGCAGCGGTCGGCCTCGTCCAGCAGGAAGGACTGGAGGTTCCAGATGGCGTCGAAGTTCTGCTCGTAGCGCTCGGGCGGGCGTTCCTCGGCGATACGGCCGCGGCGGGCGAAGCGCCGGCGCAGCTGCTTGGACTTGAACACCGCCAGGGTCAGGGGTACCACCACCGCGCCGCCCCGGGCCTTGATGCGTTCATGCAGGCCAGGCTCGATGTGCACCCCCTCCAGGATCAGGGACACCCGCTCCCGCAGGGCGCGGTCGATCACCGCCTCGCAGGGTACCGCCAGCAGTTCCGCCTGGCTGCGGAAGCCATTGGCCATGGCCTCCGGACCCGGCCGGCGCGCGGTGGCGGCGGCGGGCAGGGCCTGCCAGGCACTGAAGGACGAGCGGTGCAGCACCGGCAGCAGGCGCTCGGGGATCAGCATGCGCATGACCTCCCGCAGCATGTCGGTGGACTGGATGCGCTGGATCTCCAGGCGGTTGGCCAGCTCGGCGGCCACGGTGGACTTGCCGCAGCCGGGGGTGCCCCCCACCAGCAGGATGAGGGGGCGCCCCTGCTGGCGGTAATCCACCCACACCATGTAGCGACGGGCGATCTTCTCGCCCTGGGTGCGGCGCAGCCAGCCATAGGTGAGGCGACCCAGCACGGCGCTGGGGATGACTTCCTGGCGGCGCGTCAACAGGTGCTCCAGCAACTGGCGGGCCATGGTGGTGGCGGTCTCCATATCCGTGCCACTGGCCTCCAGGGAACGCCGGTAGGTGAGCTCCGAGAAGGGCAGCACCTGGCCCTCGAAGTCGCGGATCATGGGCCGCACCGGCGCACCGGCGGGCAGGCGATAGGCCCGCGCCACCCGCGGGTCGGTGCGCAGCAGCCGCCGGTACACCCGCTCCCGCAGGTCGTCGGCGGTGATCTCGGCGGTGCCCGAGAGTTCGTTGCGGATGGCCGAGGAGAAGTCGTAGGCGCGCTTGAAATCCAGCCCCGCCTCCTGCAGGGAACGGGTGAGGATGCCCCTGAGGAAGGGCACGCGGCTATCTTCGACTTTGTCGACTACGAGGGTCTTGGCCACGGTGG
>JAABTG010000018.1 GCA_011389995.1 Thiotrichales bacterium
AAGTACGCCTACCGGCCGTCCCACCGCAAGATCCTCATGGCCGTGGGGGCGCTGTTCATGGGCCTGTCCGTGGCCGCGGTGTACGCCTCCGTGGTGGCGGGTCAGCTCGCGGGGGCGTTCCCGGCCGTGGTCTTTTTCCTGCTGGGCCTTGCCTGTGAAGTGGTGGCCTTCCTGGGCAGCGACCGGGCGGTGGCGAGGATCTGGGGCGGCCGCTGAGGGGGCGTTCTAGCCGAGTTCCACCGGGTCGTGGCGCTTCAGCACCTCTTCGATCTCGATCTCGGGCTTTTCCGTGTGGGGGGTCATCACGCTGACCTCGTTCTTCTCCTCGTCGCGCTTGATCTTCTCCCGCGGTATGCCGGCGGCCACCAGTTCGTCCACGACCTTCTGGGCGGCGTCGCCGGAGTCGTAGCGGGCGGTGACCCATTGGGCGGTAATGGGTTTGGTCATGTCTGTTCTCCTCGGATCTGAATGAGTCCCCTTTCCTGCAGGAATGGGACCACCTGGGAGGACTTCCGGCGGCGGCCTTGCCGGGTGCCCTGTCGGGGTGTTTGAACCGCCTGTCGGTTGATTTGCACCACCGCCGGCCCTCGTGCGGCGGTGCAGCAAGGGCCGCCGGGCGGCTGTCCTGACACCCTCACGGCCCTCGATATGTCTCCCCGGGTGCTCGCGAAAGGGCGTTATGGCCGGGCGTCGCCGGACACGGTGTCGTTGCCGCCGCCCCGGGACAGGGCCGACTGCAAGCGGCCCAGGGCCTCGGCGGCGTCCTCGAAGCGCCCCTCTCCCTGGGCCTTCAGATAGTCCTCGAAGGCGGCCTGGGCACGGGCCAGGGCCTCCTGGAATTCCGCCGGGCCGGTGGCCGCGAGGGCGGGACGGTCCTCTGCCGGCCCCTTCTCCAGCAGGCCTTCCAGGGCCTCGTCGAAGCTCTCGGCGTAGCTCATGTTGTCGCCGTGCATGAGCACCACCAGCCGCAACTCGGGATAGGCCGCGGTCTCGGCCTCGAGGTAGATGGGCTCCACGTAGAGCAGGGTGTCGTCCAGGGGGATGGCGAGGACGTTGCCGCGGATGACGTTGGAGCCGCGCTGGTCCCACAGGGTGAGCTGGCCGGACAGGAAGCTGTCCTGGTCGATCTTGGTCTCCACCTGCTGGGGCCCGAGGATGCGCCGCTCCTTGGGGAACTGGTAGGCGAGGAAGCGGCCGTAGTTGGCGCCGTCGGAGAGGCCGGCGATCCAGCCGATGAGCACCTGGCGGTTCTTGGGCGTGAAGGGCAGCATGAGCACGAATTCCGCCTCGTCGGCACCGGGGAACTGCCACATCACGTAGTAGGGCTCCACCGGCTGCACGCGGTCGTAATGCTTCTCGGTGGCCCGCACCCACAGGTCCTCCTGGTTGTAGAAGACCTCGGGATCGTCCATGTGGTACTTGGCGAAGACCAGCCCCTGGCTCAGCAGCATGCCCTGGGGATAGCGCACGTGGGCCTCGAGGCCCGCGGGCATCTCCCCGCGGTCCTTGAACAGGCCGGGCAGGATGTTGCGCCAGGTGCGGGTGATGGGGTCGTCCGGCTCGAAGACGTAGAGGTCCACGCTGCCATCAAAGGCATCCACCACCACCTTCACCGCGTTGCGCACGTAGTTGGCGTCGTCCAGGTAGCTGATGGCCGTGGAGTCGTCCACGCCCACCTCGGGCCGCAGGCCCTGGTCGGCGCTCAGGGCATCGAAGGGCTCGCTGTAGGGGAAGTAGGTGGAACGGGTATAGGCATCGACGATCCACTTCAGGCGGCCGTCATGGATCACCATGTAGGGGTCCTGGTCGAGGGCGAGAAACGGCGCGATGGTGCGGACCCGCTCTTTGATCTGGCGGTGGAACATGACGCGGCTCTCGGGCCGGGGATAGGTGGACAGCAGGAAGCGGGTGCCGTCGAACTTCCAGCCGAACACGAATTTGCGCCACCAGTTCCTCATCTCCACGCCGCCGTCGCCCTGGTAGCGCGCGTAGATGTTTTCCCGGCCGCTGGGGTAGTCGAACTCCTTCTCGTCGGTGTTGACCACCACCGGGTCATAGGTCAGCTCGCCGTAGTACACCTCGGGCCGCTCCACCTCGAGCTCCGGGTGCTGCGCGCGCGGCGGGATGTCCTTGACCAGCATGTTGGGCAGCCCCTCGGGGGTGAAGTCGCTGACGGTGGAGAGGGTGAGCCCGTAGCCGTGGGTGTACTTGAAGCGCCGGTTGACGAAGGTCTGGCTCTGGGCCGGCAGGTTGTCCTGGGACATCTCCCGGGTGGAGACCATCACCTGGCGGTAGCGGTCACCGATGGTGTAGCGGTCCATGTCCACGTCGACGAACTCGTAGTAGAGGCGGATCTCCTGGAACTGCTTGTAGACGGCGTCCAGGGCGCGCCAGTCCCACAGCCGGATCTCCGACAGCAGGTGGCGGTTCTGCTTCACGGTCTCGCGGTTGAAGGACTCGGCCATCTCGTACTGGCGCTGCTCCACGCGGTCCAGGGCGAAGCCGTGGCGGGTGAGGGCGATGTTGTGGGTGATGTAGGGCCTCTCGAAGCTAATCTCGTTGGGCTCCACCACCAGCCACTGGAAGGCCGCGGGCAGCAGGCCGGCGACCACCAGCCATGCGGCCCCGGCGGCCACCCAGGCGGTGGCGGCCGCGGCGGCGGCCGGGAAGGGAAACGCCATCCACGGGCCGAGGCGGCGTCCGGCCCAGTGGCGCACCCGCTGGCTGAGGGGCAGCAGTGCCAGCAGCAGGGTCACCACCGCCAGCACCACGAAGCCGGGAAGACGCACGTGGGCGTCGGTCCACCCCGGCCCGACCACCACGCCCCACTCCGAGTACAGCAGATGGGGGATGCGCAGCAGGGCATAAAGGCCGATCACCAGCCCGAGGACCAGGCTCTGGCGGGCGATGGCCTGGCTGACCGTGGTGTCCGTGCCCATCTCCTTCAGGGGGCGACCGTCGTCCAGGAAGATGGCCGCCGCCAGGGTGCCGGTGGAGACGACGCCGACCCACAGCAACAGCCCGTGGACCGCATCGAGGAAGGGCAGGGTGAACAGGTAGAAGGACGCGTCCAGCCCGAGCAGGGGCTCGGTGACGCCCGCGGCGGCCTGGTGGAGGTATAGCAGGGTCTCCTGCCACGCCCCCAGCCCCCACACCAGCCCGCCGAGGGCCGCCACGGCGAGGCCCGCCCCGAAAGCCAGGCGCCGCAGCCGGTAAACGGGCAGGGCCACCAGGGCGAAGGCGGCCGCGGCCAGGACAGCCCCGGCCCCCGCCATGGCCGCCTGGGCGGTGAGAAACACCCAGAAGCGCCGCCCGTAGCCGATGGCATGGAACCACAGGCCCTCGCCCCACAGGCCCAGCACGGAGAACAGGGCCAGGTCCGCCAGGATGAGGCCCGCCCCCAGCCACACCAGAAGACGGCGCCGGCGTGCCATGCCGGCGCGCAGGGCAATCACGCCGGCCGCAATCAACAGAAAGAACAACACAAGATACATAGGGCTCCTCTCATCCCGCCGCGGCGAAGCCACGGCGCCGGGCGGTGGACGTGGCTCTGATCACAGTATGGTCAAGCAACGCCCATGCCACAGAACCCTGCAGCCGCCAGGGGGTGGCCCGTGAGGCCTCGCCCCCTCCCTGGGCCAAGGTAAGGTGTGGACTATTCAGATCTCGACGCCGTCCCACTCGGTGATGAAGTCGTCGATATCGTGGGCGGCCACGTCGGGGCCGTCTTCCTGCACCCGGGGGCTGGCGTCCCCCCCATGAACTGGAGGCGCACCCGGTTCCAGGGACAGGTTACTTAACTCCCGGCGTGGCCTGTGGTCAGGGGAAATGAAGTCGAGGGAGTGGAAGCATGGCCGAGGGATGGGTGATTTCCGCAAACCGGCCGGGTTGTGGAGCGTTTGTCTGGCTGGCGTTGCGCCCCGGCCTTGAGGGAGCGCCGGAGTAACCAGGGCTTCCCTGGGGCGGTGTTGAACTGGGGAGGACCGGGCTAAGGCGAGGTCCTCGACGGCCCGTCGGACGGCACCACGGATGGCCTCCAGGCCGGCGCCGAGGCGGGGCGGCAGGGTGCCTTCGGTCAGGGCCTCGTCGTCCAGGGTGTCGAGGATGGCCCGGTCGGTGTCCACGCAGCCCGCCACCAGCCGGCCCGCGGTGTCGTCGGCGAGCATGGCCGCGGTCTTGAGCACTACCTCCTCGAGTCCCATATGCTCGGGGTCCGCGGCCTTGGGGAGGGTATCCATCTCATGGGCGATGAGCCCATCGACGGTTTCGGCGAAGTGCTCGCGCTCGGCGTGCAGCGCCTCGAGGCGCGACCTCAGGGCCCCGGATTCCGCGGCGCCGGCGGCCTCTTGGTAACAGCGGGCGGCCTTTATGCATTGCTCACGCAGGGTGTTGAGGGCGGCGGTCCGGGCATCGATGAGGATGGACATGGTGGGTCTCCTGGCGGGGATGAGCCCCGAAATTTACAGTCTGCCTCAAGGTTGGCGGCCTGGGAAACCGCGCGCCGGGGACGGTTGGTGCGGTTCCTGCAAGGCTTGGCATAGGGGGTGCGCCAAACCGGCGCGCTACAATCAAAGCCACAGGAGGTCATCATGCTGGGATGGGCCATCACTTTTCTCATCATCGCCATCATCGCCGGGTTGCTGGGCTTCTCCGGCATCGCCGGCACCGCCGTCGACATCGCCTGGATCCTGTTCGTGGTCGGGCTGGTGCTGGCGGTGGTCTTCGCCCTCTTCGGGCGCCGGGGCAGGCTTTGACCGGGGCAGGGGCCGCGGCGGAGCCAAGAGCGGGCGCGCCGGGGACACGGCGGTCCGGGCCTTTCGCGGCTTCAGCTCGGGCGGCCGGGTATATATCAGCAGCCAGGTGATCACGGGGGGCGGGGCAGAGGTCGCGGACCACGCCAGGCGAAACCGCCGGCACAGTCTAGGCAAGCGGTTGCTGGACGCCCTGCGGCTGGCGGTCAGCCGGCCGTGACCTGCTCCACAGCACGGACCGCAGCGCGGCCCTGATGCGCATGCAGGGGTCCCTGGGCGAGTTGGACGTCGACCTGATGGTGGCCGCCTCCACCGAGGAGATGGCGCTCCACGCCCGCCGGCGGGCGTGGAGCGCCGACAGCACCGTCACCGAGGTGCGGGAACACATGGCTCGGGAGGTACCCTGAGTGCCCATGAGGTGCCCTGGACGTCTGCTCCGGTACCCAGGGGCCATGGCCCGACCCGCGGCCCCTTCGAGGGGCTGCCGGTGGTGGCCCGGTGCCGCGGTTGCCGGGATGCGCCATGAGCGCTGATGCGGATACGGGACGCACCTGCCTGCTGGTCCTCAACACCCGCAGCCGCGGTGGTGAAGAGCACGGCGATGCCATCGTCGAGGCCATCGACCGCGCGGGCTGGACCCTGGCGGGCGACGGACCCGTGGCCCCCGAGGAGTTCCCGGCGGCCCTGAAGACCCACCGGTCGCGCCTGGGCCGGGGCCCCGGGCGCATCCTGGTCGGCGGCGGCGACGGCACCGTCCATCATCTGCTGCCGGAGCTGATGGCGGCCGAGCTGCCGGTGGCGGTGCTGCCCCTGGGCACCGCCAACGACCTGGCCCGCACCCTGGGGCTGTCCCTCGACCCCCATGAGGCCCTGGAGACCGCCCTGGGCGGGCGGGTGGCCCGCATCGACCTGGGCCGGGTCAACGATACCCCGTTCGCCAATGTCGCCAGCATCGGCCTGGGACCGGAGGTCACGGCGCGCCTGTCGGCGAGCATGAAGCGGGATCTGGGTATCGTGGGCTATCCCCTGGCGCTGCTGCGGGCCTACCGCGAAGTCCGGCCCTTCCGCTGTAGGGTGACGGTGGACGGCGAGCGGGTGCCGCGTTTCCGGGCCATCCACCTGGCGATGGGCAACGGCCGCTATTACGGCGGCGGGGCCACGGTGTTCAGCGACGCCCGCATCGACAACCAGACCCTCCACTTCTTCGGCCTGTCGCCCGAGCCCTTCTGGCGGCTGGTTCTCAAGCTGCCGTGGCTCGCCCTCGGGCGCCATCGCCAGCTGTCCAACATCCGCACCCTCCATGGGCGAACCCTGGAACTGCGCATCTCGCGCACCCTGCCCATCTCCGCTGACGGCGAACTGGTGGCCGAGACCCCGGCCCGCTTCGAGGTGGTGCCGCGGGCGCTGGTGGTGGTGGTGCCGGAGACGCCCGACGGACCAGGCCTCGGTGCGGTCGGGGAACGGTAGGCGGGAAAGGTTCCAGGAAAGGTTCCAGGTACAGTTTACGCACCGACCGGCGTGGTCGGGGGTTAAGGAAGCGCCGAATGAATCAGCGCTTCCCTAAACGGTATTCAGACCTCGACGCCCGCCCACTCGGTGATGAAGTCGTCGATGTAATGGGCGACCACGTCCGGGCGGTCCTCCTGCACCCAGTGGCCGGCGCGCTCGATGATCTGGAGGCGCACCGGTCCGCCGATGGCCTGCTTGAGGCGCACGCCGCCCTCCGTGGACATGAAGTTGTCGTTCTCCGCCCACATCACCAGGGTCGGGCAGGTGATCCTGCCGTGGTCGACGTCGGTGTCCGACTGCTTGGGATCGGCGGAGACGCGAATGAGGGATTTGAACCCCGTCATGCCCGGCCCCCGACCCCAGAACTGCAGATAATTCTGCTTGCAGTTCTTGTCGGTGAACGGGGCCCCGTCGTAGCTGCCCATGCGCATGAGGGCGGGGAAGTTGGCCACGGCCTGACCCATGGCCTGCTGCAGCACCTCGTCCGAGGCGCCGTCCAGGGCCGCCAGGCCCTCCACCTCGCATACCGGCCACTGGTCGAAGCACACGGCGTCGATCAACACCAGGCGCTTGATGTAATCGCAGTACTTGGAGGCGAAGACCTGGGCCACGCCGCCGCCATGGTCGTGGGCGACGAGGATCACCTCGCCCTTCAGGCCGAGGCCCTCGATGACGCCCTTGACGGCCTCGGCCTGATTGACGAGGGAGTGGTTGAATTCGTCCAGGGGCATGTCCGACTGGCCGTAACCCACCATGTCCATGGCGTAGGTCTGATAGCGATCCTTCAGGTGTTCCTGCACGTGGCGCCACAGGCGGGCGTTGGTGGGAATGCCGTGGACCATCAGCAGGGCGGGACCGTTATCGCCCACCTTCTCGATATTTATCTCCAGCTCTTTGCCTTCTACGGTGACTTTCTGTTTCATCTTTCTTCTCCTTTGGTGGTCCTAGGGGTGGCCGGGTCAGCCGGCGTCGCGGGTCGTTGTACCTTTCCTCCCGGGGAGGGCGGAGAACGTGACCTCGACGATCTGCTCCAGCCGGCGCCGCTGGGGCCCGACCTTGCCGACTACGAAAAGGCCCTGCACGGCGTTCAACAGGTAGGCCGCCAAGGCGCCGGTATCCGCATCCGGGGGTATCTCGCCGGCCTTCCGGGCCCGCACGAGGCTCGCCTCGAAGGCGGACTCCATGAGCCCCATGCCCCGCGTGACTTCTGCCGAGGTCTCAGGGTCGAACAAGGCGCGCTCGGTGGCGGAATTGGTGACGAGGCAGCCCCGCAGGTCGTCGGCCTCCAGCAGGTCGTCCACCTTCTGCTGAAAGAATCGCCGCAGGTTGGCCAGCGGGGAGCCGGGTGCCCTCAGGGACTCCAGATTGGCGCCGATGACGTTCTGGCAGTAGTGGCGGAGGGCGGCGATGAACAGGGCATGCTTGTCCCCGAAGGTGTCGTACATGCTCTGGCGCTTGATGCCCATGCTGGTGACGAGGTCCTGGACGGAGGTGGCCTCGTAGCCCTGCGCCCAGAAGGTGTGGATGGCCTGCTCCAGCGCCTCTTCCCTGTCGAATGATCGGGGTCTGCCCATGGCTCACCGGCTCGTTTCACGGTCCCCCACGGCGTGCGCCGTGGGATATGGGCCCTAACCCTAGGCATTCTGGAACGAGCAGTCAAGAATTATACCCCTCATCGGCCGGCTTCCATCCGTTTCGAGGGGCCCGTATCCCCCATCGCCTGAAGGATTGACGAGGGCCCCGCCCGGCCTAGACTAATTATTAAGGTGAAGATGCGCCGCTGGCAGGGACGGCGGGATCCACTCTCCCGCCATCCGGTACCTGCTCTGGATTACTGCGGGCACTATCCTGCCGGGCAGCATATCCAAGGTCTCTTCGACTGTGACGAGGAACCTGATTTCCGACTTCGGCTGCCGTTATGAAACTGACCATCATAGGCGCCGGTGCGATGGGCTCGGCCCTGACCATCCCCCTCGCCGTCAGACAACACGAGGTCCGCCTGTTCGGCACCCCGTTCGATGAAGCGGTCATCGCATCGTTAAGAAACGGCGACCCTCACCCCGCCCTCGATGTGAACCTGCCGGATTCCGTTCGCCTTTTCGGTCCGGACTCGCTGGCGGAGGCCCTCGACTCGACGGAGCTGATCCTGATTGGCGTCAGCACGAAAGGTGTCCTCCCGGTCGTGGATACCCTCCTGCCGTTTCTGGATGAAGGGCCTCCCCTTGTCACGGTCTCGAAAGGCTTTCTCGATGTCGACGGCGAGGCCGCTCTCATCGGCAGTGGTATCGGCGAATACCTCAAGCGCAGGGCCGTTCCCCGCCCACCCGCGGTCGGCTGCCTCGGCGGTCCCTCCATCGCCGTGGAGCTCGCGGCGGGCACGCCCACCGCCGTCGAACTGGCGGCGACGGACGAAGAACTGGCCCGCAGGCTCGCCAGGGGTCTTTCCTCCGCAGGCTTCGGGGTCCGCCCCGGCGACGACCTGCGCGGCCTGGAAACCTGCCTCGCCTTCAAAAACGTCTACGCCATAGCCCTCGCCTGGCCCGCGGGCCTGGCTGAACGAGACGGCCCGGGCGGGATGACGAATTTGAAGGCCATCCTCTTTCTCCAGATCCTGCAGGAACTCGAGAAGCTCATCGAAGCCGGCGGCGGAAGGCCGGCCTCGGCGCGCCGTCTCGCCGGGCTCGGCGACCTCGTCACCACCTCCGAGGCGGGCCGCAATGGCCGCTTCGGCAAGCTGCTCGGTGCCGGCAAGTCCGCCGAAGACGCCCTCGGGCGTCTTAAGGAGCAAGGTGTGGGAACCATCGAAGGCCAGGAAGCGACCCGCCTCGGCGTGGACTACGTCCAGAGTCTCGACGGGTTGACTCTCGACGGACTTCCCGTCCTCGCCGCCATCAACGAGGTCGTTCTGCAGGGCGGTTCGGTACAGGCCTGCCTGGACCGTCTCGACCTCTCCGAAATGACACCAGCGCGGATCTATCCAGTTCGTGCGGACCCGCAAATGTGACGACGTTCCGTCCACAGCCATCCCCGTTTCGCGTCTCACCTGTGTGATGTCGTCCGGGGGTATTTCGAACGCCGCCGTCAATCCTTGCCCGGCTACTCGAGCAATGGCTTCGCCGGAGGGCGGCAGGCGACGGTGAGGGGGTCAGCCGACCACCACGTTCTGCGGCGCCTCCTGTAGGTAGCTTTCGATGTTGTCGCGGGTGGTGTCGAGGATGCGCTGGATCGCCTCGCGGGTGTTGAAGGCGCTGTGGGGCGTCAGGACGACGTTCTGCAGCCGCATCAGCGCGTGATCGGCGAGCAGGGTCTCGAGGTCGTGCTGGCGGCTGAAGGTGGCCCGCAGGAGTTCCGCCTCCTCCCGTACCACCGGCTCCTCCGGCAGCACGTCGAGGCCGGCCGCCGCCAGCCGGCCGCTGGCCAGGGCCCGCAGCAGGGCCTCCACGTTCACCACCGAACCGCGGGAGGTGTTGATGAGCACTGCCCCCTCCCTGACCGCCTCCAGCTCCTGCCGGCCGAGCATATCCCTGGTTTTCGGGCCGCCGGGCACGTGCACCGAGATGACGTCCGAGCGTGCCAGCAGCTCGTTCATGGCCAGGTACTCGAAGCCGATCTCCCGGGCCAGCTCCTCGTCGGGCTTCACGTCCGTGGCCACCACCTCCATGCCGAAGCCCCTGGCGATGCGGGCGGTGTGGCGACCGATGTTGCCGGTGCCGATGACGCCCATGGTCCTGCCCTGGAGGTCGAAGCCCGTCAGTCCCTGCTGGGAGTAGTCGCCGCGGCGGGTGCGGTCCACGGCCTTGACCATGTGGTGGCTGATGGTGAGGAGCAGCGCGAACACGTGCTCGGCGACCGTGTTCTCACCGTAGGTGGGGACGTTGGCCACCTTGATACCCCGTTCCTCGCA
This sequence comes from Thiotrichales bacterium, assembly GCA_011389995.1. Classification (GTDB taxonomy): domain Bacteria; phylum Pseudomonadota; class Gammaproteobacteria; order JAABTG01; family JAABTG01; genus JAABTG01. Next base: position 10,165 of record JAABTG010000018.1, read on the forward strand.
GGCCCCGGCGTCGATGTGATCGACGCCGGTGGAGCGGGTGGCGATGAGGCCGACGCGATCGAGCTGGTCCAGCACCGCCCCTTTGACCTCGGAGTAGATGAAGGTGGAGATCACGTCGGCGTCGCGATAGTCGGCCACCGTGTCCTCGTCCAGGGGGTCGCGCTCGAACACCACCTCGTGGTCCTTCTGAAAGTGCTCGAAGCTCTCATGCTCCCAGGGCTCGATCTCGAAAATGGCAATCTTCATGGGGTTCCCTCCTGAGGATGTCAGCCGTCCGACGCGTCCAGTTGGCCTTCGGTGCGGGACACCTGCTCCTTGACCCGCAGGAAGCTGTCGGGGCTCACGGAGATGGAGCCGATGCCGTGGCGGACCAGGAAGTCGGCGAACTCCGGGTGGTCGCTGGGGGCCTGGCCGCAGATTCCGGTCTTGGTGCCCTTGCGCCGGGCCTTGTCCAGCAGCATGGCGATGGCCTCGGTGACGGCCTCGTCCTGTTCGTCGAAGAGCTCGCGCAACATTTCGTTGTCGCGGTCGACGCCGAGCACCAGCTGGGTGAGGTCGTTGGAGCCGATGGAGAAGCCGTCGAAGCGCTCGGCGAACTGCTCCGCCAGCAGCACGTTGGAGGGGATCTCGGCCATGACGTAGACGGCGAGCCCGGCGCGCCCGCGCACCAGCCCGTGGTCGGCGAGGGTCTGCAACACCCGGTCGGCCTCGGTGAGGGTGCGGCAGAAGGGGATCATGACCACGATGTTGTCCAGGCCGAGCTCCTCCCGCGCCCGGCGGATGGCGCGGCACTCCAGGGCGAAGCCCTCGCGGTAGCCCTCGGCGTAGTAGCGGCTGGCGCCGCGCCAGCCGAGCATGGGGTTTTCCTCCGCGGGCTCGAAGGCGCCGCCGCCGATGAGTTCGGCATACTCGTTGGTCTTGAAGTCGCTGGTGCGCACGATTACCGGGTTGGGATGGTGCACCGCGGCGATGCGCGCCATGCCGCGGGCCAGGGTGTCGACGAAGTACGCCGTCTTGTCCTCGTAGCCGCGGGTGATGGACTCGATGGCCTGCCGGGCCTCGGGGTCCTCGACGCGGTCGAAGTCGATGAGGGCCAGGGGATGGACCTTGATGAGGTTGCCGATGATGAACTCCATGCGCGCCAGCCCGACGCCGTCGGCGGGCAGCTGCCACCACTGGTAGGCGGCGGCGGGGTTGGCGAGGTTGACCATCACCCGGGTGCGGGTGTCGGGGATGTCCCGGGTGTCCATGTCCCTGACCTCGAGATCGGCGATGCCCTCGTAGACGTGGCCCTCGTCGCCTTCCAGACAGGACACTGTGACCTCGTCGCCGTCGCCGAGGCGCGCGGTGGCGTCGCCGCAGCCCACCACCGCGGTCAGCCCCAGCTCGCGGCTGACGATGGCGGCATGGCTGGTGCGCCCGCCGTGGTCGGTGACCAGCGCCGCGGCCTTCTTCATGATGGGCACCCAGTCGGGATCGGTCATGCCGGTGACCAGTACCGCTCCCTCCTCGAAGCGGTCAATCTCCTCCGCGCTGCCCAGCACGCACACCTTCCCGGTGGCCGCCGAGCTGCCGATGGCGAGCCCGGAAAGCAGCAGCGAGCCCTCGTTGTCGAGGTGATAGCTTTTGAGGGTGGCGGCGTCGCGGCGCGAGTGCACCGTCTCCGGCCGCGCCTGGACCACGAACAGCTCGCCGCTGTCGCCGTCCTTCGCCCACTCCATGTCCATGGGCTTGCCGTAGTGGTCCTCGATGGCCGCCGCCCAGCGCCCGAGAAGCAGGATCTCGTCGTCCTCGAGGACGAAGCGGCCCCGCTCCTCGTCGCTGGTCTGGACTCGCCGGGAACCCTCGCCGCCTTCACCGTAGACCAGCTTCGCGGCCTTGCCGCCGCGGCTCTTGTGGATGATGGGGGTCAGCCCGGGGCGTCCCAGCAGCGGCTTGAAGACGTGGTACTCGTCCGGGTCCACGCTGCCCTGGACCACGGTCTCGCCCAGGCCCCAGGCGGCATTGATCACCACGCTGCCGGGGAAGCCGGTCTCGGTGTCGATGGAGAACATCACGCCGGCGCCGGCGCGGTCGGAGCGCACCATCCGCTGCACCCCCACCGACAGCGCCACCTCCATGTGGTCGAAACCGTGGTTCTCGCGGTAGCTGATGGCGCGGTCGGTGAACAGGGAGGCGTAGCAGCGCTTGCAGGCGGCCAGCAGGGCGTCCTCGCCCTGAACGTTCAGGTAGGTCTCCAGCTGGCCGGCGAAGCTGGCCTCGGGCAGGTCCTCCGCCGTGGCGCTGCTACGCACCGCCACCCTCGGGGTCTCACCGGCGCTGTCCTGCGCGCCCATGGGGCGGTAGCCGTCAACGATGGCCTCGGCCAGGTCCGCCGGCAACTCGGCATCCTCGAACAGGCCGCGGATGCGCTCACCGATGTCTGCCAGGTTGTCGCGGTCGGGACCGAGGTCCCCCAGGGCATCGCGGATGCGCTGTTCCAGCCCGTTGTGCTCGATGAAGCGCCAATAGGCGTCGGCGGTGGTGGCGAAGCCGCCGGGCACACGGATCCCCGCCGCCTGCAGGCGGCTGATCATCTCCCCCAGGGAGGCGTTCTTGCCGCCCACCTCGGCGCTGTCGCCGCTGCCGAGATCGGCCAGCCGGCGCACCAGCGCGGCGTCATTCCCGTTTCGTGTCATGCTCCATCCTCTGTCGTTGCCGGGCCGATGCCGCCTCTTCCCGTCCCCCGCCCCCGTGGGGCCCGATGAGCCGGAATTCGCAGCGGTCGCCGGGAGCGAGTTGGCGGATATGGCCGCGGTAGGCGACCGTGATGGGCAGCACCGTGGCCTGCCGGCTGGCGACGGCCAAGCGCTTGTGGTCCACCTCCAGGTCGATGCGGTGGCCGCGGTAGCGCACCGATGTCTTGAGGCGCGCGAGGCCGTCCGGCAGTACCGGGTCCAGATGCAGGACCTCGGCGCGCGCCTCGATGCCGGTGAAGCAGCGCTGCACCACGTCCACGGTGCCGGCCATGGCGCCGAGGTGGATGCCCTCGGGAGTGGTGCCGCCCTGGATGTCGGTGAAGTCGCTGTTCAGCGCGTTGCAGAACAGCTCCCAGGCCCGGGAGCGGTCGCCCCGCACCAGCACCCAGGCATGGACCACCCAGCTCAGGGTGGAGCCGTGGGAGGTGCGATCCAGGTAGTAGCTGATGTTCCTGGGGATGGTGTCGGGCTCGAGGACATAACCGAGGCGCTCGAACACCAGGCCCAGCTCCTCGGCGGAGAACAGGTAGAACAGCATCAGCACGTCGGCCTGCTTCGATACCTTGTAGCGGTTCGGCGAGTCGTCCTCGCTCTCCAGGATGCGGTCGAGCCGCTGGATGTTGTCGTAGCGCTGGCGGTAGCCCTGCCAGTCGAACTCCTCCAGTGCCTCGTAGCCCTGGAACTGACTGATGATGCCGTCGTCGTGGAAGGGCACCAGGAGCCTGCGGCTGATGTCGTCCCAGCGCTCCAGCTCCGCGTCGGCGACGCCGAGGAACTCGCGCAGCTGATGGCGGCGCTCCGCCGGCAGCAGGTCGAGGGTGTCCAGGGTGCGGGTCATCAGCCAGGCCACCATGACGTTGGTGTAGGCATTGTTGTCGAGGCCGCCCTCGGTAGCGGGATCCTTGCCGGGATAGGCGGTGTGGTACTCGTCGGGACCCATCACGCCCTTGATCTGGTAGCGTTCGAGGCCGTCGTCCCAGGTGGCCAGGCAGGCCCAGAAGCGGCTGATCTCCACCAGCATCTCGGCGCCGTAGTAGTACATGAAGTCGTCGTCGCCGGTGACCTGGTAGTACTGCCAGACGTTGTAGGCGATATCGGCGCTGATGTGGCGCTGGCGGTCGCTGTTGTCGGGGATCCAGCGCCCGGACATGGGGTTGAGATGCAGGGTCTGGCTCTCCTCGCGGCCGTTGCTGCCGCTCTGCCAGGGATACATGGCGCCGACGTAGCCTGCCTGGCGGGCGGCCCGGCGGGCGGCCGGGAGGCGGCGGTAGCGGTAGCGCAGCAGGGCGCGGGTGAGCAGGGGGATGCGCAGGTTGAGGAACGGGAAGATGAACAGCTCGTCCCACATGATGTGGCCGCGATAGGCCTCGCCGGTCCAGCCCCGCGCGGGCACGCCGGTGTCGCGGTCCACCGTGTGGTAGGAGACCGTCTGCAGCAGGTGAAAGATCTGCAGGCGAATCTTCATCAGGGTGTTCTCGTCCGAGCCGGCCTCCATGTCCATCTCGCACTCCTGCCACAGGTGCTTCCAGGCGAGGCGGTGTCGTTCGGCCAGGCCCTCGAAGCGGGACGCGCGCTCCACCGCCTGCACCGCCTCCAGGGCCGGCTCGGAGATGCCCTCGTCCCGGGAGTTGTAGAGGGCGACCACCTTCTCCACGGTGACCGGCTGGCCCTCGGCGACGGCGAAGGTCAGCTCCTGGGCGGCCTGTCCGCCCTCCACATCGGTGGTGTGGCGGCTGCCGAGCTCGCTGCCGTCGACGAACCCCTGCAGGCGCTGGGCCAGGGCCACCTCCCGCCGCGCCTGCACGAAGCGGCTGTGCAGCAGCACCACGTCGTCACTGGGGTGGTCCGTGGCGATGGTCTGGAGATGCCCGCCCTTGAGCCGCCGGTAGCGCTCCACGCCGCTGTTGGTGACGCCGCCGTCGATGGCGCCCTGCACCCTCAGGGTGCCGCTCCAGTTCTCCGCCGTCAGGGTCACCTGCAGCGCGGCTAGGTGCTCGTCGGCCATGCTGACCAGGCGCCGCTCGTGCCAGCGGATGACGCGGTCCCGGGAGTCGCGGTAGCGGAAACGGCGCAGCAGGATACCGCCGTACAGGTCCACCTCCTGATGGAAGTCGAGGATCTCCGTGTCCTCGGGGTGGAGCCACGGACCGTCCTCCATGGCCACCTTCAGGGGCAGCCAGTTGGGCAGGTTCACCAGGGACTCGTTCTCCACCTCGACGTCGTCGATGGAGGTGGTCAGGCGGTCATAGCCGGCGGCGAGGTAGGTGCCCGGGTAATGGATGTCGTCCGCCTCCACGTCGGTGGCGGCGGCGCGGGTGACGAAGTGACCGTTACCGAGGGCGCACAGGCTCTCGCGCAGGCCCTGCTGCTCGGGCACGTAGCCCTCGTAGGTCAGGGTCCAGGGGTCGCTCACGGCCGGCCTCCCGGCAGCGCCGGCCGGTGCCCCGGGCGGTAGCCGGTGCCATGGCGGGGGCGGCCCCGGCAGCTCATCGCCGCGCCTCGAGGTGCTGGGCCAGGCGGTCCAGGAATTCCGCCACCGCCGGCGGATCGTCGAGGCGATAGGCCGCGTGAGTAGTGCGATCGGACGCCGTGGAGACGACGATGCCCACGCCGTCGAGCGCCGGGTCGGCCAGCTCGCGGAAGGCGTCCTCGTCGGTGACGTCATCGCCCAGATAGATGGGAACCAGAGGCCTGTCGCCGGCGTCCAGGACCTCCATCAGCCAGCGCAGGGCCCGGCCCTTGTCCCAGCGAACATCGGGCTGCAGCTCGTGGACCTTCTTGCCGCGTGACAGCCGCAGGCCGCGGTGGGCGTCCCGTGCCGCCTCCACCGCCTTCGCCACGTCGCCCACTTCGGTCTCGGCCACTCGCCGGTAATGAACGGCGATGGAGAAGCGCTTGCGCTCCACTTCGCAGCCATTGATCCCCTCGAGGGTATCCCGCAGTTCCTCCTCGGCGGCGTCCAGTGCCGGCAGGTAATCCGTGCCTTCCTGGTAGGTGTCGCGCTCGCCGCCGGGGCCGGCGATGTCGAAGCCGTGACTGCCCGCATACCAGAGCCCGTCGATGTCCACCCGCCGGCGCACATCGGCGAGGTCGCGGCCGCTCACCACCGCCACCGGGCACAGCCCGGCGAGACCCTCGAGCCTGGCGTGCATGGTGTCCGACAGCTCGGCGTCGGCGGGGCGCTCGACGATGGGGGTCAGGGTGCCGTCATAATCCAGGAACAGGGCCGGCCGCAGGCCGCCGCCGGGGAGGATGTCCTCCAGGTGGGCGCCGGCCGCGGGCAGTTCCGCCACTGCGGCGGCGGCGTCGGCGTCGTCCCCCAGCCGTAGCTCACCGAGGGTCGCTACCACGTGATGGGCGCCGTGGCGGCGCAGGGTGTCGCCGTTCCCGTAGCGATCGACGCCGATGACCCCGCCGAAACCGGCGGCGCTCGCCGCCGCGACGCCGGCCGCCGCGTCTTCCACGCCCAGGCTGCGTTGCGGCGTGCTGCCCAGGCGGCGGACCGCTTCCCGGAAGATATCCGGTGCGGGCTTGCCGGCGAGCCCCAGGCGCTGCACCTCGTTGCCGTCGACGCGGGCGTCGAACAGGTCGGCTATGCCGGCAGCTTCCAGTACCGCCGGGCAGTTGCGGCTCGACGACACCACCGCGGTGGCCACGCCGGCCTCCTGCAGGCCTTGGATGAGGGTGATGGTGTCGTCGTAGACCTCCACGCCGTCGCTCTTCAGCTTGTCCAGGAACAGGGCGTTCTTGCGTTTGCCGAGCCCCTGCACCGTATCCGCCTCCGGGGCGTCGTCGGGGTCGCCCTCGGGCAGGTCGATGCCCCGGGATTCCAGGAAGCTGCGCACGCCGTCGAAGCGGGGCTTGCCGTCCACGTATTCCCGGTAGTCGGTGTCGATGTCGAAGGGCTCGAAGTCATCCCCGGCGCGGCGGGCCAGGAAGTCGTCGAACATGGCCTTCCAGGCGGCGGCATGGACGCGGGCGGTACGGGTGATGACGCCGTCGAGGTCGAACACCGCCCCATCCACGCGCCGCGTCACGATGGTGTTGTCGGAAAGCAGACTGCTCATGTCACTACCATGCTGTTCCTGGGCTTCGGCACCCCTTGAGGTTGCGTCGCCCGTGGAGGCGCCACAACGAGGAATCGCAATTCCCGCCATGGGCCTTAAGACCCCGCACCTGTGCAGGCACCCAGCGCCGGCAAGGACGGCCGTGGATCCCGGGCCCTCTAAAGGCTGTTTGAGATTAACGCCCCTACCCGTCGGCGGCATTGAGATCCTTCAAGCCCGGCAAGCCGGGATCCCCCTTGAGGTATCGCAATGCATCCAAAGGGGGAGTCGGCTAGCTTTTTTAATCAAACACCGCCAGTGAAGGAGCTTGAGATGTCGAGAATTGCCATGGCCGTCGGAGAGGACTTTGAGGACAGCGAATTGCGGGTGCCCTACGACCGTCTGCGGGAGGCGGGTCACGAGGTGGTATTGCTGGGCAGCGAGGCCAATAGCGTGCTGCACGGCAAGCGGGGCGACGAGGAGGTGACCGTGGAACAGGCCGCCGCCGAGGCCCGCGCCGAGGATTTCGATGCCCTCGTCATCCCCGGTGGCCACGGGCCCGACCACATTCGCACGGACCCGGACATGGTGCGCTTCACCCGCGATCTCTGCGCCAGCGGCAAGACGGTGGGCGCCATCTGTCATGGCCCGCAGCTGCTCATCGAGGCGGACGTGGTTCGGGATCGCACCCTCACCTCATGGCCTTCGGTG
>JAABTG010000019.1 GCA_011389995.1 Thiotrichales bacterium
TGATAGAAGGCCGCGGCGGGGTCGGTAACGCCAGACCGTTCCGGCGACGGGCGGCGCTGATTCAGTCCAGGGCGGACTGACTCAGCGTTTCCTCAGGGGGCATCGAAACGAATATGGCTGACGACACACTACCGGACCGTAATGAACTGGCAGAGCGCTCCTGGCATGCCGTGTCTGGGGATGAAGCCGTTCACAGGCTGGGCAGCGACGGCGAAGCCGGGCTGAGCAAAGCGGAGGTAAAACGGCGCCAGCAGGAGTTCGGAGAGAACAAGCTGCCCGAGCAACAGCGCGAGACGGTATTCAAGACCCTTCTGTGTCAGTTCAAGGATCCATTGATTTATATCCTGCTGATCGCCGGCTTCGTGTCGCTGGCTATCGGCAATCTCGAGGATGCCGCCTTCATCTTCGCCGTCCTGGCCTTCAACGCCGGACTTGGCGCTTATCAGGAATACAAGGCGGAGAGCGCTGCGCAGTCGCTCCAGGAGGTGCTGCGCATTACCGCCGAAGTCACCCGTGAAGGTAAGCGCGAGGAGGTCGACAGCACGGAAGTCGTTCCCGGTGACATCGTCACCGTCAAGTCCGGTGCTTCGGTGCCCGCCGACATCCGGCTCCTGAAAACCCAGGATCTGCGTGCCGACGAGTCCCTGCTGACGGGCGAATCCGTACCCGTCAAGAAGCGCCCCGACGCCGAACTCGATGCCGAGACGTCCCTCGGCGACCGGGCGACACTGCTCCATGCCGGCACCACCGTCGCCAGTGGCCGCGGCAGGGGCGTGGTGGTGCGGACCGGCACCATGACCGAGATCGGGCGCATCGCCAAGTCCCTCACCGAGGAAGAGCAGGTGCCGCCGCTGGTGGTCCGCGTGCGCCGCTTTACGCGAGTGATCGCCATCGCCATCCTGGTGGTGATTGTCGTGCTGGGCCTCATCCAGGCCGCCCGCGGTGAAGACCTGGTCAATATATTTTTTCTGGCCATCGCCCTGGCCGTCTCGGCCATACCCGCCGGACTGCCGGTGGCCATCACCGTGGCCCTTTCCATCGGCTCCAACCGCATGGCCCAACGCAACGTCATCGTGCGCAAGCTGCCTGCCGTCGAGGGGCTGGGCGCCTGCACCCTGATCGCCAGCGACAAGACCGGCACCCTGACGGAGAACAGGCTGACGGCCAAGCGTATCCGTCCACTGGAAGGCGCGGATATCGACATCAGCGGTGGCGGGTACGATGCCGAGGGCGAAGCCACACGCAACGGTGAGACGGTCGATGCGGCCGGGGAGGAATGGCTGCGACGGCTGGCCGTTTCCGGTGCCCTTTGCAACGATGCCGATTTCGAGGTGGAGGATGGCGAGGTACGCACGCGCGGCGATACCGTGGATGTCGCCTTTCTCGTACTGGCGCGCAAGCTCGGATGGTCGCGCGACGAACTGCTCGACGAACACCCGGAGATCGGCGGCATTCCCTTCGAATCCGAACGTCGCTTCGCCGTCAGCTTCAACCGCCACGACGGCGATATCGTCGCCCATGCCAAGGGCGCGGCCCAGACCCTCGCCGAGATGAGCGAGGTCGACCCTGACGCCGTGCAGCGGCGTGAGGAGGAACTCGCCGGCGAAGGTTACCGTGTCCTTGCCGTCGCCGACGGTGCGGTGGACGAGGCGACGGCGGACGATGCCGATCCCGGCGCCCTGAAGGGCCTCGACTTTCTCGGCTTCGTCGGTCTCATCGACCCCCTGCGCGAGGAGGTGCGGGGCGCCGTCGAGGCGTGCCACAAGGCCGGTGTCGAGGTGCGCATCATCACCGGCGATCATCCCAGCACGGCACTCGCCATCGGGCGCCAGCTTCACATCGCCACCGAGGACGGCATCGCCGTCACCGGCAAGGAGATTGGCAGCCCTGACACGGAGCAGGGTGATGGCGTCGACGAGCGCATTCGCGACGCATCTGTCTTTGCCCGCATTGAGCCCCGGCAAAAGACGACCATCGTGCAGGCGCTGCAGGATGCCGGTCATTTCGTCGCCGTCACGGGTGATGGCGTCAATGACGCCCCGGCGCTGCGGGGTGCACATATCGGCGTCGCCATGGGGGCGAGTGGTACCGACGTGGCGCGCAACGCCGCCGACCTGATTCTCACCGACGACAACTTCGCCTCCATCGTCAATGGCATCGAAGAGGGTCGGATCGCCTATGACAACGTGCGCAAGGTGGTATGGCTGCTGATCTCGACGGGAGTGGCCGAACTGGTGCTTTTCACCCTCTCGGTGATCTTCGCCACGCCCTTGCCCCTGACGCCGGTGCAGCTCCTGTGGCTGAACCTGGTGACCAACGGCATTCAGGATGTCGCCCTTGCCTTCGAGAAGGGCGAGCCTGACGTGCTCGAACGCCGGCCGCGGGATCCCGATGAGCGTATCTTCAACCGGCTGATGATAGAAGAGGTGTTGACGTCGGGGCTGTACATGGGGCTGGTGGGCTTTGGCGTGTTCTGGTATCTCACCACGCAGATGGCCCTGGACACCTTCGACGCCCGCAATCTTCTGTTGTTGCTGCTCGTCCTGTTCGAGAACGTCCACGCCTTCAACGTGCGTTCCGAGACGCGTTCCGCGTTCCGCATCCCGTTGCGGGCCAACCGCCTGCTGGTGGCGGCGGTGGTGGCGGCCCAGGGTATCCACATCGTGTCGATGTTCATTCCCGGCTGGCGCGACGTGCTCGAGATCGATGCGGTGTCCTTCACCACCTGGCTGATTCTCCTTGTCATTACCCTGAGCAAGTTCCTGGTGGTGGAGGCCTACAAGTATTTCCGCGGCCGTGGACTGGCCGCGGCGGACTATCGCCAGAAGGCGCGTCCCGAACGGGGATAACGGGATCATGGCCAAAATGGCGCGGGCCGCACCGCAACGGTGCGTCCGCCGCAAGGGGGGCTACGGTCGACGGCGACGGCGGGCCAGGCCTCAGCCCGGGGGTGTTTCCGTCACCTGACTGCAACCCCCTGAAAACGGAGCATATTATCCGGTCCGCCGGAGGTTGCCTGGGGCAACTGCCCGGCCTGACACCGGGCTCTACCGCCATGGCACGCGCCTTGCTCTGCATACCGGGTACCTTGCCCCGCGGCATGTTGCCGCTCTCTTTCCCACCCGAGGACCACCCCCATGCCCGGATACGAATCCCGCCTGCAGGCGACCAGCCATATCGCCAATCGGGCGGCCATGCCGCCGAAGACACCGGAACCCCTGGAGAACCTGTGGGCCGTGGATGTCTTCAACCTGGCCAAGATGCAGGCCAGCCTGCCCAAGGCCGTCTTCAAGTCCCTCAGGAACACCATCCAGACGGGCGCCGAGCTCGACCCCACGGTGGCCGACGTGGTGGCGGCCGCCATGAAGGACTGGGCCCTCAAGAAGGGGGCGCTGTACTTCTCCCATGTCTTCTACCCCCTGACGGGCCTGTCGGCGGAGAAGCACGACGGCTTCATCATGCCGGACAGCGACGGCTCCGCCATCACCGAGTTCACCGGCAGCCTGCTGGTGAAGGGCGAGCCCGACGGCTCCTCCTTCCCCAACGGCGGCATCCGGGGCACCTTCGAGGCCCGGGGCTATACCGCCTGGGACGTCACCAGCCCCGCCTACATCATGAACACCGACAACGGCAAGACCCTGTGCCTGCCCACGGTGTTCATCTCCTGGACCGGCGAGGCCCTGGACAAGAAGACCCCCCTGCTGCGTTCCAACGCGGCCATGGACAAGGCGGCGCGGCGGGTCCTCGGCCTGCTGGGGGAGACCGACATCGCCCCGGTGAATTCCAGCTGCGGCGCGGAGCAGGAGTACTTCCTGGTGGACACCCAGTTCGCCATCAGCCGCCCCGACCTGCTGCTGGCCGGGCGCACCCTGTTCGGGCGGCCGCCGGCCAAGGGGCAGGAGTTCGACGACCACTACTTCGGCGCCATCCCCGAGCGGGTCCAGGTGTTCATGCAGGACGTGGAGGAGCAGCTCTACCGCCTCAGCATCCCCGCCAAGACCCGCCACAACGAGGTGGCCCCGGGGCAGTTCGAGATCGCCCCCTACTTCGAGGCCGCCAACGTGGCCGCCGACCACCAGCAGCTGCTGATGACCCTGTTGAAGAGCACGGCCAAGCGCCATGGCTTCACCTGCCTGCTCCACGAGAAGCCCTTCGCGGGCATCAATGGCTCCGGCAAGCACGTCAACTGGTCCATCGGCAACAAGACCCAGGGCAACCTGCTGGACCCGGGCAAGACACCCCATGACAACGCCCAGTTCCTGCTCTTCTGCGGCGCCGTGATCCGGGGTGCCCACAAGTACGGCCCCCTGCTGCGGGCGGTCATCGCTTCGGCGGGTAACGACCACCGGCTGGGGGCCAACGAGGCGCCGCCGGCCATCCTCTCCGTCTATCTGGGCAGCCAGCTGGAGGATGTCTACGAGCAGATCCGCCGGGGGGAACTGACGGGTTCCCGGGCCGGCGGCATCATGGATATCGGCCTGCCCACCATCCCCACCTTCAACAAGGACGCCGGCGACCGCAACCGCACGTCCCCCTTCGCCTTCACCGGCAACCGCTTCGAGTTCCGCGCCGTGGGCTCCAACCAGTCGGTGGCGGGCCCGCTGATCGCCATGAACACCATGCTGGCCGATTCCCTGAACTGGATAGCGGACGGCATGGAGGCGGAGATGGCCGGCGGGGCCACCCTCAATGAGGCCATCCTGCGGGTGCTGAAGACGGTGATGGACGAGCACGGCAACGTGGTGTTCGGCGGCGACGGCTATTCCGCCGAGTGGCACCGGGCGGCGGTGGAGGAGCGCGGGCTGATGAACATCCCCACCACCGCCGATGCCCTGCCGGCCTTCAAGGACCGTGACATCGTGCGCCTGTTCGAGACCACCGGCGTGCTCACCCCGGTGGAATTACACAGCCGCTTCGAGGTCTATGCCGAGCAGTACATCATGGCCATCTCGGTGGAGGCGAAGCTGGTGATCAGCATGGCCAAGACCCTCATCCTGCCGGCCGCCACCCGTTATCTCACGGAACTGGGGGCCGGGGCGGCGGGTGCCGCCGCCATGGGGCTCGAACTGGGCAAGGAGACCGCCACCCGTATCGCCACGGAGCTGGCCGCCCTGATGACGTCCGTGGGCGAGCTGGAGGAGGCGATGGCAAAGACCGATTTCGCCAGCGATGAGGAACATCTGCAGCACTGTGCGGGCACCATCCGCGGGCTCATGGACCAGGCCCGGCTCCATGGCGACGCCCTGGAGGCGGAGGTGGCCGACGACCTGTGGCCCCTGCCCACCTATCAGGAGATGCTGTTCATCAAGTAGCCCCTTGCTCCCGTCCCTCGTGCCGCCGGGGGGCCGGGGGCCGGGGGCCGGCGGGCGGGGGTATCTGGCGGCCCCCTGCGGGGGCTACAATCGGGCCCCCGGACGGTCCCCCGGGGGCCTCGGCGGCGCGGCCATTGCCGGTGCCATCCACAGCGCTCTACGTCGTCCGCTTCCTTTCATACCGTCAGGTCTCCATCCGGGTTCCCCATGAGCAAGCAATCCATCCACCGCCGTCTGAGCCTCGGCCTCAAGGTGGTGCTGGTGGTGGAGGCCGTGGTGGCCGGGGTGGGGCAGCAGTGGCTCACCGTCGCCCTCACCCTCGGCATCCTGGCCATCACCCTGTTTCCCCTGTTGATGGCGCGGCGTTTCCGCGTGGTCATCCCCCCCGAGTTCGAGCTGCTGGCCATTGCCTTCATCTTCGCCTCCCTGTTCCTCGGCGAGGTGCGCGGCTACTACACCCGCTTCTGGTGGTGGGATATCGCCCTGCACACCAGCTCGGGGCTGTTGCTGGGTATCGTGGGTTTCCTGCTGGTCTATGTGCTGAACGAGACGGAGGAGGTGGACCTGCACATGCGGCCCGGTTTCGTGGCCTTCTTCGCCTTCCTGTTCGCGGTGGGGGTGGGGGCGTTATGGGAGATCTTCGAATTCTCCATGGACAGCCTGCTGGGCATGAACATGCAGAAGCCCATGCTGGGGGATGCCTCGGGCCTCACGGACACCATGTGGGACCTCATCGTCGACGCCCTGGGGGCCCTGGTGATCGCGGTGCTCGGCTACGGCTACCTGAAGGCCGCCCGGGAGGAGTCCTTCCTCGAGCGCTGGATCCAGTCCTTCGTTGCCAGCAACCCGCGGCTCTTCAAGAGAAAGTAGACCGCGGCCTCGGCACCGGCGTCAGGCACGGCCCATGGCCAGCAGGCCGCGCATGAGGGGGCCGATGACGGGCAGGCGGGCGTAGAGGCCGCCGGCGGCGTCCCAGTAGTCGACGTGGGCCGCCACCCGCCCGTCCGCGGCGAAGGCGATCTCGCTCATGCCCGTCACCCGCCAGTCGCCGAGGTATTTCACCCGGCCGCCCATCTCCCACTTGAGGAAGGCCACGTCTTCCGACCACGCCGTATCCAGTACCGTGAGGTGGACGTCGCGGATGTTATCGAGGGTATGGGCCAGCACCCGCAGCATGGCGTCGTGGCCGCTGACCTCGTTGAAGGGGTCCCGGAACAGCACGTCTTCGGTGGCACAGGCCGCCAGGGTCTCGCGCGCCGGCAGGCGCCCTTCGGCCAGGATGTCGAACAGCCCGATCCAGGCGGCCAGGGCGGCCTCACGACCCACGGGGGCGCTCATCCCCGGGCCAGCCGCGCGGCGAGGGGAAAGAACAGACCGTAGGGCAGGAGCCTGGCGAGCTTCATGAACAGGGCGAAACGCCGCGGGAAGGCGATCTCGAAGCCCCGGCCCTCCAGGCCCCTGATGATGGCGTCGGCGGCGTCTGGGGCCGTCATGAGGTCGGGCATGGTGAAGTCGTTCTTGTCGGTGAGGCGGGTGGCGACGAAGCCGGGATTGACGATGCGCAGGTCCACGCCGCTGCCGCGCAACTCGGTGCGCAGGGTCTCGGCGAGATTGATGAGGGCGGCCTTGGTGGGGCCGTAGCAGGCGGCCCGGGGCAGGCCGCGGTACCCGGACAGGGAGCCCATGAGGGCCACCTGGCCGCGGCCCCGCTCCTTCATGGCCGGCACCACGCCGTGGAGGCCGTTCACCACCCCCATGTAGTTCACCTCCATGTGGTGCCGGAACACCTCGGGGTCGCCGAGGCCGCCGGGCAGGGGTTCGTAGGTTCCGGCGTTGAACACTGCCAGATCCAGCGGCCCCTGGCGGGCCTCCAGGGCCGGCACCGCCGCCATCACGGCCGCGGTGTCGGTGACATCCAGGGGCAGGGGGGTGATGGCGACGTGTTCGTCATGGAGCTTCTTCAGGGCCCCGGTGTCGCGGGCCGAGGCGGTGACCGCGCAGCCCCCCGCCGCCAGGCGCAACGCCAGGGCCCGCCCGATGCCGGCGCTGGCCCCCGTCACCCACGCCGAGGTCCAGGGCAGGTCCTCAGCCATCCCGACCGGAGCCATGGTCGGCGGTGCAGTTGCCGCAGCGGTATTCGATGATGGAGCCGTCCCGGGCCTCGAAGTCCATGGCCAGCCAGCGGCCGTCGTCGTCGTACCAGCTGTCGAGCCGCAACTCGCCGTCAAAGCGGTAGCGGGTGGCGGCCACGGTGGCCGAGGCCAGGGTCAGGGCGTCTTCGCCCACCCGCCGCACCGTGACGTCGTTGACCTTGCCCGTGAGGGTGTTCAGTACGCGATCCTGCTCGAGGATGATGGGATGCCAGTGATTGGTGGGCACCAGGGGCAGGGGCAGGCGGCGCTCGCCGTCACCGTCCGTGACCTCGAAGACGTCGTCCCGGCGCCGGCCTTCGAGGGACAGGCGTTCACCGTTGTTATTCGCCTCCACCCGCAGGGATTGCAGTCGGTCATGGCTCCATACCTCCTCGGCCTCATAGTCGAGACTGTAGACCGTCAGGCCGAGGAAGCGCACCCGCAGGCGGGTGTCGATGAGGGCCCGGGTGGTGTCCCCGTCCTGTCGCAGTCGCACCTCGTGGGTGCCGATGGGGCGGCCCTCGCGGGAGACCTCGAACACGTAGTGCCGCTCCGCCCCCGCCACTACCTCGGCCGTCGCCCCCAGGGGTGTCAGCAGCAGGGCCGGGAGTATCAGGCCGAGGAGGCGGTGGGGTTTCATGGGGCGTCTTCGAGGGTCCGGAAGCGATGAATTCCCTTCCCCTACGCCCGGCGCCACTGGCCGGATCACCCGGCGCCGGTGCCGTTATGGGGATGACACGGCCCTCTGGTATCCTCGCCACTCGAGCGAATCCACCGCACAGCCATCCTCCCTGCCCCGTGACCGTTTCCGAAGACAAACAGAGCCTGGCCTTCATCCGAGCGGTCATGTGGGGTTTCGCCGGCGTGCTGTACAGCGCCGTGTTCATCGGCGTCTGGCGTTATCTCGGCCTCGAGGGCGCGGCCTGGTGGCACCTGCCCGTGGCCAGCGCCGTGGCCGGGGCCTTCGTGGCCGCCTTCTACAGCGCCAAGCGGGCGGCCATCGCGGGCGCCGTGGCGGGCACGGTGTCGAGCCAGACCGCCCTCATCTACCACCCCTTCGAGGATGGTCCCGCCAACCTCATCCTGGCCACCGTGGTGTCGGGCCTGGTGTTCGGCTTCATCGCCGCCTTCTTCTACGAGCGCCGCCGCGGGGCCTTCGCCGTGGTGTTCACGGGAGCGGTGGCCGGCGGTATCACCGGTCTCGCCATGAGCGGGGTGGTGTGGCTGCTGGCGGGGCCGCCGTGGACCGTGGTGATGACCTTCGTGCTGGTGCCCGCCACGGGCTCTCTGTTCTACGTCGCGGCCCTGCGCGCCCGCCACCGCGTCGTGGGTCTCCTGCCCCACGCCCTGAGCGTGGCCCTCGCCGCCACCTGGGTGTCGGTCATCGTCGGCAGCAGCATGTGGTTCCTGGCCCTGTCCCTGTCCTACGAACTCGAACCCGCCACCCGGGCCGCCATGGAGGCGGCCTTCGATTCATTCCCCGCCGCCCTCCTCGGCGGGGTACTGGGCGGGGCCGGCGCGGGGGCGGCCCTGGAACTGCTGAACGTGCGCTGGGTGACGCGCATCTGAGCCCCGGCAGGGTGGCCGCGCAGGTCCTCAGGGGGGATGTCGGCGCAGACGGGCGCCGGCGCTTCGGATGTCCTCCACGTCTGCGGGCGTGAGGCGTTCGACGGCGCGCCACTGCAGGGCCGTGCGGGGGTGACGGGCGAAGCGGTGGCGATGGGTCAGGAGAAAATCCCAGTACAGGACATTGAAGGGGCAGGCGCTGGCCCCTGACGTCGCCTGGGGGTCGAAAGGGCAGGCCGCGCAGTAGTTGCTCATGCGCTGGATGTATTTGCCCGAGGCGGCGTAGGGCTTGGAGGCCATGAGGCCGCCATCGGCATGCTGGGACATGCCCAGGGTATTGGGAAGTTCCACCCATTCCACCGCATCCACGTACACCGCCAGGTACCATTCGTGGACCTGGCGCGGCTCCACCCCATAGAGCATGGCGAACAGGCCCGTGACCATGAGCCGCTGGATGTGATGGGCGTACCCGTGCTCCAGGGTCTGGCCCACCGCCTGGGTCAGGCAGTGCATACGCGTGTCACCGGTCCAGTAGAAGGCCGGCAGTTCGGCGCCCGCCCCGAGATGGTTCATCTCCAGGTAGCCGGGCATGAAGCGGCGGTAGATGCCGCGCACGTATTCCCGCCAGCCCAGGATCTGGCGCACCAGGCCCTCCACCGAGGCGATGGGCGCCTGACCGCGGTGGTAGGCCGCCACGGCCGCGTCCAAGACCTCCCGCGGGTCCAGCAGGTGGAGGTTCAGGGCGGCGGCCAGGGTGGCATGGTAGAGCCACGGCTCGCCGGTCCACATGGCGTCCTGGTGAGGCCCGAACGCGGCCAGGCGGTGGGTGATGAAATCATCGAGGGCGCGTCGCGCATCCGCAGTGGTGACAGGCCAGTCGAAGTGTTCCAGGGAGCCGGGGTGGTCGGGGAACCGCTGTTCTACGACCCTCATGACCGTGCGGGTAGTGGCGTCCGGCGGGAAGCCCAGGGGCATCGGCAGCAGGCCGGGTCCCTGGCGGGGGAAGGGCCGGCGGTTGGCGCGATCGAAGTTCCAGGCCCCGCCCGCCGGCTTGCCGTCGTCCTCCATGAGGATGCCATGGTGGCGGCGCATGGTGCGGTAGAAGTGCTCCATCACCAGGTTCTTGCGGCCGTCCGCCCAGCGGGCGAACCGGGCATCGTCGGCCAGGAAGTGGGGGTCCGGCAGTACCCGCAGGGGCACGCGGGAGGCCCGGCATTGGGCCGTGATGGCGGCGCCGACGCCGTATTCTCCCGGTTGTACCACCACCAGCTCGCGGGGGGCTGTGGTGGCCAGGATCTCCGCCAGGGCCGCTGCCAGGGTGGGATGCCCGTGGTCCTCGAGGGCCAGATAGCTGAGATGGAAGCCGCTGGAGGCCAGACCGGCGGAGTAGTGCCGCATGGCGGTCAGGAACATGACGATGCGGGGTTTGCTGGACCACACCCGGGTGGCCTCCCCCGGGGCCTCCACCATCAGCAGGCGGTCCGTACCCGCAGTGAGCACCGTGAGCAGGGGGTTCTGGGGGGAGAGCTGGTCCCCCAGTATGAGTCCCAGCCGATGGCCCGCAGTCACCCGGAGGGTGCGCCGGTCAGGGACGGGGCCGGGAGGCGGCCACCATGTAGTTGATGCCGAGATAGGGGCTGAGGCTGAAGCGCCGGGTGAGGGGGTTGACCCGCACCCCGGTGGTGGCATCCACCGTCAGGCCCCCCGCCTCCAGCAGGCCGACGATCTCTGCCGGCCGGCGCAGCTTGGCATAGCGGTGGGTGCCCCGGGGCAGCCAGCCGAGGATGTATTCGGCGCCGACGATGGCGCTGGCAAAGGCCACCCAGGTGCGGTTTATGGTGGCCACGAAGGCCACCCCGCCGGGGGCCACCAGGGCGTTGCAGGCCTCCATGAAGCTCCCCAGATCGCCGACATGCTCCACCACCTCCATGTTCAGCACCACGTCGTAGGGCGTGCCCGTGGCAGCCAGTTCCTCGGCGGTGACGGTGGTGTAGGTGATGTCACGGCCGCCGGCGGCGGCGTGCAGCCGTGCCACCTGGATGTTCCTGTCCACCACGTCCACGCCGTGGACCGTGAGGCCCATGTCATGGAGGGACTCACTCAGGATGCCGCCGCCGCAGCCCACGTCCAGGGCGCTGAGGCCCTCCAGGGGACGCTGTTCGCCGGCGTCCCGCCCGAAGGCGGCGCACAGGTGCTCGCGGATGAAGGCGCTGCGCAGGCGGTTCAGGCGATGCAGGGGCCAGAAGGGACCGGCGTCGTCCCACCAGGTGTGGGCGAGGTCGCGGTAATAGGGCAGCTCGGTCTCGTCGACGCTGGCTGCCGGGAAGGGGCTGTTCATCATCGTCACCATCGATGTGGGGTATGACCCCACTACGGCGGCCCGCCGCCACCGGATCGGCGTGGCTTCAGGGGCGCCGGCGGGAGCGGCGGCGGCCGCAGAAGCGGGCGATACCCTGGGCCACCGCCTCGAAGGGCAGGCGCTGGAGGCCGCCGTAGGCGGCCTGGGCCCGGCCGGCGAGGCCGTGGATATCCTTGACCTTGGGTCTCTGGTCGGGGTCGAGGGCGGCCTTGAGGCCCTGGAGGCCGCCGGCCTGGAGACGCAGCTCCTTGGCGTGGGGCAGGGCGCCCGGGATCTGCCGCTCCCCCAGGGCAAACCGGCCCTTCTCGCGGAACAGCTGGAGCAGGGCCCAGCAATTGCGGGCGGCGTTGTAATCGGTGCAGCGCACGCATTCCCGTTCCCCCAGGTTGAAGCGCTCCACCAGGGAGCAGTCACACTGGCGGTTAAGCACGGCCTTCTGGAAGGCACAAGGCAGTTCCCGGACGTCCTCCAGGGTGCGGCGGAATTCGTCTTCGTCGGTCATGGGGCGGGGTAGGGATGGCGTTTGTGGATGGCCTCGATGTCCTCCAGCACCGCCGCCGGGAGGGTCACATCGGCACTGCCGATATTGACGGCCAGTTGGTCCACATCCGTGGCCCCGATGATGGTGCTGGCCAGGAAGGGCCGGCTGTTCACGTAGGCCAGGGCCATGTGGGCGGGGTCCAGGCCGTGGCGGCGGGCCAGGTCCACGTAGGCCCGGGTGGCGGCCACGCTCTCGTCCCCCAGGTAGCGGGCATAGGCGGGCCAGCGGCTGATGCGCGCGCCAGGCGGGCGGGCACCGTCCAGATACTTGCCCGTCAGCACGCCGAAGCCGAGGGGTGAATAGGCCAGCAGCGGCACGTCCTCACGGTGGGCCACCTCGGCCAGGCCCACCTCGAAGCTGCGGTTGAGCAGGCTGTAGGGGTTCTGGATGGAGGCCGGGCGGGGCAGCCCGCCGGCGGTGGCGGCGTGGATGAAGCCCATGGCGCCCCAGGCCGACTCGTTGGACAGGCCGAAATGGCGGATCTTGCCTTCCTTCACCAGGGTGTCCAGGGCCTGGAGGGTCTCGGCGAACGGGGTGAAGGCCTCGTCGGCAACCACCTCATAACCCAGGCTGCCGAAGAAATTGGTGCTGCGCTCCGGCCAGTGGAGCTGATAGAGGTCCACGTAGTCCGTGCCCAGGCGCCTGAGGCTGTCCTCCAGGGCCTGGCGCAGATTGCCGGCATCGTAACGGGAGTGGCCGCCCCGGATATGGGGTATCCAGTCCGGGCCGGGTCCGGCCGCCTTGGTGGCCAGCACCACGCGGTCGCGATTACCCCGGCGTGCCAGCCACGAACCGATGTAGGTCTCGGTGAGGCCGTAGGTCTCGGCGCGGGGGGGAATGGGATAGAGCTCGGCGGCATCGACGAAGTTGACGCCGTGATCCAGGGCGTAGTCCAGCTGGGCATGGGCCTCGGCCTCAGTGTTCTGCTCGCCCCAGGTCATGGTGCCGAGACAGATGTTACTGACCTCGAGGTCGGTGCGGCCCAGGGTGCGGTACTCCATTCTTCGCTCCTTACGCAGTTGGTCCGGTAAAAAACGGTGTCAGGAACCTTTTCCCGCCAGGAAAAGGTTCCTGACACCGTATTTTTAAACCGCCAGGAAAAGGTTCCTGACACCGTTTTTTTAAACCCTGGGCTTTTTGGGGGATGAGGGGGTTGTGCTCAGCCCTCCGTCCCGTCGTTGCGGCCCAGGCGCGCCAGTTGCCGGCGGTCGCGTTTGGTGGGGCGTCCCGTGCCCTGGCCGGGGTGGCCGGCGGTGGCACGCCGCGCCGCGGCGGCCTGCTGGCGCCGGTCCAGGCTCTCGGCGGTCTCCTCGTAGAGGCCCTCGGCCTCCGCGGCGGGACGACGGGCGGCGGCGAGCCCCCGCACCACCACCGTCATCTCCCATTCGCCCTTGCGCACCCGCACCGTGTGGCCGGGTCGCACCGCCCGCGCCGGTTTGACCCGCTGGCCATCGACATGGACCTTGCCGCCGCTCACCGCCTCTGCGGCCAGGCCCCGGGTCTTGAAGAAACGGGCCGCCCACAGCCATTTGTCCAGGCGCTGGGTGTCTTCCGACGTCATCTATTCCAGCCCCAGCAGGACGTCCAGCCGGCCCTCGCGCTCCAGCTGCACCAGGTCGTCGAAGCCGCCCACGGCCACCTCGTCGATGAAGACCTGGGGTACCGTATGACGCTGGCTGCGTTGCCTCATCTCCCGCCACAGGGCCCGGTCCGTGCCCACGTCCACCACATCGTAGCTCACGCCCTTGTTGTCCAGCAGCCGCCGGGCCCTGACGCAGTAGGGGCAGTGCGTGGTGAGATACATTTCTACGTGAGCCATCGGCAGGAATCCAGGCTGTTCGAGTGAGGGAATGGGGCGGTCCCCGCCGCGCCGGCGGGCGGCCCCGGGCGGCGGACCCGGGGGCAAAAAAAAGCGGTCCCGCGGGACCGCATATAGGATTGCATGTTGGTTGGAACGCCGCTTCGGCGCGCCCTGACAGGCGGGGCTGTCGTTATTTTTTTACCCACTTGTCGAAGTTGTCGGTGGTCTTCTCTTTGCCATCGCTATAGCCGGCTTCGTAGGCCTCCGTGACCCGCTGCTCCTCGCGTTCCGGCATCAGCATATAACCGGACTGCCAGCCGATGATGTATTCGGGCTCCACGCCCAGTTTTTCCATTTTGTCGCTGGCTTCATAGTAAAAGTTATCCACGCTTGCCTCCTGAACGGACTATATAAACAATGAACGAAGATCTAATATAACCATTAATTCTCCCACTGCCAGTGGTGATTGGCAAGACCATCGCGTCCATCGGGGCCCCGGGAACATCGGCAACGGTTATAATCCGAGTGCCGGCGGGTGGGGGGAGGTCCTGCTATCTCCCGGAAAAACGTTGCCGGAAGCCGGCATTTTTCCGCCGACACCGGCGCCCTGTCACGGCCACGCACGGGAATCCGGCGCGGGCCCCTCGCGTCTTCCCACCGGACCGGCTCTGTCTTTCCCACAACCTTCGGACGAACCATGGATCCCGCCACCACCGCCCGTCTTCTCATCACCTGTGCCGACCGCCCGGGTATTGTCGCCGCCGTGTCCAATTTCTTCTACAACCATGGCGCCAACATCACCGCCCTGGACCAGCATTCCAGCGACCCGGAAGGGGGGCGCTTCTTCATGCGACTGGAATTCCAGACCCCCCATATCGACCTGCCCCATGCGGTGCTGGAGCGCGCCTTTCAGGACATGGTGGCGGGGCGCTATGCCATGGAATGGCACATCAGCTACGCCGCGCAGTTGCCCCGCATGGCGGTGCTGGTGTCCCGGCACGAGCACGCCCTGCTGGAACTGCTGTGGCGCTGGAGCAGGGGCAAGCTGCCGGCGGCGTTCTCCATGGTCATCTCCAATCATCCCGACCTGCGGGAACGGGTGGAGTCCTTCGCCATACCCTTTCATCATGTGGCGGTGACCCCCGACACCAAGGCGGAGGCGGAGGCGGAGATCCTGGGGTTGCTGGATGGCGCCGCCGACGTGGTGGTGCTGGCGCGTTACATGCAAATCCTCAGCCCCGACTTCGTGGCCGCCTATCCCAATCGCATCATCAACATCCACCATTCCTTCCTGCCCGCCTTCGCCGGCGCGGACCCCTACAAGCGGGCCTGCGAGCGGGGCGTGAAGCTCATCGGTGCCACCGCCCACTACGTCACCAGCGAACTGGACGAGGGGCCCATCATCGAGCAGGACGTGGAGCGGGTGTCCCATCGCTTCAACGCCGATGAATTGCGGGAGCTGGGGCGGGATATCGAGCGCAATGTGCTGGCCCGCGCGGTGCGCTGGCACCTCGAGAACCGGGTCATCGTCGACGGCAACAAGACGGTGGTGTTCGCCTGAGCCGGGTCGCCTCGATGGATTAACGCGGTGTTTCCTCAGTTGCGTTCCAGGGCATCGAGGGCATGACGCAGCCAGCGTGTGCCCTCGACGGCACGATGACGGTCCGACAGCAGCAGCGCGGCGATGCTTTCGGCGTTGCGCACCGGCCGGCCCTGGGTCTTCTCGTAGATGCCCTCGAGGGTGAAGATGAGCTCCTTCAGCTCCGATTCGGGATAACCCTGGCGGTGCAGGTGACCGAACAGGTCGCCCGTCACCGAGCCGCTGTGGCTGGGGCAACAGCGCTCGTAGGCCGCCACCAGGGGTGCCAGCAGGCGCGCCGCTTCTACCGGGGAGGTGGACTCGGCGGTGAGGTATTCCACCAGGCGGGTCACCGCCTGCTCCAGGCTCGGCTCCGGGGTGGCGGCCGGCGGGCGGCGGCCGCGGGAGGCGCGGGGGCGCGTGGCCCGCTCCCGCCAGAAGGCGCTGAAACCGCCGGGGCCGGCGTGGTCGAGAAACTGGCGGTGGACGATGTCCGCCAGGGCATCCAGGCAGCCGGCGGCCCGGCCGTGCGGCGCCTGGACCACCACCGGCACCTGGTTGGCCACCGCCTGCTCCACCTGCGGATCGGCGGCGACGAATCCGAGGTAATTCACGTCGCTCTTCAGGTATTTCTTCACCGCCCCCTGGAAGCGCCCGTGGACCCGCCGGCTGGCCTGGTAGTCCGGCGCGCGGTTGACCACCACGTAGAAGGGGCCCCTGGAGCCCTGGGACAGGGCCAGCTTGAGCAGGGAGAAGGCGTCGGTCAGCGCCGTGGGCTCCGGAGTGATCACCAGCACCTTGTATTCGGCGGCGTCGACGAAATCGAGGACGTTGCGGGCGGCGCCGGCCGCGGTATCGATGATGAGGTGGTCGTAGTCCGTCTCCAGGGTCCCCAGGGCCTCCACCAACTGGTCGCGGGCGGCGGGGGCGAGGTCGGCGCAACGCTCGACCCCCGAGGCACCGGGCAGGATGTCCAGGCCCCAGGGGGTGGTGGCCATCACCTCGGCGACGCTGCACTCCCCCGTCAGCACCTGCTCGATGGTACGGGTGGCGGAGATCCCCAGCAGGATGTTGACGTTGGCGAGCCCGGTGTCGGCGTCGAACAGACATACCCTGGAGCCGCGTCGGGCCAGGGCCACGCCCAGATTGACGGCGATATTGGTCTTGCCGACCCCCCCCTTGCCGCTGGTGATGGCGATGACTGTGGCCATGGGCCCCTCGAGAACGCCTTCAGGCGTGGACCCGCGACGGCGGGCGCCAGCAACGTGCCCCCCGGAAACGCCGCGGGGGCCTTGTTCGGGGACGCGGCGCGGGGCCCGCTACCACATGGGGAAAAAGGAGTTCATGAAGGACATGGGGCGCACCACGTTGGAGGTCATGGCCTCCATGTCCCGCGTCATGTAGGAGGTGTTGGCGGTCATGGTGTTTATGGACCGGCTCATGGACGCGATGTTGGTGAGCATGGGATCGAGGGCATCCATCTTCTGGGAGATATCCGACATGTCCTTATGGACGTTGGTGAGGTTCAGGTTCATGGCCTCGGTGTCCATGGCGATGGTCTCCATGTTCAGGGACATCTCGTTCATGCGCTCGGTCATGTGGCCCACGTTCTCCGACAGCTTGACCATGTTGTGGTGCATGCCTTCCAGGTGCACGGACATGCGGGGGTCGACGCTCTTGGCCAGGGTGTGCATGTCCTGGGTGAGGCTGAAGATGAGGAAGAAGCCGTAGCCGGCGAGGATGATGAAGGCGAACAGCGCCGGGTAGACCACCAGTTCCCAGCGTCGGGCGCTGGTCTCGAAGGCGCGGGCGAAGCGTTCGAGGGCGGCCTCGTTGGCGACGAACACGTCGCCGCCGTTCCTGGAGCTGGCGGCAGGGGATGGATCCTGTGCGTTAGGGGGATTGCTTTCCATGACACTCTGCACCGGTTGGGGGACGAAAGTTCGCCGCCGCTTAATTATTGTGGCACTCGTTTGACTGGATCGAGTCGCTTATGTTCAACGGACTAAAAATGCTATCTGTATCAGAGATTCCTAAATGCGGCAACCGATGGCCATGGCCGGGGGTGTGGTTCAGCAGGCATTCACGGCTGTCGATGATGCCGCCCGACACCAGCCACTGGCGGGCGTCCCCGGCATCCTCCTCGAACCACGCCCGTGCGGAACCCAGGCGGAAGCTGTAGCCCCAGCGGTCCATGTCCGCCAGTAGCCGGGCGCGGCCCAGCCCGGGGACGGCGTCGGCCAGCAGCACCTGCAGGTAGCACACGGCGCTCTCCTCCAGGAAGTCGCCGCCGGCGTCCGTATGCAGCGCCGTCCGGCGTGCGTCGTCCATGCAGATATAGTGGCAGGATTCATGGAGCAGGGAATGCACCGGGGTGTCGTCGCGGAACATCAGCCGGTGCCCCACCAGGCCCGCTTCCGGCGCCCCCCAGTAGCTTCCCGGTATGGGGGCGTCATCGGGCAGTCGCAGGGCCTCCAGACCGAAGGGGGCCAGCAGCTGTCGGGGCAGGCCGGCGGGCAGCTCGGCGCAGCGCATGACGTCGGCGGGGCCCGCCATCGCGCGGCTCAGACCGCGCCCCGTTCCCGGGGCGTGTCGTCCTCTTCCCGTCGCTGGGCTTCCTCTTCATCGGTGGGCAACAGGTCCACGATGGCGCCGATGTCCCCCATGGGCTTGTGGCCCTTACCCGAGGGATTGGTGAACTGATCGTTGAGGGACTGGATGTACTGGTCGGCGTCCGCCAGCACGCTGGAGATACGCCGCTGCACCCGGTTGCCCCAGCCCACGGGCGTGACCCTGAAAAGCAGGCGCCAGGGGCTGGTGTTGAAGCGAAAGGCCCGGCGCAGCATCTCCGTGGTGATCATGGGGATGCCCTTGGCGTCGATACGTTTCTCCATCCGCCGGGCCACCATGCCGCGGACCGAGAAATGGATATACAGGGCGCCGGCCACCACGAGGCCGCCGCCCAGCAGAGTGATGACGGGATGCTGGAAGAACAGGGTCCACCACGGCACGAAGAAGCCGAGGCCCCCGCCGAGCACGAGGATGGCGAGCAAGATGACCGCGTCGGTGATGAGCACGCGGTTGCGCCAGTTGCGGCGCAACTCGATCATGTGGTTCACGAAGGCCCCTTCCACGCATTTGGCGGTCTGTTCCAGCACGCCGATGATGCGATAGGCCCGCTCCACCTCCACGCGCTTGATGCGGGTCTCGATCTCGTTGAGATCGGCGTCGCGCTTGGACTCGAAGCGTGCCCGTCGGGCGTCGTCCTCGATGGGGGTGGCGGCATTGGGGTTGTAGATGCGGTAGAAGTGTCCGGCGGTGAGGCCATGCTGGGCCAGGGCCCGCTGCCAGGCGGCGAAGACCTCTTCGGGGTTGTCTTCGCGGGCGGTCATGTCCACCTGGTTGAGGATATACAGGAACTTGTTGGAATCGGCGCGCCTGATGGTGCCTGACACCAGATGCTGGAGGGTGTCGTGCATGGCCCCGGCCTCGGGGTGGCGGGCATCGAACAGCACCAGCACCAGGTCCGACAGGTCCATGATCCGGTCGGTGATCTGCAGGGTGGAGGTGCGCTGCTCATCGGCGTCGAAACCGGGGGAATCGATGAGGATCTTGCCCCGCATCTTCTCGCTGGGGCAGGTCTTGAGCTGCAGGTAGGCGTCAACCCGGTAGCCCTGGCCCTCGTCGACGTTCTCGATCTCCTTGCTGATGCGGTAGAAGGGGAAGCGCGGGTCCGAATCCAGGGAGATCCCCGGCAGGGTGCGGGGGGTCTCGTCCACGCCGTAGCAGACCACGGTGAATTTGTCATCCACTGCCTGGTTGCCGGTCTTCTGCAGATCCATGCCCAGGTAGTAGTTGATGTAGGTGGACTTGCCCGAGGAGAAGGTGCCGAGGATGGAGATCATGGGCCACCACGAGACCCGGGTGGCGAAGGATTCGGAATGGTCCAGCAGGCCGAGGGCATAGGCCACCTGGTCCAGTTGGCGGAAGCTGTGGACTACCTGCAGGAGTACGGGGTTTTCCGCCTTGAGGTGCTCCTCCAGGCGCTTGAGGCGCTGCTGGATCTGACGGGATTCCTCTTTATTGCTACCGAATTCCATAGGAAGTGGGGGCCTCTGCCGGGGGATTGACGCAATCCCTCAACTTTAACCCATAATACCGGCCCGCGGCGATGATCCCGTTGTTCCCGAGCCCACTCCATGCTTTTCGATCCGCCCCTCATCCCGGGCCGACTGGTGCGCCGCTACAAGCGTTTCCTGGCCGACGTCGACCTCGATGACGGCACCCGCGTCATCGCCCACTGCCCCAATACCGGGGCCATGCTGGGCTGCGACCGGCCGGGCGACCGGGTATGGCTGAGCCCCAACGACGACCCCCGGCGCAAGCTGCGCTTCACCTGGGAACTGGTGGAGGTGGAGGGCGGGACCCTGGTGGGCATCAATACCCAGCGTGCCAATGCACTGGTGCGGGAGGCGGTGGCCGCCGGCCTCATTCCAGCCCTGGCGGGTTACCGTGACCTGCGCGCCGAGGTGGCCTACGGCCGCGAGCGCAGCCGCATCGATCTGCTGCTGACCGGCCATGACTCCCACCGCGACTGCCATGTGGAGGTGAAGAACGTCACCGCGGCCGTGCATCAGGGGGTGGCGGTTTTTCCCGATGCCGTCACCGCCCGCGGCACCAAGCACCTGCGGGAACTGGCGGCGGTGGCGGCGGCCGGCGGCCGGGCCGTGGTGGTGTTCTGTGTGCAGCGGGGCGACGTCACCGAGGTGCGCCCGGCGGATGCCATCGATCCCCTCTACGGCCGCACTCTGCGCCAGGTGATGGAGGCCGGGGTGGAGGTGGCGGCATGGCGGGCGTCCATCAGCAATACCACCATGGCCCTGGTGGCGCCGGTGGCGGTGCACATCCCCCCGCAGATGGGCTGAAGCCCCGCCACGGGCAAGGCCCTGCCGGGCCACCCTGGCCGCGAACA
>JAABTG010000020.1 GCA_011389995.1 Thiotrichales bacterium
TCATCGCCGCCGCCCCCGTCCCGGCCGCGACGAAGGCCTCAGGAAGGCCCGTGGTAGCCGAAGCGATGGGCGATGCGACGGATCACCCGCGCCTCCTCGTCGCTGATGGAGGAGGCGAGGCCGAGTTGGGCGTAGATGTTGGTGGAGGCCACGGCGATGTCCCGGCTGGCCTTGAGGACCCACTCCACGTCGTCCTCGTGGTGGCGGGCGTCGTGCATGATCATGGCGATGAGGGCCCGGCCGCGGGTGTAGAGGGCATCGCAGGGCTTGCGCTCCAGCCACGAGGTGACGAGACGGTGGGCCGCGGAGTCCCTCTCGATGCGCCGCTCGCGCAGGATGGTCTCGATGGCCTCCCTCTCCGCGGGCTGGATCTCGCCGTCGGCCCAGGCCACGTCCATGAGGGGGATGAAGTTGAGCACCCGGATGGTGTCGCCGTCGAAGCCCACCTCCGCCAGTTCCTGGATCAGGTCCTCGTCGCGGATGCCGGCGGCCGCTATCTCGCTCTTGGCCTTGAAGCGCGACACCAGCCGCGGGTTGTTCTCCACCGGGCAGTCCTTCTCGTGGAAGGTGGCCGCCAGTTCATCGATGTCCGGTTGGTTCACGCGGGTTGCCTCTGCAAGTGTTTATGGTCGGGCTGCCGGCCTGCCGTCATCCGAGCTGGTCGTGGATGGCCTTGTCCAGGCATTGCACGATGGCGTGGTCCAGGGGCTCCCCGTCCATATCGGTGAGGAAGAAGATATCCTCCGCCCGTTCCCCCAGGGTGGTCACCTTGGCGGCCTGCAGGCGCGTGCCACAGTGGGCGATGACCAGGGCCAGGTGGGCCAGCAGGCCGGGGCGGTCGCCGGTCCTGACCTCCATGATGCTGCGGTGATTCACGGTGTCCGTATAGTAGTTTATCTCCGTGGGCACGTTGAACTGGCGCAGGCGTCGCTCCATCAGGCGCTGGGGGGGCGTGGGGGGGGCCGAGGACTGGGCGAGGGCCTCACCCATGGCGCGCTCTATCTCCCGCTGGCGCGCCGGTTCCACCACCGGGCGCAGGTCTTCCTCGCCCAGCAGAATGAAGGTGTCCAGGGCGCTGCCGGAGGCGGTGGTGATGACCCGGGCATCGAGCACCGAGAGCCCGAGGCGGTCGAGGACGGCGGTGGCATTGGCGAACAGGAAGGCCCGGTCCGCGGCATACACGAACACCTCGGTACCCCCGCGGTGGGTCTGGGGGCGCACCCGCACCAGGCGGTCCCGGCCCTCCCTGTGGGCCTCCAGGATGGCGGCGGTCTGCCACTGGATCTCGTCGGGGGAATGGCGCAGGAAGTATTCCTCCGGCACCTCCGCCCACAGGGCGTCCACCTCGTCCCGTGCAAAGCTGCCCTGGGACAACCGGAGCCAGGCCACTTCCTGGGTCTCCCGCACCAGATCCGGCGTCTCCGTGGGTTTTTCCGGGCCGAGGCGCAGCATGCGCAGGGTGGCGTTGTAGAGCTGCCACAACAGGGCGTTCTTCCAGTCGTTCCACAGGGTGGGATTGGTGCCGCGGATGTCCGCCACGGTCAGCAGATAGAGGTAGTTCAGATGGCCGCGGTCCCCCATCTTGTCGGCGAAGGCGGCCACCACTTCGGGATCGGAGATGTCCTCCCGCTGGGCGGTCACCGACATGATCAGATGGTTCTTGACCAGCCACTGTACGAAATCCGCCTCGCGCCGGGTGAGGCCCAGGCGGATGCAGTAGTCGAAGGCATCCCGCGCCCCCAGCTCCGAGTGGTCCCCGCCCCGTCCCTTGCCGATGTCGTGGAACAGGCCGGCCAGGTAGAGCAGTTCCGGGCTCGGCAGGGTGTCGATGAGGTCGGAGCAGTAGGGGAACTCATGATGGAACTCGGGCACCGTGAAACGGCGCAGGTTGCGCACCACCATGAGGGTGTGTTCGTCCACGGTGTAGACATGGAAGAGGTCGTGCTGCATCTGCCCCTCCACGGCCCCGAAGGCGGGCAGCCAGGCCCCGAGGACCCCGTAACGGTGCATGCGCCGCAGGGCGTGGGTGATGCCCTGGGGCTGGCGCAGGATGTCCAGGAACAGCCTCAGGTTGGCGGGATCGTGGCGATAGCCCTCATCGATGAGATGGAGATGGGCCTGGACCTGGCGGATGGTGGGGGCGCTGACGCCGCTGAGTTCCGGGTGCTGCTGCAGCACCAGGAACAGCTCCAGCAACGCCGAGGGCTGCTCACTGAACACCCCCTCGTGGGTGGTCTCCAGCTGGCCGCCGCGGTTGCGGAAGCGCTCGTTGATGGGGGCGGGCAGGGCATCGCTGCCCTTGCCGAGGATGACCTCGTCGAACAGGGCCATCAGCATCTCGTTCAGGCAGGCCAGCTCCGCCACCGTGCAGTAGTACGCCTTCATGAAGCGCTCCACCGCCAGGTGATGGTCGTCCGGACGGTAGCCGAAGCGCTCGGCCAGGGCCCGCTGGTGGTCGAACAGCAGCCGTTCCTCCGCGCGCCCCGTCATCAGATGCAGGCCGCAACGCACCTTCCACAGGAAGGACTGGCCCTCCATCAGGGCGACGTATTCCGAATCCGTGAGGAAACCGCCGCTGACCAGCTCGTAGAGGTCGTCGGTCTCGAAGTGGCGCTTCAGCACCCAGCCCACCATCTGCAGGTCCCGCAGGCCCCCGGGGCCCTCCTTGATGTTGGGTTCCAGGTTGTACAGGGAATCGTGGAACTTGCGGTGGCGGGCCGCCTGTTCGGCACGCTTGGCCTCCAGGAACGCCTGGGCCGGCCACATGGCGTGGCCGGCAGTAGCGGCGCGCATGGCGGTGAACAGGCCCGCGTCCCCCGCCACCAGCCGTGACTCCGTGAGGTTGGTGACCACCGACAGGTCGGCGACGGCCTGCTGCACGCACTCCTCCACGGTACGCACGCTCTGGCCGATCTCCAGGCCGATATCCCAAAGCTCCGCCAGGAACCGCTCCAGGGTGTCGGTATCGCCGGCGACGGTGTGGTCGGGCAGCAGGATGAGGATGTCGATGTCCGAGGCCGGGTGGAGTTCGCCGCGGCCGTAGCCACCCACCGCCACCAGGGCGGGGCGCCCGGCGAAGGCCCCCAGCCGTGATCCCCACAGGGCCGAGAGGATGCGGTCCACGGCCGCGGCGCGGGCGGTCACCAGCTGATCGGCCGGGACCTGGTGATCGAAGGCCTCGGCGAGCCGCCGGTCGACCCGCCGCACGGCGTCGCTGAACACCGAAACCGGCACATCCGGCCGGTTGAGGGCGGCCGTCTCGTCGGCGGGCAGCAGGTTGAGGGAGGGGGAGGGCGTCGCCGCTGGGATGGCCATGGCAGGGTGCGTCGCCGGGGCTAGCCCAGCTCGTCCCGGCGCCGGGTGAGGACCTCGTGGCCGTCGTCGGTGACCAGGATGGTGTGCTCCCACTGCACCGACAGGCCATGGTCCTTGGTGACCACCGTCCAGTTGTCCTTCAGCAGCTTCACGTGGCGCTTGCCGGCGTTGATCATGGGCTCGATGGTGAAGGTCATGCCTGCCTCCAATGCCATGCCGGTGCCGGGGGTGCCGTAGTGCAGCACCTGGGGGTCCTCATGGAATTTGCGACCGATGCCGTGGCCGCAGTATTCCCGCACCACCGAGTAATTGTGTCGTTCGGCGTGGCCCTGGATGGCGTGGCCGATGTCGCCGAGGGTGGTACCGGGGCGCACCAGATCGATGCCGATCTCCAGGCACTCCTTGCACACAAAGGTGAGGCGCCGGGCCATCACCGAAGGCTCGCCCACGAAGAACATCTTGCTGGTGTCGCCGTGGAAGCCGTCCTTGATGACGGTGACGTCGATGTTGACCACGTCCCCGTTCTTGAGCCGTTTGTCCCCCGGGATGCCATGACAGACCTGGTGATTCACGGAGGTACAGATGGATTTGGGAAAGCCCCGATAATTCAGGGGGGCGGGAACGGCGTCCTGCTCATGGACGATGTAGTCGTGGCACAGGCGGTCCAGCTCGCCGGTGGTGACGCCCGGCACCACGTGGGGGCCGATCATCTCCAGCACCTCGGCGGCCAGGCGGCCGGCCACGCGCATCTTCTCGATCTCGTCGGGGGTCTTGATAGTCACCGCCATGTTTCGTTGGGCTGGGCCTTCGCGCACTGGAATCGGGCTCCGCTGGTTGGGGGGTGGTGGGTACGGTCCCTTGGCGTCCGGCCCGCCCCACGGGGTATGCATTGCACCGCCGGCGTATTCCCGCATATCCGACCGCCGGGCCCCTGCGTGGATTGCTACCCGGAAATATCACCCAGAAATATTACTAATTACAGGGAGTTACCGGTCAGGAAGTGGAGCACGGTGGATTGTGGTACTAGCTTGCCTATGGTATAAAGCCGCCCCCTGTTTGGCAACGGCGCTTTTCCTGTGGGAATGGTGGCCGTAGCGGGCGGGCTCCCCATTACCCAAGGTGATGGGGGGACAGCATGCCCTGAACGTCCCCTGCCGGGGGCGTTCAGGGCCCTTGGCGGGGAAACGCTCCATGGGGCGTTTCCCGGCGACAAATCCACACGCGTGTCCATCACGTGCGTCGCGGGTGCCCGCAGAATCGGGTTTCGGCGCGCGGATACGCGGAGGCCCAACCCTCCCAGGAGATAATGACAGATGGCAAACGTAACCATGCGCGAAATGCTGGAGGCCGGTGTGCATTTCGGCCACCAGACCCGTTTCTGGAACCCGAAGATGGCACCCTATATCTTCGGCCAACGCAACAAGATTCATATCGTCAACCTGGAGCAGACGCTCCCCCTCTACAACGATGCCATGAACTTCCTCGGCCGCATGGCGGCCAATGGCGGCGCCATTCTCTTCGTGGGCACCAAGCGCACCGCCCAGGAGGCCCTGCGCGCCGAGGCCCTGCGCTGCGGCATGCCCTACGTGGACCGCCGCTGGCTGGGCGGGATGCTCACCAACTTCAAGACCGTCAAGCAATCCATCGCCCGGCTCAAGGAGCTGGAGGCCATGATGGAGGACGGTTCCATGCACCGCATCAGCAAGCGCGAGGGCCTGATGCGCCAGCGCGAACTGGAGAAGCTGGAAAGCAGCCTCGGTGGCATCAAGAACATGAACGGCCTGCCCGATGCCATGTTCATCGTCGACGTGGGGTTCGAGAAGATCGCGGTGGCCGAGGCCACCAAGCTGGGTATCCCCGTGGTGGGGGTGGTGGACACCAACAACAGCCCCGACGGAGTGGATTACGTCATTCCCGGCAACGACGACGCCATTCGCGCCATTCATCTCTACGTGAGTGGCGCGGCCGATGCCATCAAGCAGGGCCGGGAGACCGCTCAGGGTATCCTGGTGAACGCCCAGCAAGGCGTCGCCGGCGGTGAGCCCTCCAGCGAAGAGGCGGCGGCCGAGGCCGTCGCCGAGGCCCCGTCCCCCGCGGAGGCCGCGGAGGCCCGGGCCCCCGAGTAAGCCCGGGTCCCCGAGTAAGCGTATAGGCGCCGCCGGCCCGCCGACAGGGGCGGACCGGCGGCGCGAACCGAACCCGAATCTAGAGAGGACAGTGGCAATGCAGATCAGCGCTGCACAGGTGAAGACGCTGCGCGAACGGACCGGCGCAGGCATGATGGAATGCAAGAAGGCCCTGGTGGAAGCCGGGGGCGATATCGAGGTGGCGGTCGAGGTGATGCGCAAGTCCGGTGCCGCCAAGGCGGACAAGAAAGCCGGACGGGTGGCCGCCGACGGCATGGTGGGCATGGCGGTGGCCGGTGACGGCCTGCGCGCCGCCATGGTCGAGGTCAATAGCGAGACCGACTTCGTGGCCAAAGAGGAGAACTTCCAGGGCTTCGTCCAGGCCCTCGCCGACATCGTGTTGCGGGAGCAGCCGGCGGACGTGGAGGCCCTGTCGGCCCTGACCCCCGAGGAGTTCGGCGGCGACACGGTGGAGGATACCCGCCGCGAGCTGGTGGCCAAGGTGGGCGAGAACATCGCCATCCGGCGCCTCGAGGTGATGGCGGCGGCCGGCGACCGCATCGGCAAGTATCAGCACGGCGCCCGCATCGCCGTGCTGGTGGACATGACCGGCGGCAGCGACGAGCTGGCCCGGGACGTGGCCATGCACGTGGCCGCCAGCCGGCCGGTGTGCCTGAACGAGGACAGTATCCCCGCGGGCATGCTGGACAAGGAACGGGAGATCTTCGCCGCCCAGGCCGCCGAGAGCGGCAAGCCGCCGGAGATCGTCGAGAAGATGGTCGCCGGGCGCATCAAGAAGTTCGTGAAAGAGGTGACCCTGCTGGGCCAGCCCTTCATCAAGGACCCCGACACCACCGTGGGGAAGCTGCTGACGGACCAGGGGGCCAGGGTGAACGCCTATGTCCGCATGGAGGTGGGCGAGGGCATCGAGAAGAAGGCCGAGAACTTCGCGGAAGAAGTGGCGGCCCAGGCCCGCGGCTGACCACCATGGGAAGCGACGGCCGTCCACCACCCCGCCGCCGGGCGCCGTCATGACGGCCGGGACACTGCGCTATCCACGGGTGTTGCTCAAGCTCAGTGGCGAGGCCCTCATGGGGGAGGGTGATTTCGGCATCGATCCGGCCACCGTGGAAGGCGCCGTGGACGGCATCCTGGAGTTGGTGGCGGCCGGGGTGCAGGTGGGGCTGGTTTTGGGGGGCGGCAATATCTTCCGCGGCGCCGTCCTGGCCCGGGGCGGCCTGGACCGGGTGACCGCCGATCACATGGGCATGCTTGCCACGGTGATGAATGCCCTGGCCATGTCCGATTTCCTGGTGCGCCGGGGTCAGCGGGCCACGGTGATGTCGGCGATTCCCATGGGCGGCGTGTGCGAGCCTTACGACCGCCGGCGCGCCGTGACCCTCCTCGAGGACGGTCACGTGATGCTGTTCACGGCCGGTACGGGCAATCCGTTCTTCACCACGGATTCGGCGGCCAGCCTGCGGGCCATCGAGGTGGGGGCCGACCTGCTGGTCAAGGCCACCAAGGTGAACGGTGTCTACGCGGCGGACCCGGTGACCCACCCGGATGCCGAGCGTTTCGTGAAGATAAGCTACGATGAGGTGATTCGGCGCCGCCTCGCCGTCATGGATACCACCGCCATCGTGCTGTGCCGGGACCACGGGATGCCCCTCAAGGTGGTGGACATGGGGCGGCCGGGCTCCCTGATGCGGGCGGTCCGCGGCGAGGACGAGGGCACCCTGGTCTACAGCGACGACTGAAGCCCCCGGCGGGCCCGCGGCCGGCCGGGGGCCCCAAATAGACGATCTCCTATTGATGGAACGGTTGACGCCATGATAAACGACATTAAGAAAGACGCCCGATCGAGGATGGACAAGAGCATCGAGGCCCTGCGCCAGGAGCTCACGAAGCTGCGTACCGGCAGGGCCCACACCAGCCTGCTGGACCATCTGCACGTGAGTTACTACGGTTCGGATGTGCCCATCAATCAGGTGGCGAACGTGAACGTCATCGACCCCCGCACCCTCGGTGTCGCGCCTTATGAGAAGTCCATGGTGCCGGACGTGGAGAAGGCCATTCTCAATTCGGGACTCGGCCTCAACCCCGTTACCTCGGGTACCGTCATCCGGGTGCCCCTGCCGTCCCTCACGGAGGAGCGGCGCAAGGACATGATCCGGGTGGTGCGCCATGAGGCGGAGCAGGCGCGGGTGGCCGTTCGCAATATCCGCCGCGATGCCAACCATTCCCTCAAGGAGTTATTGAAGGAAAAGGAGATCTCCGAGGACGACGAGCACCGTGCCCAGGAGGAGATCCAGCGCCTCACGGATGCCAAGGTGGCGGAGGTGGACAAGGTACTGGAGGCCAAGGAAGCCGATCTCATGGAGGTCTGACCGCGGGTCGGGGTTACGGCGTAAACCACGTAAAGGGGTGTCACAGTTTCATGAGTTCCGAGCAACTTGCGACGCTCCGCGAAGGTACCCTGCCCCGGCATCTGGCCGTCATCATGGACGGCAATGGGCGCTGGGCGCGGCGGCGCCACCTGCCGCGCTTCGCGGGCCACAAGGCGGGGGCGGACACCGTGGAAATGGTGGTGGAGGCCTGTGGCCAGCTCGGCGTGGAGGTGCTCACCCTGTTCGCCTTCAGCAGCGAGAACTGGCAGCGACCCGAGGAAGAAGTGGGCATGTTGATGGGGCTCTTCGTCTCCGCCCTGGAGCAGAAGGCCCGTCGTCTGCATCGCAATAACGTGCGGTTGCGGGTCATCGGCGATCGCCGGCCCCTGAGCAGTACCCTCAAGCAGCGTATCGACGAGGCCGAGGAGCTCACCCGCCACAATACCGGCCTCAAGCTCTTCATCGCCGCCAATTATGGGGGTCGCTGGGATATCATCGAGGCCGCCCGCAGCCTGGCCGCCGAGGTACAGGCCGGCACCCTGGCGGCGGCGGATATCGATATGGAGCGCTTCGAGGCCGCCCTCTCCCTGGCCGGCCATCCCGAACCGGACCTCTTCATCCGCACCGGTGGCGAGCGGCGCATCAGCAACTTTCTGTTGTGGCAGCTGGCCTACACGGAGCTCTATTTCAGCGACGTCCTGTGGCCCGATTTCAGTCGCGGCGATCTGCTCGCGGCCTTTGCCGATTTCGGCCAGCGCCAGCGACGTTACGGCAAGACGGGAGAACAGGTGGCCCGGGTGCAGGGTGCCTAGATCATGAGCCCCTCCCTGTCATCGCTGACCCAGCGGGTGCTGACGGCGGCGGTGTTGGTCCCCCTGGTGGTGGCGGCCATCCTGCTCCTGCCCGCGCCCTGGTTCGCGGGCCTCCTGGCCCTTTTCGTGCTGGGGGGCGCCTGGGAGTGGTCGGCCATGGCGGCGCTGGGGGACTCCCGGCGCCGGCTGGCCTATGTGGCGGCGACGGCGGGCATCCTCGGGCTGGTCCACGGCTTCCTGGCCGGCCACGCCGCGGGGGCCCTGGTGCTCCTGTTGGCCCTGCTGTGGTGGGCCCTGGCCGCCGCCCTGGTGGTGCGTTTTCAGCGCCATGGCATCTTCAACACGGGCGGCCCCTGGAGCCGCGCGGCCAGTGGCCTGCTGATCCTGGTCCCGGCCTGGTTCGCCCTGGTGGTGCTCCACCGTCAGGAGGCGGGGGGACAGTGGCTCGTGCTGTTCCTGCTGGTGCTCATCTGGGGGGCCGATACGGCGGCCTTCTTCGTGGGGCGTCGCTGGGGCAGCCGGCGGCTGGCCTCGCGGGTGAGCCCGGGCAAGAGCTGGGAAGGGGTGGCCGGTGGCATCCTCGCCGTGCTCGTGCTGACCCTGGCAGTGGTCGAACCCCTGGGTTTCGGTGAGGCCCTGGTGCCTTTTCTCGTGCTGGTGACCCTGACCGTGGCGGCCTCGGTGCTGGGTGATCTCACCGAGAGCCTCTACAAGCGCGAGGCGGGCCTCAAGGACAGTGGCCGCCTGTTGCCGGGCCACGGCGGCGTGCTCGATCGCATCGACAGCCTGACGGCGGCGGCGCCGCTGTTCGTGCTCGGTCTCTACGGCATGGGGCGGGTGGCATGAAGGGCGTCACCATCCTCGGTTCCACGGGCAGCATCGGCGTCAGCACCCTGGATGTGTTGGCACGCCATCCCGACCGCTTCCGCGTGGTCGCCCTCACGGCCAACGGGCACGTGGAGCGCATGGCCGAGCAGTGCCGGCGTTGGCGCCCGGACTATGCCGTCATGGCCGACGAAGAGGCCGCCGGGCGCCTGGCGGGTCTCCTGCGCGGGGAGGGGGTCGGCACGGAGGTGCTGGCGGGACGGGACGCCCTCAGCAGCGTGGTCACCCTGCCCGCGACCGACTATGTGATGGCCGCCATCGTGGGCGCCGCCGGCCTCATGCCCACCCTGGCCGCCGCCCAGGCCGGCAAGCGGGTGCTGCTGGCCAACAAGGAGGCCCTGGTGATGTCGGGGGACCTGTTCATGAGAGCCGTTCGGGACCGCGGCGCCGAGCTCCTCCCCATCGACAGCGAGCACAATGCCGTCTTCCAGTGTATGCCGCCGCGCTTCGCCGAGGGTCTCACCGGCCACGGGGTGCACCAGATCCTGCTCACGGCCTCGGGCGGGCCGTTCCGCGACCGTGATCCCGCCACCCTCGATGCGGTGACCCCCGATGAGGCCTGCAATCACCCCAACTGGGACATGGGTCGCAAGATATCGGTGGATTCCGCCACCATGATGAACAAGGGCCTGGAGGTCATCGAGGCCTGCTGGCTGTTCCACACCACCCCCGATCGGATACAGGTGGTGTTGCACCCCCAGAGCATCGTCCACTCCATGGTGAGCTATTGCGACGGCTCCGTGCTCGCCCAGCTGGGCAACCCCGACATGCGCACCCCCATCGCCCACGGCCTGGCGTGGCCGGAGCGCATGGACTCGGGCGTGGAACCCCTGGCCCTGGCGGGTGTCAATCTGACCTTCGGTGAGGCGTCCACCCAGCGCTTTCCCTGCCTCGGGCTGGCCTTCGGCGCGGCCCGGGCGGGTGGCACGGCGGGGGCCATC
Source organism: Thiotrichales bacterium (assembly GCA_011389995.1). Lineage (GTDB taxonomy): Bacteria > Pseudomonadota > Gammaproteobacteria > JAABTG01 > JAABTG01 > JAABTG01. Next base: position 10,470 of record JAABTG010000020.1, read on the forward strand.
CTCAATGCCGCCAACGAAGTGGCGGTGGCGGCCTTCCTGGGCGGGCGCCTGCCATTCCCCGATATCGCGCGGGTAGTGGCGGATGTCCTGGAGCGTTGCACGGTGGTGCCGGCGGCGGACATCGGCACCATCATGGCCGCCGACGGCGAGGCCCGGCGGTTGGCCGGCGAGTATCTGCAGACCATGGGGAGACGCAACTGACATGGATACCCTGAACGCCATCTTGTTCTTCATCATCGCCATCGGCGTGTTGGTGACCGTCCACGAGGCCGGTCATTTCCTGGTGGCCAAGCGTCTTGGCGTCAAGGTCCTGAGGTTCTCGGTGGGCTTCGGCAGGCCCCTGTGGCGGCGACGCGCGGGAGTCGATGGCACGGAGTACCAGGTGGCCATGCTGCCCCTGGGCGGCTACGTCAAGATGCTGGACGAGCGGGAAGGCGAGGTGGCGCCGGAGGAGGTGCACCGGGCCTTCAACAACCAGACCCTGGGGGTGCGTACGGCGGTGGTCGCCGCCGGCCCCCTGGCCAACTTCCTGCTCGCGGTGGTGACCTACTGGCTGATGTTCATGGTGGGGGTCGGGGGATTCCGCCCGGTGGTGGAAGACGTGGAGCCCGGCGGGCTGGCGGACCGCGCCGGGCTGCAGGCGGGAGACGAGATCATCGCCGTGGACGGCACCACCACCCGCAGCTGGGACCGGGTGGTGCAGGCCCTGACCGCCGCCGCCGTGGACGGCAACGACGTCCTCCTGCGGGTGGACACCGGCGGCGCCTCTCACACCCTCAGCATCGCGGCCTCCGCCATCGACGTGGATGCCCTGGCGCGCCAGGGTTTTCTGGCCCAGCTGGGGGTGGAGCCCATGCGGCCGGCCATCGAGCCGGTCATCGGCCGCATCGAGGAGGGCAGCCCGGCGGCGGCGGCCGGGTTGCAGGCCGGGGACCGGCTGGTGGCGGCCGACGGCGAGGACATCGGCGGCTGGCGCGAATGGGTGGATTACGTGCGGGCCCGTCCCGGTGAGGCCATCAGCCTGGTGGTGGAGCGCGACGGCACGCGGCGGGCCCTCGACCTGGTGCCTGCGGTGACCCGCGACGGCGGCACCTCCGTGGGCCGCATCGGTGCCGCCGTAGTGGCCCCCGAACTGGCGACCCATCCCCTTTATGTGGTGGAGCGCCATGGTCCTTTGGCCGCCATGGGCAATGCGGCGGCGAAGACCTGGGAGGTCACGCGGCTGACCCTGGCCATGATCTGGAAGATGCTGACCCTGCAGATCTCGGCGGACAACCTCAGCGGGCCCATCAGCATCGCCCAGTATGCCGGTGACTCCGCCAAGGTGGGGTTGACCCGCTATCTGGAGTTCCTGGCCCTGGTGAGTGTCAGTCTGGGCATCCTCAACCTGTTGCCCATTCCGCTACTGGATGGTGGCCACCTGATGTATTACCTTATTGAGCTTTTTAAGGGCAAACCCGTTTCCGAAGAGGCGCAAATGGTGGGGCAGCGCCTCGGCCTGGCCATGCTGGCGGCCCTCATGGGATTGGCTTTCTTCAACGACTTCGTACGCCTGTTGGGCTGACGCAGGGGTGGGCGTGGATTCCAACGCAGGTGCTGGCCGACGCAGGTGGCGGTCGACGTGGATGTGGGAATAATAATGAATCAGTTGCGAGGCTTCTTTTACGCCGTCGTTTTCACCTGCAGTGTCGTGGCGTTACCCGCCCAGGCCTTCGAACCTTTCGTGGTGGATGACATCCGCATCGAGGGTCTGCAGCGGGTGACTGCGGGCACGGTGTTCAACTATCTGCCGGTGCAGATGGGGGACCGCCTGGACGAGGCGGGGGCCACCGAGGCCATTCGCGAGTTGTTCAAGACCGGGTTCTTCAAGGACGTGCGCCTGGAGCGGGACGACGACGTGCTGGTGGTGTTCGTCAGGGAACGGCCCTCCATCGCCAACATCGAAATCGACGGCAATTCGGCCATCGAGACCGACAAGATCCTCGAGCAATTGAAGTCCATCGGCTTCGCCGAGGGCCGGGTGTTCGATCCGGGCCAGCTGGAGGCCGTCGAGCGGGAACTGCAGAACGTCTATTTCTCCCTCGGCAAGTACAGCGCCACCATTGAGACCACGGTGACGCCCCTGGAACGCAACCGGGTGGGCATCAGCCTGGATATCGAGGAAGGTGACATCGCCCGCATCAAGCAGATCAACATCGTCGGCAACCAGGCCTACGACGAGGACGAGTTGCTGGACCTGTTCCAGCTATCCACCGGGGGCCTGCTGTCCTTCATCTACGGCGACGACCAGTATTCCAAGCAGAAGCTGGCGGGCGATCTGGAGACCCTGCGCGCCCATTACCTGGACAGCGGCTTCATCAATTTCAACGTCGAGTCCACCCAGGTCACCCTGACGCCGGACCGCGAGCAGGTCTATATCACCATCAACATCACGGAAGGCGAGAGGCACGTGGTGGACCGGGTCAAGCTGGCGGGGGACCTGGTGCTGCCCGAGGAGGAACTGTTCGGGCTGCTCACCATCGGCGCGGGGGACGTGTTTTCCCGGCGCAAGGTCACGGCCACCAGCGAGGCCATCAGCACCCGCCTCGGCGAGGACGGCTACGCCTTCGCCAACGTCAACGCGGTGCCGGAGATCAACGACGACACCAATACCGTGGAGCTGACCTTCTTCGTGGATCCGGGCAAGCGGGTCTACGTCCGGCGCATCAACGTCAAGGGCAATACCCGCACGCGGGACGAGGTGTTGCGCCGGGAGATGCGCCAGCTCGAGGGCGCCTGGATCGATACCTCCAAGGTGGATCTCTCCAAGCAACGGCTGGACCGGCTGGGTTACTTCCAGGAGGTCAACGTGGAGACCCCCCCGGTGCCGGGCACCACGGACCAGGTGGACGTGGATTTCGCCGTGACGGAGAACCCCTCCGGCAACCTCATCGCCGGTGCCGGCTTCTCCCAGTCCCAGGGCCTGATCTTCAGCACCAGCATATCCCAGGACAACTTCCTCGGTTCCGGCAAGCGCATCGGCTTGGCCTTCAACAACAGTGACGTCAACACGGTTTACTCCTTCTCCTACGACGATCCCTACTGGACCATCGATGGCGTCAGCCTCGGTTTCAGCCTCTTCAGTCGGGAGACCGATGCCCGGGAGGCCAACGTCTCCGATTTCACCACCGACCGCCTGGGCGGGGCCTTCCGGTTCGGTCTTCCCATCAATGAGTTCGACCGCGTGAACCTCAGTGTGGGTATCGAGAGCACCTCCATCAACCTGGGCTCCTTTCCCTCCACTCAGATCGTGGATTTCCTCGACCGCGAGGGTGACGATTTCACCAGCTGGACCCTCGGTGCCGCCTGGAGCCACGATTCACGCAACCGGGCCATCTTTCCGGATCGCGGCGTGTTCCAGCGTTTCTCCGGCGAGGTGGCCATGCCCGGCGGCGACCTGAATTATTACAAGCTCACCTATCGCCATGACTGGTACATACCCCTGTCGGACCGCTTCACCCTGCTGCTCAAGGGCGACGTGGGTTTCGGCGATGCCTTCGGGGATACCAGCGAGCTGCCCTTCTTCGAAAACTTCTTCGCCGGTGGTGTACGATCGGTGCGCGGCTTCGAGGACAACACCCTGGGTCCCCGGGACAGCCAGGACGACCCCCTGGGCGGCGACGTGAAGCTGGTGGGCAATGCCGAGTTGCTGCTGCCGGTGCCCTTCGCGGCGGACAGCAAGGCCCTGAGGATGTCGGCCTTCGCGGACGCGGGCAACGTATTCGGGCCCGGCGACGACGTGGATACCGGTAATCTCAGGCTGTCCGTGGGCGCGGGGGTCACCTGGCTGTCACCCCTGGGTGCGCTGACCTT
>JAABTG010000021.1 GCA_011389995.1 Thiotrichales bacterium
TCTCGAACATTCTTACGGGACAGGACACTAGGGGGGGCGATGCCGGCACCGTGGTAGTCGCCGGCTTTGGTGCTCTCTTGGCGCCGGATGGCGGGCCCGGGGGTATGGGCCGCAGGGGCCTGTGGGGGCGGCGACAGGGTGGGTGAGGCGCCAAGGGTGGCAGGATAGCGACGCCAGGGGAACAGGGCGTTGAAGAGCATGGCGCCTGCCAGGATGGCCAGGGTGTTAAGCAGCACCGGGGTCACCACCAACTGGTATCCGAGGTCGTGAATGGGCGGGCCGCCCACCACGGCGGTGAGAGCGGTGGCACCCCCGGGGGGGTGGATGCAACGGGCGTAATGCATGAGACCGATGGCGAGGCCCACCGACAGGCCGGCGGCGAGCACCGGGTGAGTCACATGGTGGGCCATGGTCACGCCGACCAGGGCGGACAGCCCGTGGCCGCCCACCAGGGGCCAGGGCTGGGACAGCCGGCCATGGGGCACGGCGAACAGGAGTACGGCAGAGGAGCCCATGGAGGCCAGGATGAGCAGTGCGGCGTCGCCATGGAGCCACCAGCCGCTGATGACGCCCACGGCGCAGATGCCGAAGAAGCCCCCCGCCGCGGACACCAGACGCTCGCCATGGCCCACGGCATCGTCATGGAAGCCCAGGTGGGCGAGGACCCTGGAAAAGATGTGCTGGCGAGAGGGCATGGGAGGTGGCGCGCCCCGGCTCAGGCCTCGGCCGGAGCCCCGTCCCGAATACGGTCGAAGAATACCCGCACCAGGTCCGAACGGGTGACCATGCCCACCACGTGGCGCTCGTCGTCCACGACCACCACGCGCTTGATGCGGTGTTTCTTCATGGCATCCACCACGTCGTGGAGGGTGTCATCCGGGGTCACCGTCACCACGTCGGTCACCATCAACCCGGCTACGGCACCCCCCGGCTCGTGGACCTCTTCGTGGTGGATGAACAAGGCCTCCAGGGTCTGCCACAGGTTATGGGTGGGCTGATGGCTGGGTACCCCCACGGCGCGCAGGAAGTCGGCCTCGGTGATGATCCCCGCCAGGCGCTCCTCCTGGTCCACCACGGGAAGGCCGCTGTGGCAAACAGAGCATTAGTAAAATGATAATATTTCGTCTTAAATATCGATTAATTCAATACTTAAGAGGCTCGTGTCTTGGATCTTGAACTCGCCCGCACCTTCCTCGCCGTGCGGGATGCCGGCAACTTCGTCACCGCCGCCGACCGCCTCCATGTCACCCAGTCCACCGTCAGCACCCGTATCGCCACCCTGGAGTCCATCCTGGGGGCCCGACTCTTCGAGCGCGGGCGTGGCGGCGCCCGCCTGACCGGGGCAGGGCACCGCTTCTCGCGCCACGCCAAGATGCTCATGCGCACCATGGAGCAGGCCCGTCACGAGGTGGGACTGCCCGCGGGTTATGAGGGCAGCCTCACCCTGGGGGGGCGGATTGCCGTGTGGGAGGGTTTTCTGCCCCGGTGGATCCACTGGTTGCGGGAGCAGGTGCCCCGGGTCTCCGTGCGCATGGAGATCGGTTTCGAGCAGGACCTCATGGACAGCCTCATCCAGGGCACCATGGACATCGCCGTGATGTACACGCCCCAGAATCGCCCGGGCCTGCGGGTGGAGCACCTGTTCGACGAGTCCCTGCTGCTGGTGACCAGTGATCGGGATACCCCCTGGCCCGATGCCGGCTACGTCTACATCGACTGGGGGCCTGAGTTCCATGCCCAGCATCGCGAGGCCTTTCCGGACATGGAACAGCCGGGGCTGGTGGCCAATATCGGCTGGCTCGGCATCCAGCAGATCCTCGCCTACGGGGGCTCGGGCTATTTCCCCGCGCGCATCACCCAGGACCTGGTGGCGGCCGGACGGCTGCAGGGTGTCCCGGGCAGTCCCGTGTTCCGCCTGCCCACCTATGCCGTCTACCATACGGTGGATGCCGAACCCTACTTCCACACCGCCCTCGAGGGCCTGCGTGGTTTCGCCCGCGAGGAACGGGAGGCGCGGGCGCAGGGCCTGTGAGGGTTCGTGCGGCCTCCCATGAGTGCCCTCGATGCCCTGTCGGTGGCCTCTTCCACCTTTGTCCTCGTGGGCCTGGCGGAGATCGGCGACAAGAGTCAACTGGTGTGCATCAGCCTGGCGGCCCGCCACCGCCACTGGCCGGTGCTGTTGGGTGCCTCGGCGGCCTTTCTGCTGCTCAACGCCCTCGCCGTGCTGTTCGGCGCCGGGGTGGCCGCCTGGCTGCCGGAGCGGGTGGTGGCGGGCCTGGTGGCCCTGCTGTTCGCCGTCTTCGGCATCCAGGCCCTGCGGGCCTCGGCCGAGGCCGAGGTGGTGGAGCCGGTGGCGGGTTCCGGCCACGGCATCTTCGCCACCACCTTCGTCCTCGTCTTCCTGGCGGAATTCGGCGACAAGACCCAACTGGCGGTGGCGGGGCTGGCCGGCGGCTTCGACCCCTGGGCGGTGTGGGTGGGGGCGTCGGCGGCCCTGGTGTCCCTGTCCGCCCTCGGGGTCTGGGCGGGCTGCACCCTGTTCCAGCGCCTGCCGCTGTCATGGTTGCACCGGGCGGGCGGGGTGCTGTTCCTCGCCTTCGCCCTGCTGGCTGCCGGGCGCGCCCTGGGGTGAAGTCCCAGGGCCTTGGGAGAGCGGGACACCACTCTCCTTGATCCGGCTCAAGGCAGGGGCCCCGGGATTATCCGGGCATGATTACCACCGCCACGGCGTACAGGCCCAGGGGAGGAAGGACGTCCGGCACTGCCGCCGTGAGTGGGGTCCCGAACGGGGCGACCGTTGCCTCCATGCCTCGTTCCCCGCCGGCGGCCCCGGAAGCAGGGGAACCGGCCGGCCGGGTTGCTCCGTACCAAGGGGGAACATCAGGCAAAACCCGTTAGAATCCGCGTGGCCGTCCATCGACCCGGGTACTGCGGGGCGCGGCCGGGTGGGGATGGAATGAAGGTAATCTTGTTGCCGGGGGCCGGGGGCCGGGGGCCGGGGGCTGGAGGAGGAGGAGAGCGATTATGGCGAGGGTGTTGATCGCGGGGTGTGGTGACGTGGGGACGGCCCTGGGCCGGCGGCTGGCCGGGCGCGGTGATACGGTGTTCGGGCTGCGACGCAGCGCCTTCGATGGCGGGCCCGGCATCACGCCGCTGCAGGGGGACCTGACGCGGCCGGATACCCTGGCCGGGCTCCCCGCCGGGCTAGACCAGGTGGTCTACGCGGCCGCCGCGGACGACCGCACGGAAGGGGCCTACGAGGCCGCCTACCCCGGCGGGCTGAGCAACCTGGTGGCGGTCCTGGCGGCCCGGGGCGAATCCCTGCAGCGGTTGATCTTCGTCTCCAGCACCGCGGTCTACGCCCAGCAAGACGGCGAGCGGGTGGACGAGACATCGGTCACGCTGCCGGGGCATTTCACCGGCCGCAACCAGCTGGCGGCCGAGGCGGTGGCGGCGGATGCGCCGTGGCCGGCCATGGCCGTGCGTTTCGGCGGCATCTACGGCCCCGGCCGGCGCTGGCTGCTGGCCCGGGTGGAGCGCGGGGAGGCCTGTAAACCGGGTCTTTACACCAACCGCATACATCGGGACGATTGTGCGGGAGTGCTGGCCCACCTGCTGGCCCTCGACGCGCCGCAGCCCGTCTATGTGGCGGTGGACGACGCGCCGGCCCCCCAGTGCGAGGTCATGGACTGGTTGGCCCGGCGCCTCGGCGGGCCGGCGCCGCCGCGGACCGGGGACGGCGCCATCGGCGGCAAACGCTGCGACAACCGGCGCCTCAAGGCGTCGGGTTATGCATTCATTCATCCCGATTACCGGGCAGGCTATGGGGCCATGCTGGCCCATGAGGAGCAGACAGGGCGTGACTGATTATCAAAGTGAGTTCCTTCACCGTTTCGGCGGCCTGCTGGAGCGGGCCCGTGCCACCGACCTGCCGGAGCCCACGGCCATGACCCTGGCCACCGTGGGTGCCGATGGTCGTCCGGGGGCCCGCACGGTGCTGCTCAAGGGCTTCGATGCCGAGGGCTTCGTCTTCTACACCAACACCACCAGCCGCAAGGGCCGGGAGTTGCGGGACAATCCCAACGCCGCCCTGTGCTTCTACTGGCAGCCCCTCAGCGAGCAGGTGCACGTGGAGGGCAGGGTGCACGCGGTGACCGCGGCGGAGGCCGATGCCTACTTCGCCACCCGGCTGCGGGAGAGCCAGGTGGGGGCCTGGGCCTCCCATCAGTCCGAGCCCCTGGCGGACCGTGCCGAGTTGCTGGAGCGGGTGGCGGCGGTACGCGCCCGCTTCGAGGACCGCGAGGTGCCGCGGCCGCCCCACTGGTCGGGCTATCGCCTGGTGCCGGAGCGGGTGGAATTCTGGACCGCCGGGGAGTACCGGCTTCACCATCGGGTGGCCTACGTGAACGAGCAGGGTACGTGGTCCAAGACCCTGCTGAACCCCTGAGCACCATGTGGACCCAGGAGGTCATCAGCGTGGCGACCGGCCCTCGGGACACCGTGGAGATTACCGGCCGGGTGGATGACGTGGTGGCGGCCAGCGGCGTGAGCACCGGCCTGTGCCATGTGTTCATCCAGCATACCAGCGCCTCCCTGATGCTGTGCGAGAACGCCGATCCCACGGTGCGGCGGGATCTGGAAGCCTTCATGGCCCGGCTGGTGACCGATGGCGACCCCCTGTTCAGGCACACCGCCGAAGGCCCCGACGACATGGCCGCCCACGTGCGCACGGTGCTCACCCAGTCGTCCCTGAGCCTGCCCGTCACCGGGGGCCGCTGCGGCCTCGGCACCTGGCAGGGGATATATGTGTGGGAGCACCGCCACGCCGCCCACCGGCGGCGGGTCACGGTGACGGTCCATGGTGAATAGCCGTGGCGGCGGGGGCCTGCCGTGACCGGCCGCACCATCCTCATCACCGGCTGTTCCTCGGGCATCGGCTATCACGCCGCCCGCGGCCTGCGGGAACGGGGCTACCGGGTATTCGCCACGGCGCGGCGGGACCAGGACGTGGAGCGCCTGGCGGCGGAGGGTTTCGAGTCCCTGTGGCTGGACGTGCGGGACGAGGATTCCATCAGCCGCGCCCTCGACGGCATCCTGGGGCGCACCGGTGGCGAGCTCTACGGCCTCTTCAACAACGCCGGCTTCGGCCAGCCGGGGGCGGTGGAGGACCTGTCCCTGGAGGCCCTGCGGGAGCAGTTCGACACCAATGTCTTCGGCGCCCATGAGGTGACGCGCCAGGTGATACCGGTGATGCGCCGCCAGGGCGGCGGTCGTATTGTCCAGAACAGTTCGGTGCTCGGTTTCGTCAGCCTGCGCTACCGTGGCGCCTATAACGCCAGCAAGCATGCCCTCGAGGGGCTGTCGGACACCCTGCGCCTCGAACTCGCCGGCACCGGCATCCATGTCAGCATCATCGAGCCCGGGCCCATCACCAGCCGCTTCCGGGACAACGCCCATGCGGCGTACCGGCGCCATATCGATGCCGAGGGCAGCGCCCACCGGGAGGTCTACGGGGCCATGGAGCGGCGCCTCACCACGCCGGGGCCGGCGGCGCCCTTCACCCAGTCGCCGGAGGCGGTGTTGCGGCGTTTGATCCATGCCCTGGAGAGCCCACGGCCGCGGATCCGCTACCACGTGACCTTCCCCACCCATCTGTTCGCTACCCTCAAGCGGGTCCTGCCCCAGCGGGCCATGGACTGGGTGCTGCAGCGGGTGTCGGAGCGGGAGGGCGGGCATTGAGGGGCTGACCGCCACCGTGACCCCTGCGCCATGAAGACCGTCATCCTGTTGCTCCTGCTGATCTATGGCGCGGCGGCCGCCTACCTGTATCTGTTCCAGCGCAGCTACATCTACTTTCCCGCCATGACCCGCCCGGCGGCCGTGGACACCAACCTGGAACTGGTCCGTGGCGGCGTCACGCTGCGGGGCTGGCGGCTACAGCCCGGCCACGACGAGGCCCTCATCTACTTCGGCGGCAATGCCGAGCGCATCGAGTACAACATTCCCGAGTTCGAGGCCCTGGTGCCGCGACACACCATCTATATGCTGGCCTACCGGGGCTATGGCGACAGCGAGGGCTCGCCCACCGAGGAGGCCCTGGTGGGGGATGCCCTGGCCCTCTACGACCGGGTGGCCGGCGACCACGATCGGGTGGCGGTGATGGGGCGCAGCCTGGGCAGCGCCGTGGCCGTGGCGGTGGCCGCCCGCCGTCCGGTGCGGCGGCTGGTGTTGATCACTCCCTTCGACAGCCTCGCCCGGGTCGGGGCCAGGGCCTTTCCCCTGTTTCCGGTAGGGCTGTTGCTCAAGGACCGCTACGCGGCGGTAAAGGCGGCCCCGGCGGTCACCGCCGACACCCTGATCATCCACGCCGACCGGGACGAGATCATCCCGCCCGCCAGCGTCCGGCGCCTGGTGGAGGCCTTCCCCCCGGAGCGTCTCGAGGTGGTGGAGGTTTCCGCCACGGGGCACAACGATATCGCCGCCCATCCGGCCTACCGTGCCGCCCTGGCCGCCTTTCTGAACTGACCCCACGGGACCGTATAGACTGGGATTTCAATGCCCTGCCACCGCCATGGTGGGGGGTGGCAGGGTGGCGAAGGCCGACGCGATGGGGCGGGCGGTGCCGGGTGCCCGACGGTCGGTGCGGGCAACGAAAATTCACGGTCCTGCGAACTGGGCCCGGAATGAGGTTAAACTTTATAGGTTTTCAGCCGTTTAAGGTTGTCCAGCCAAAGCCAAACGAGGCGGGGTATCTTATGACTTCACCCGCGGAGAAACTACGTTCCCATTCTCCGGGTCACAGGGATGGTGGCGGGAACACGAACAGCCCTGCCAGCCAGCGCAAGCGGCCGGTGCGTGTGCTGGTGCTCGACGACCAGTTTACGGGACGCAAGATCCTCGAGGAGCTGGTTTCCAGCGTGGAGCCGGGCGTCACGGTCAAGAGCTTCTCCAATCCCTACGAGGCCCTGGAGGATGCGGAGCAGCACGTCCCCGACCTGGTGCTCACGGACTACAAGATGCCCATCATGGATGGTGTCGAATTCACCCGCCGTTTCCGCCAGATCGTCGCCTGCGCCGACGTTCCGCTGGTGGTGGTGACGGTGGTGAGCGAGCGCCGGGTGCGCTACCAGGCCCTGGAGGCCGGGGCCACCGACTTCCTCACCCGCCCCGTGGATCACCACGAGTGCCAGGCCCGCTGTCGCAACCTCATCACCCTGCGCCGCCAGCAGATGATCATCCGCGACCGCGCCGCCTGGCTGGAGCAGCAGGTGGCCGTGGCCACCCGCCAGATCCGCACCCGCGAGGAAGAGACCCTGCTGCGGCTGGCGAAGGCGGGGGAGTATCGTGACGAAGGCACGGGCAACCACATCCTGCGCATCGCCCGCTATTCCCGCCTGCTGGCGGAAGAGCTGAACCTGTCCGCGGCCGAGGTGGACGAGATCGAGCTCGCCGCCCCCATGCACGACATCGGCAAGATCGGCATCCCCGATGCCGTGCTCCTCAAGCCCGGACGCCTCACTCCCGAGGAGCGGGTGGTGATGGAGACCCACGCCCAGATCGGCTACGAGATCCTCAAGGACAGCCCCTCGGTGTATCTGCGCCAGGGCGCCGTTATCGCCCTGGGGCACCACGAGAACTACGACGGCAGCGGCTATCCCGGGGGCCTCCAGGGAGACGAGATCCCGGTGGCGGCGCGCATCGTGGCGGTGGCTGACGTATTCGACGCCCTGGTATCGGAACGGCCCTACAAACAGGCCTGGCCCTTCGACGAGGCCCTCGGCTTCATCAACCAGCAGTCCGGTCGCAAGTTCGACCCGGCGGTGGCCGAGGCCTTCCTGTGGCGTCAGGATTCGGTAAGGGACGTCTTCGAGAGACTCGCTGACAGTGACTTAAACGACCAGGGACGGGGTTGATATGAGGGCATCCAGGGGCCGGCAGGGATATGCAATGGCTGTAGCCGATATGAAATATCCGGAGTGGCGGTCATGCAGCGGCTCCTGAAGGCCCTCAAGGGTTTCATCCCCCGGCCCGAGGCGGGACGCTCGGAAAAGCTGGCGGAGGGTGAGCGGGAGCAGGCCATCATCCGCGTGGCCATCACCCTGGTGGTGCTCGTCTACCTGGCCTACACCTACAACTCCGCCGCCGCCGATACCGGGCACCGGCTCACCACCACCCTGGTGGGGGCCTATCTGATGGTGGGATTCGTGGTGCTGGCGAGCTTCCGGCGCTGGCCGCGACCTTCCCATGTGCGCCGGGTCATCACCCTCACCACCGATCTCTCCATCACCACCTTCGCCATGTACCAGGCGGGGGAACTGGGGGCGCCCTTCTTCACGGTGACCCTGTGGGTGACCATCGGCAACGGCGTGCGCTACGGCGTCAAATATCTCTATTACGGCACCCTGCTGGGGGCGCTGGGCTTCGCCCTGGTGATGTGGCAGAGCCCCTTCTGGAGTGCCCAACCCGCCATCAGCTGGGGGATCCTGGTGGCCCTCGTGGTTATACCCGTGTTCGTGTCGTCCCTGCTCGACAAATTGAAGCGGGCCAAGGCCGAGGCCGAGGCCGCGAACGTCGCCAAGAGCCAGTTCCTGGCCAACATGAGCCATGAGATCCGCACCCCCCTGACGGGCATCATCGGCATGGCCAACCTCATCCAGGACGCGCCCCTGGACCGGGATACCGCGGAGCACGTGCGCACCATCGACGCCTCGGCCCGTACCCTCCTGAACCTGCTCAACGACGTGCTCGATTTCTCCAAGATCGAGTCCGACAAGATCCTCGTGGAGACCCTGGATCTCGACCTCCACGAGCTCATCAACAGCATCGTCCTGTCCACCCGCAGCCAGGCCGAGGCCAAGGGCATCCGCCTGTTCAGCCACATCCACCCGGACGTCCCCTATGCCCTGCGCGGCGACCCCCTGCGCCTGCGCCAGATCCTGCTGAACCTGCTGGGCAACGCCATCAAGTTCACCGATGAGGGCTACGTGGATCTGCGGGTCACCTCGGTGGCCTCCGATGCCACCACGGCGCGGCTGCGTTTCGAGGTGGCGGATACCGGGATCGGCATCTCCGAGGCGGCCCAGCAGCGCATCTTCGAGCGTTTCACCCAGGCGGACGCGTCCACTACCCGCAGCTACGGCGGCAGCGGCCTCGGCACCACCATCTCGCGGCACCTGGTGGAACTCATGGGCGGTGCCATGGGCCTCCACAGTGAGGTGGGACGCGGCACCAATTTCTGGTTCGAGGTGCCCCTGCAGCGCCAGAGCGGCGATGACGGCGCGGAGCAGGAGTCGGTGTTCGATGGCCGCCAGGCCCTGCTGGTGTCCAGGGGCGGGACCTGGCACGGCCGCTTGGGGGAGATGCTGGCCGGCTGGGGGGTGCGTCTCACCATCGTCCAGACCTCCGCCCAGGCCTTTGCCACCCTGGTATCGGCGGCGCGTCAGGGCACTCCCTATCAGGTGGTGCTGGTGGATGGGACCTCGGGAGACGTGGAACCCGGCCAGTTCGCCGCCACCACCGCCGCCGAACCCGCCCTCAAGCACTCGCCCCTGGTGATGGTGCGGGACCAGCAGCGGCCGGAGGACAGGGGCAGTCTGCTCAAGGGTTACCGCAGCGTCATTCAACTCCCTCTCAACAAGCCCCAGGTGTTCAACGCCGTGCATGCCGTGTTCGTCACCACGCCGGTATCGGAGAGCGTGACCAGTCTGGCGGCCCGCTACGGGGTCCACGACAACGAGCCGGTGCTGGAGATCCTGGTGGCGGATGACAACCAGACCAACCAGAAGGTAATCCGCGCCATCCTCGAGAAGGCGGGCCACCGGGTCTTCGTGGTAGACGACGGCGAGGCCGCCCTGGATGCCCTGGAGGAGAGTGAATTCGATGTGGTGGTCATGGACCTGCAGATGCCCAAGCTGGGCGGCCTGGACGTGATGAGGGCCTATCGCTTCGGCATGGGGATCGGCCGCGAGATGCCCTTCATCGTGCTATCGGCCAACACCACGGTGGCGGCCCAGCGGGAATGCCAGGAGGCCGGTGTGGATGCCTACCTGACCAAGCCCATCGATATCGAGGCCCTGTTGGCGACGGTGGCCAGGCTGGGGATGGCCGCGGGGGCCCCGAGCCAGGTGGTGCACGATCTCAAGCAGGTGAGGGAGGACGAGGATCACCTGGACGAATCGGTACTCGGGGCCCTGGCCGCCATCAGCAACGACGCCGATTTTCTCGACGACCTCATCGCGGGCTTCCTGGAGGATGCCCGCAGCGCACTGGATGCCATCGCGGCGGCCATTGCCTGCCACGACCACGATACCTACCGCGACAATGCCCATGCCCTGGAGGGCTCGGCGAGCAGTATCGGCGCCAACCATCTGTACCATCTGGCCAGCCTGGCCTCCCGCGCCGACGACCTCTCCCTGAGCCACGACGGCGCCGTCATGCATGAACGCATGATCCGTGAACTGGAGCAGGCCGGCCGGGCCCTGGAGGCCTATCTCGCCGCCCGGCAGGAGGGGCAGGACGGCGTCAAGGGCAAGGAACACCCCCACTGAGCCCCGCGCCGCCGGGAGCCGGCGGTGGCGGCAGGGCGGTGGGGATCACGTTCCTGTATGCGCCCCCCCACTCTGGCGCGCCAGCCGCCGGCTTCCCGCCCCTTTCAGGCCGGTACCGTCTGTACGGCGACCGCAGTGTGTTTCTCCATGCGCTTCTCCTGGGCCTTCACCAGCCGTGCCATCATGCGCTGGTCCTTTTCCGTCAGGGACAGGGCCGATTCCACCCACAGGTCAGCGATGTCCAGCAGTTCCTGCTTGGTGATGGGGCGTACCCGCTCGCGCATCTTGAGGAGGGCCCGGCGGGTGGTGGCCGAGCGGTGATCGTTGCGGATGAAACGGCGCAGGGCGTCGCGCCCCTCACCCGGCTCCGCGAGGTGGTCGATCACTCCCATGTCATGGAGTTCCTCCGCGCGGTACATGCGACCGCTCATGATCATGCGTTCCACCAGGGCGGGGGACAGGCGCCGGCTCAGGAAGCTGTAGGCACCCATGCCGGGGAACATGTTGAACACCACCTCGGGAAAGCCGATCTGGGCATCGCGTTCGGCGATGATGACATCGCTGGACAATGCGGCCTCGAAGGCGGCGCCGAGGGCGGTGCCTTCGATGAGCGCGATGGTGGTGACGGGCAGATGGAGGTTCATCAGGTTGTTGTAGAGCACGTCGATGCTGAGATGGGCGTAGTCCCGGAGGACCCGCGCGTCTCTCGAGCCGATGCAGCGCAGAAAGAACTGGAGATCGCCGCCGAGGTTGAACACCCCCGGTACCGATGAGGTGTGGACGAGGTAGTCCACCGGCGAGGCCTCGCCACGGTCCAGGGACTCGGTCACCGCCACCGCCAGGGCGGTTTGGAACGTATCGAGATCGCGCACCAGGTCATGGGTGAAGCTGGGGCGGCCCCGGGGGGTCATGGAGAATTCCATTACCCTGCGCTCCACGTCATGGTAGGTGGCCAGCTCTTCAAACTGCCAGTTGAAGGGAAGGTGATGGTCATGGGGCAACGGCTGGATGTGGTGTTTCATCAGGGTCAATCCTCCTCGCATCGTAGCGGGTATGGGGCCGGCGTCATGCCGGGTCCCGGGAGCATAATGTTTCAACTTGACACTCTGCTTATAGTTTCCAGCCCGGGGGCCGGTGGGCATCTTTGCACCCTTTGAGGGTAGCGTGCCGGGTGGGGCTATGCCTTGCCCCGCCGCAAGCCACACCTGATCTTCATCCACGGGCGGCCCGCGGGGAAGATGGCGATGGCTGGCGCCTGGAGTTGCCGGTCGACCTTATGCAGTCCTCGAGACGCCTTGGACTGACGATGGGCCTGTCTGACCGGGCTCCGGCAGCGGGAGGCAGTGGGGTGCCTCCCGAAGCTACGTCATGCCTTCCAGGCAACCCTAAACCACTAGAGCACCCGGTTGCATCTTCCGTATTTTTCTTTTTCGCGCAATGGCCTGGCGCAAGGGATGGAACGATGGCCGGGGGATGGGGCGGGGGCGCAGGGACGGACAGGAGCGACGGGCGGGCGCCCGGTCGCGGTGGTCACAACGGTCTCAGAACTGGATGTTCATGCGATCCATGATCAGCCGCAGGCGGGCCAGGCGCTCCATGGGGTCGAGGATCTGCAGCAACTGCTGCTTCTCCTCCAGGGGCATGGGCAGCAGTTCCGCCAGGCGATTGCTGACCCAGCCGGCATCGCCGTACTTGATGGTCAGGCCCTGGAACAGGTCCGGGACCTGCTTGATCAACTGGCGCAGCAGATCCGTCAGGGGGATATATTCCGCCGGGAGGTCGGTGGGGGGCTCGTTGTCGATGAGTTCCACGTCCGCCTCCATGAGGCGGTTGGGCCGGAGCCGCCGGGAGATGATGCGAAAGCGCTGCATGCCGGTGGCGGTGATGCCCAGGAGGCCGTCGTTGCGCTGGTGCCAGTCGGTGATCTGGGCGAGGGTGCCCTGGTCGTTTATGTCCGGCGCCGCGCCCACCTCGGGGCCGTTGACGATGAGGCACACGCCGAACCCCGTGCCCGCCCGCAGGCATTCGCTCACCATATCCAGGTAGCGCGGCTCGAAGATGCGCAGCGGCAGCGGCCCTTCCGGGAACAGTACGGTGTTGAGGGGGAAGATGGGAATCAGGTGGTCCGCCATGGGTGTTCCTTCCTGTCGGGACGGGGCAGGGGTTGCCGGTGAACGGGGCGCCGCCGCCCCGGCCCCCCGAAATCTGTCACAGGACGGCCTCCAGGGCCTCCATGAGGCGCCGGTGGATGTCCTCGAAGGCGCCGTTGCTCATGATCAGTATGCTGTCGCCGGGGCGGGCCTCGGCAACGCAATAATCGATGATGGCATCCGCGGTGGGCAGTACCCGGGCCTTTTCGCCCAGCGCCGCCAGGGCCTCGGCGAGGTCCCACTCCATGGACGGCCCCTGCAGTGCCGCCACCCTGTGGGCGCCGGTCAGGGCGGCGGCCAGTGTAGCGTGGTGGACGCCCATGCGCATGGTGTTGGAGCGGGGTTCCAGCACGGCGATGATACGGCCATCGGGCCGATGCCGGGCGAGGGCCTCGATGGTGAGACGGATGGCGGTGGGATGGTGGGCGAAGTCGTCGTAGACGGCGATGCCCGCCGGCCGGCCCCGCAACTCCAGGCGCCGCTTGACATTGCGGAAATCCCCCAGGGCATCGCAGCCCGCGGCCACCGGCACGCCGGCGTGCCGCGCCGCCGCCAGGGCCGCCAGGGCGTTTTCCATGTTGTGTTCACCGGCCAGGTCCCAGCGCACCGTGCCCTCGTGGCGACCGGCCACCATGACGCGGAACTGGCTGCCGTCGTCATGGATGGCCTCGGCGGCCCACTCCCGGGCGTTGCCGAAGCGCAGTTGGGGCGTCCAGCAGCCCATGGCCAGGGTGACGTCGAGGGCCGGGCTGTGGTCTGGGCGGATGATCAGGCCATCCCCCGGTACCGTGCGCACCAGGTGGTGAAACTGGCGCTGGATGGCCGCCAGATCCGGGAAAATGTCGGCATGATCGAACTCCAGATTGTTGAGGACGACGGTGCGCGGGCGGTAATGGACGAACTTGGAGCGCTTGTCGAAGAAGGCCGTGTCGTATTCGTCGGCCTCCACCACGAAGAAGGTGCCGCCGCCGACCCGGGCCGACACGCCGAAGTTCTCCGGCATGCCGCCGATGAGAAAGCCCGGTTCCAGGCCGGCCGCCTCCAGGATCCACGCCAGCATGCTGCTGGTGGTGGTCTTGCCGTGGGTGCCGGCCACCGCCAGCACCCAGCGTTTCCGCAACAGGTGCCGGGCCAGCCATTCCGGCCCCGAGGCGTAGTCCAGGCCCTGGTTCAGCATGTATTCCACTGCCGCGTTGCCCCGGGACATGGCGTTGCCCACCACCACCTGGTCCGGCGCGGGAACCAGGTGGGCGGCCTCGAAGCCCTGCATCACCTTGATGCCCTCGCGGGCCAGCATGTCGCTCATGGGGGGATAGACGTTGGCGTCCGAACCCGTGACCCGGTGGCCCATGGCCCGGGCCAGCAGGGCCACACCGCCCATGAAGGTGCCGCAGATGCCGAGGATGTGGATGTGCATCAGCCGGGTATGGGAAACAGGCTGGCATGGATCTGCGCGGACACCCAGTAGAACACCGCGGCGATGACCAGGCCGAGAAAGAAGTGGGTGGACAGGGCGCGGCGCAGGATGTGGGCGGTGACCACCACGCTCCAGATGAGGATGAGGAACAGCAACAGGGTGGGGGTGCCCCAGCCCGTGCCGGCCTCGCGGGCGGCATAGAACCACCAGTTGGGCACGAGGGCGATGAAAGTCAGCAGGGCCCCGCTGCCGGCCAGCGCCGTCAGGGTCTGCTGGAAACGGGCCGTCAGTTGATGGAGCTGCAATGTCCCCAGGGTAAGGCCCGCCAGTACCACGGTGCCGGTGATCCCCGCCAGCAGCGCCGTGCCGAGGGGATAGACGGCCAGTGAGATGAGCACCACGGCGAGGGCATGGAGGCCCAGGGTCAGATAGAGCAGGAAATTCGACGGGGGCAGGTCCTCCGGCCCCAGACGCAACAGGCACAGGGTCCAGAAGGTGTGGACGAGGGTCAGCACGCTGGCAGAGGGGATGACACTGTGGGATGGATGGAAGACACAGGCCAATGATAACGAATTCGGCGTCTCCTTTCGGCATCCATCGTCCACAGCAGGGTCGCGGGTTACCATCCATCCATGAGCTGGCTCGTCCTGTCCCTGGTGTGCGCCTTCGCTCTCGCCACGGCGGATGCCCTCACCAAGCGCTATCTGGCGGGATACACCCCCCTGGAGGCGGTCCTGGTGCGCTTCGGTTATGCCGGCCTGGTGATGGTCCCCCTGGCGCTGGCCAATCCCCTGCCTGCCGTACCCGCGGTGTTCTGGGGGCTGCTGGCCCTGCTGGTGCCCCTCGAACTGCTGGCCATGGCGTTCTATGTCAAGGCCATCCAGACCAGTCCCCTGGCCCTGACCCTTCCCTACCTGGCCTTCACGCCGGTGCTGGTGACGGTCACCGGTCTGGTGGTACTGGGGGAAACCGTGTCCCCGCTGGGGCTGGTGGGCGTCGTGCTGGTGGTGGCGGGGGCCTGGCTGCTCAACGTGGAGCGCCTCCACGAAGGTGTCCTCGCCCCCTTCCGGGCCATCACCCGGGAGCCCGGCGCCCGCCTCATGCTCGCCACCGCCGCCCTCTACAGTGTCACCGCCGTGGTGGGCAAGGCGGCCATGGCCCACGCCACGCCGTCCAGCTTCGGGCCCTTCTACTTCGCCCTGCTCGGTGTCGCCACCCTGGCGTTGTTCGGCGGCCGGCGACGGGCGGGATTGGCCGTGCTGTGGCGCCGGCCATGGGCCGGTGGTGCCGTCGGGCTGGCCATGGGGGTGATGGCCGTCACCCACTTCCTGGCCCTCGATCTGGTGGAGGCGGCCTATATGATCGCGGTCAAACGCACCAGCCTGTTGTTCGGTATGGTCTACGGCGCCCTGTGGTTCCAGGAAGAGCGCTTGGGCCGGCACCTGGGCGCCGGTGGCGTGATGCTGGCGGGGGTGGTGTTGTTGAGCCTGTGAGGAGGGCCCAGTACCCCCGGTGTGCCCGCTGATAAGGGCGACGCCGGATGTGGCATGATGCCCCTGCCTGCATCCCGAGGAGAAAACGCACCATGAGAGTGATATTAGCCGTCGCCCTGATCCTGACCCTGGGGTCGGCCGTCCACGCCGCGGACAGCAAGCCGGAAACCGTTTTGGAGCGTTACAGCTATCTGGTAGGTAACGAGGTGGGCCGTAGTTTCCAGCGCGACGGCGTGACCATCGACCCAGCGGCCTTTGCCCTGGGGCTCGCCGACGCGGTGGCCGGGCGGGAGCCCCGTCTGACCCGGGAGGAAATGGACCAGGCCGCGGTCGAGCGCCGGGAGACCGTGCGCCGCGAGCAGGCCGCCGTGCTGGCCGAGAAGGCGGCCGCGGAAGAGGCCTTTCTGGCCGCCTTTCGTCAGCGGGAGGGGGTGAAGGAACTGGCGGACGGAGTCCTCTACCGCGCCCTGGCGGCCGGTACCGGCGACTCGCCCGATACCGACTCCGAGGTCACGGTACACTACCGCGGCACCCTGGCCGACGGGACGGAATTCGACAGCTCCCATGCCCGGGGCGAGCCCTCGCGTATCGACCTCGCCCGGGTCATCCCGGGCTGGCGGGCCGCCCTGCCCCTGATGCGCGAGGGCGCCCGCTGGGAGATCGCCGTACCCGCCGCCCAGGGCTATGGCAGCCGGGGCGCGGGAGGCGTCATCGGTCCCGGCGAGCCCCTGTTGTTCGAGGTGGAGCTCATCGAGGTCCACTGAAGCCGGACCATGCGGAAGAATTGGCCACCGACGGCAGGCGCGTAATCGGCATCCTCCGCACGGCCCAGCGGCCCAGCGGCCCAGCCAGCGGGCCAGGAAGGCCTGCCATTTTGGATGGCGAGAGCCATTGAAAATGTAGCAAGGCAAAAACCGCGTTTTCGCCTTGCGCGCTGATTTTGGCCATGGATGGCGCGTCATCAGCATGTCCCCCTGCGGGCCAGGAGGGCCCGCCATTTTGGATGGCGTCAGCCATCGAAAATGTAGCAAGGCAAAAACCGCGTTTTCGCCTTGCGCGCTGATTTTGGCCATGGATGGCCAATAATCAGCATCTATGATAAGGAGCCTTCAACTATGCTCGATGTGCTGCGGCGCATCATCCAGGCGGTGGACAATGCCGAAGACCTCGACGAGGCCCTCGGCATCATCGTCAGCCGTGTGCGTGAGGCCATGGCGGTGGACGTATGTTCCGTGTACCTGCGCGCCGGGGCCCGCAGCGACTACGTCCTCATGGCTACCGAGGGCCTGCGGCCCGAATCCGTGGGCGCGGTACGGTTGGGTCACGACGAGGGCCTGGTGGGCCTGGTGGGGACACGCCAGGAGCCCGTGAATCTGGACGAGGCCTCGGCCCATCCCGGCTATCGTTATTTCCCCGAGACCGGCGAGGAGCATTACAACGCCTTCCTGGGCGTGCCCATCATCCATTACCGGCGCCCCCTGGGGGTGCTGGTGGTGCAGCAGGGCGCCCATCGCCGCTTCAGCGAAGACGAGGTGGCCTTCCTGTTCACGGCCGCCGCCCAGCTCGCCGGCGCCATCATCCATGCGGCCCACTCTGGCGAGGTGGACACCCTGGCGGAGCCCCCTGGCCAGGGCATGGGTTTCCTCACCGGTACGCGGGGGGCCACGGGGGTGGCCGTGGGGACCATCGTGCCCATGGTGCCGGGCGCGGATCTGGCCTCGGTGCAGGATCGGCCCACCACCGATCCCGAGGGCGAGAAGGCGGCACTGCACCTGGCCATCCAGGAGGTGCGGGAGGAACTGCGGGCCGGCCGCGATCGGTTCAAGGACGCCCTGTTCGATGATGCCGAGGTGCTGTTCGACGCCTATCGCATGATGCTCGACAGTGCCAGTCTGGTGCGGGAGACGGAGCAGCGCATCGACGGCGGACTGTGGGCCCCGGCCGCGCTGCGTCATACCATCGCCGCCCACGCCCGGGTATTCGACGACATGGAGGACGAATACCTGCGGGCCCGGGGCGAGGACCTGCGGGACGTGGGGCGCCTGATCCTGCGCCACCTGCTGCGCCAGGAGGGCCGCGAGGCGGTGGAGTACCCCGAGGGCACGGTGCTGGTGGGGGAGAGCATCACCGTGGCTCACCTGGCGGAGGCCCCCCTGGACCGCATCGTGGGAGTGGCCTGTACCACCGGCTCCGCCATGTCCCACGTGGCGGTGCTGGCCACCTCCCTGGGGATCCCCGCCGTGATGGGCCTGGGCGACCTGCCCCTGGGGCGGCTGGAGGGGCGCACCATCGTGGTGGACGGCTACCGCGGCCGGGTCTGCATCGACCCCGTGGAGGCGGTGCGCGACGAGTACCTGCGCCTGCAGGCGGAGGACCAGGAACTCGCCAGCGGCCTCGGGGAGTTGCGGGATCTGCCCGCCGCGACCACCGATGGTCACCGCGTGACCCTGCAGGTGAACACCGGCCTGCTGGCGGACATCACCCCGGCCCAGGACAGCGGTGGCGAGGGGGTGGGGCTGTACCGCACGGAGTTTCCCTTCATGGTGCGCCAGCAATTCCCCGGCGAGGACGAGCAGTACCGCATCTATCTGGATGTGCTGGCCAGTTTCGCCCCCCTGCCGGTCACCATGCGCACCCTCGACGTGGGGGGCGACAAGACCCTGCCCTACTTTCCCATCCGTGAGGAGAATCCGTTCCTGGGCTGGCGCGGCATCCGCATCACCCTGGACCATCCGGAGGTGTTCCTCGGCCAGATCCGTTCCATGCTGCGGGCCAACGCGGGGCTCGACAACCTGCGCATCCTGCTGCCCATGGTGAGCCGGTTGGAGGAGGTGGACGAGGCCAGCGCCCTCATCGACCAGGCCTGCCGGGAACTGGCCGAGGAGGGTCGGAACGGCCGGCGGCCGCCCGTGGGCGTGATGGTGGAGGTGCCGGCCCTGGTTTATCAGGCCGAGGCCCTGGCGCGGCGGGTGGACTTCCTGTCCGTCGGCACCAACGATCTGACCCAGTACCTGCTGGCGGTGGACCGCAACAATGCCCGGGTGGCGGGGCTCTACGACAACCTTCACCCCGCCGTGTTGCGGGCCCTGCGCGACATCGTCCAGGGTGCCCGCCATCACGGGCGCCCGGTGAGCGTCTGCGGCGAGATGGCCGGCGACCCGGCGGCCGCCATTCTGCTGGTCGCCCTCGGCATCGACGCCCTGAGCATGAGCGCCTCGGCCCTGCCGCGTATCAAGTGGGTGATCCGCTCCATCAGCCTGGAGCGGGCGCGGGAGCTGCTCATCCGCGCCATGGCCATGGAGTCCCCCGGGGCCATCCGCATCCTCCTCAACGAGGAACTGGTGGGCCTCGGCCTCGGCGGCCTGGTGCGGGCCGGCAAGGAGTAGGCCATGGGGTCCGGGCCTGAGGCGCCCGGTCCCGTGGTGTACGGCGGATGCATTCCATGACCCTTTCCCACGGCACCCCGCGATGAGACGCGACAGTCCCCCCGGCGATCGTCGGGAGACCTCCCGCAACCTCAGGCCACTGCTGAGCCTGTTGGCCTTCGTCAGGCCCTACGGCCTGGTGGCCGCCCTGGCCGGGGTGGCCCTGCTGTTCGCCGCCGGGGCGGTGCTCGCCTTCGGCCAGGTGTTGCGGGAGGTGGTGGACGAGGGCCTGGCCAGCGGTTCCGGGGCGGGGCTGGATGGCGCCCTGGCCCTGTTCCTGGTGGTGGTGGTGCTGATGGCAGTTTCGGTGGCGGCCCGGGTCTATCTGGTGAACTGGCTGGGAGAGCGGGTGGTGGCGGACGTCCGCCGGCGGGTCTTCGACCATGTCCTCGGCCTCGAGCCCGGCTTCTTCGAGACCGCCCGCACCGGCGAGGTCATCACCCGTCTCACGGTGGACACCTCCCTGCTGCAGGTGGTGGTGGGCTCCACCGCCGCCATCGCCGTGCGCAACCTGCTGCTGGTGACGGGCGCCGTGGTCATGCTCGCCATCACCAGCCCCAAGCTCACGGTGCTGGTGCTGCTGGGAGTGCCCTTCGTGGTCGCACCGGTATGGCTCCTGGGCCACCGGGTGCGCCGCTTCTCCCGGGACAGCCAGGACCGCATCGCCGACGTGGGGGCCTACATCGACGAGGTGCTCTACGGCATCGCCACGGTGCAGGCCTTCTGTCACGAGGCGGTGGATCGGGCCCAGTATGCCCGCCGGGTGGAGTCCTCCTTTCGCACCGCCCTGGCGCGCGCCCGCCTGAGCGCGGCCATGACCGGCCTGGTCATCGCCATCACCTTCGGCGCCATCGGCGTGGTGCTGTGGGTGGGAGGCCAGGAGGTGCTGGCGGGGCGCATGAGCGGCGGCGAGCTGTCCGCCTTCGTCTTCTACGCGGTGCTGGTGGCCGGTTCCGTGGGCGCCCTGAGCGAGGTGGCGGGGGAGTTGTTCCGCGCCGCCGGGGCGAGCGAGCGCCTGCTGGCCCTGCTGGATACCCGTCCCGCCATCACCGCCCCGCCGGACCCCCTGCCGGTTCCCGACCCGCCGGCGGGCTATCTGGCCTTGCGGGACGTGGGCTTCGCCTATCCCTCCCGCCCCGAGGCCCCGGCCCTGCGCGGCCTGACCCTGGACATCGCGGCGGGCGAGCGCATTGCCTTGGTGGGGCCCTCCGGGGCCGGCAAGTCCACCCTGTTTCAGTTGCTGCTGCGCTTCTACGACCCGTCCTCCGGCGCCATCCACTTCGACGGGCTGCCCCTCGAGCGCATGGACCCCGCGGCCCTGCGCCGCCACATCGCCATCGTGCCCCAGGACCCGGTGGTGTTCGGTGCCGACGCCTGGGAGAACATCCGCTACGGCCTGGATCACGTGGACCATGGGGCGGTGCGCCGGGCCGCCGACGTCGCCCACGCCAGCGAGTTCCTCGACCGCCTGCCCGACGGCTTCGACACCTTCCTGGGGGAGCGGGGCCTGCGCCTGTCCGGCGGCCAGCGTCAGCGCATCGCCATCGCCCGGGCCGTGCTGCGGGACCCCACCCTGCTGTTGCTGGACGAGGCCACCAGCGCCCTCGACGCCGAGAGCGAGCGCCTGGTGCAGGAGGCCCTGGAGACCCTCATGAAGGACCGCACCAGCATCGTCATCGCCCACCGTCTGGCCACCGTGCGCCGGGTGGACCGCATCGCCGTCCTCGACCAGGGGCGCCTGGTGGCGGTGGGCAGCCACGACGAACTGATGGCCGAAGGCGGCCTCTACGCCCGGCTCGCGGCCCTGCAGTTCCGGGACGGCGGTGTTCCACCCATAGAGCCGCCGCGCGGCGGGACGAAGCCAGAGTAAAACACGTGGACTTGGCGGAGAAAGCTGACTATGATTTTTCCCATCTCAGTCCCTCAGGAGTCCGTCATGCGTATAAGGAATCTGGTTCCCGGCCTGGCCGGGTTGATGCTTCTATTTGCCGGTCAGACCCAGGCCGCGGTGGTGGAATTCGGCGCCTTGCTGAGTGGAGCCCAGGAGACGCCCCCCGTGGCCACTCCGGGCAGCGGCAGCGGCTTCTTCCTGTTCGATGACGCCACGAAGGAGTTTTCCTGGAACATCTCCTTCCGCGACCTGTTGAGTCCGGTGGGCGTCGGCAGTCCCACCGCCCATGTCCACGAGGCCCCGGCGGGCGCCTCGGGGCCCGTGAAGTTCGCCATCGATGGCACGAACCCGGGTACGGTCATCGACGGCACCGGCAAGACGGAAGGCATCTTCCTCGGCGTGCATATGCTCGATGCCGCTCTCGAGACCGCCCTCTTCGCCGGCGACCTCTACGTCAATCTCCATACGGCTTCCGCCCCCGGCGGTGAGATCCGGGGCCAGATCCTGCCCGGGTCGGTCACCGTGGTGCCGTTGCCGGCCGGGGTGTGGCTGCTGGCCTCGGCGGCGGGCCTGCTGCTGCTGCGCCGCCGCAGGAATACCTGAGGCCCGACGGGGTGATACCGCGGCGGCCCGGCCACGGGCCGTCTTGGGCAGCGCCGAATTCTTCGGTGCTGCCCTGATTAAAACGCTTGTTTGAGCCGTTCTGGCTTGAATAGGCACGGCCCACCCGGGCACAGGCCCGGGTCGGTCTGAAGCATTTCAGTAGCTTGAGTGATTTTTGCGGGACTGAACACCAGGTGTCGGCTCAACGGTAGGGGCTGGCCCGGGGAACGGTTTCAACGCGGGAAACGCGCCTGTCCTTGACTCGCGGGGTGGATGCGGGTGCCGTGCAGTCATTCACAGACGTATGGGGGCCGGGCCATCGCTGAGGGTCCGCGTCGACCCGGCATGGGACGAACCGCCCACTGCCGAAGGAGCGGTCCATTCCGGTTCGGAACGGAGGGGCAGGACCATGCGTAAGCTATTCCCGGGGTTTGTCGGATCCTTCGCCATGCTGGCGGCCGGCGCCGCGCAGGCCGTGGCGGTCGTCGATTTCAACACCACCGTCAGCTGGTTCAACGACGGCACCTTTGCCCAGGTACCGGGGCAGGCCGTCAGCCAGGTGGCCGATCTCGGCAATACCGGTGGTGTGTTGCAGCCCGGCAGCACGTCGTCGGCGACCAACTGCGTGGTCGTGCCGGAGCCGAGCTTCAGTTGTACCGGCACCGGCGGCGCCGTGCGCCAGATCTACGACCTCACTGCCGCGGCAGCGCCGGGCAGTGGAGTCGTCGCGAGTGGTGTCGCGACAGCCGGCAACGATGCCGTGAGCATGTCGTTCACCGCGAGCAGCGACGGCGCCGCCCTCGGCAACGCCGACTTCCTGCTCTACAACCTGGTCGGCATCGACCGACAGCGGCTGCGCTTCAATGTGGCCGGGGACGACCTCCCCGAGTTTATCGAGGTCGACATCACCTTCACCGTGCAGGCCGCCATCGATGACGCTTCGAGCGTCACCGGTGCGATCTACCTTGCCGAGGCGAGCGCGAGTGTTCATGTGCTCGAAGCGGCGACGCTGCTCGCGCCGCCGTTTGCGAGCGGGCAGATGCAGGCGCCGTTCATTGCCAGTGCGTTCGTCAGCAACGGCGGCGGCCCCGGTGCGGCCGCCCTCACCGGCGTCACCGAGACCATCAGCGTGCGGCCGAACGCGGAGTATTGGGTCGCCCTCGAGAGCCAGGTCGCGTTGTCGCTGGTGCCGTCGGCCGCCTTCCCGGCGCGCGATTACGCCGGTCTGGACATCGAACTCTCCGCCTTTGCGGACCCGGTATTCGCCCTCAACCCAGCCTTCGCTGCCGACCGTCCTGACATCGCCGCCGCCCTCGGCATCGAGCGCATCGCGGTGGTTCCCGTGCCACCGGCCCTGCTGCTGCTCACCAGTGCGCTGGGTGTGGTGCTGACCAGCGCCAGACGCCGGCGCCCGGGCGGCCCCGCCACCCGGGGCTAACAACCCGGCACGGCAAAACTGCGTAGGAAAGGCCGATTTATGCGGTGCTTCCCGTGCGGCCCGTGGATGGGGGGCTGATTCAATCCCGGACGGATTAAATCAGTGTTTCTCCAGCACCGCGCGAGGCGGCGCGCAATGATTCCGCCACCCTAGGGCGCCGGCTGCCAGCGGTCTTCCAGGCCTACGGGCGGCGGGCCGTCGGGCCACTGGGGCGGGGTGCAGGGCCAGGCCCGCATGAAGGCGGCGGCCACCAGGGTCACCCGCTGGGCCGGCAGCCGTTCCGGAAAATCCTCCAGGTAGCCTACCAGCACCTCCACCGCATCCCGGCTGCGGATGCCCGCCCGGGGCGGGCAGAACAACTGCCCCTGGGGCTTGAGGTGACGGCCGATGGTGACGATGCGGGTGACCCCCCGCAGGTAACCCAGGCAGTGCATGGCCCCCTCCCGGGCGGCGGCGTCCAGGGGCTCTTCCGCCAGCAGGGCCTGGGCGGCCCGGCATTCTTCCAGCAGCAGGTGACCGTTATTGGGCGCACTTTGAGCGGCGGGGAGTGCCAGCAGCAGGGCGGCGGCGGGCAGCGGCAACCGGCGACGTCGAATCATGGCATCAGAGGTTCTGCTTTACGGCGAAGGTGGCGTCGAAGGGGTCCACCATCACCCCGTAACGGCCGAGGCCGGGCACCAGGGTGGCGGGCAGGCGTACGCCGGCCCCCAGCTCCGGGGCGCGGCTGACGATGGCTCCGCAGTCCTGGACGGCGAAGAAAGGCAGCCAGTGGTCCGCCGCGGTGGAACCGGGGGGCAGCACGGCCACGCTGGCCACCGCCGTGTCGTCCTTGAAGAAGACGGTGTAATCCCTGTCGTAGCGGCGGGTCTCCATGCGCCAGCCCAGCAGGGCGCAGTAGAAGGCGGCCACTTCGGGGGCAGCGGTGTTGAGTTCGAACCAGCAGGGGTGGCCGGGTAGCCGGGGCCATGGGCCGATGTCACCGGCGCCCTGCCACAGGGCGAAGGGGGCACCCCGGGGATCGCAGAGGATGGCGAGGCGTCCCACCCCGGGGATGGTGGTGGGAGGGGTCGCCACCCGGGCGCCGAGACCGGCCGCCGCCTCGCTCAGCTGCTCCACGTCCGCGCACAGGATATGACTCAGCCAGTAAGCGCCGGTCCCCGCCAGGGACGGGCTGGTGGTCGACGCGGAGGCGCCGGCCACGTCGCGGCCATCGAGGCTGAACACGGTGTAGGCGCCGAGCGGCCCCATGCTCTCCTCCCGCGCCTGCCAGCCCAGCAACTCGCCATAGAACCGTGCACTGCCCGCCGGGTCCCGGCTCACGGTCTCACACCAGCAGAAGTGGCCCGGTTTCAGCAGCACTGGGTTCCGCAGCCACCGTCGGAGGGGACGGGGGCGCCATCCGGCTCCACGAAATCCTCGCCGTAGACGCCGCTGGTGAGCAGGGCGCGCAGGCCGGCCGCCACCTCGGTGCGCCGGCCACGCTGGAACACCCGGCCGTTCTCCAGGGCCACCTGGGCGTAGGGTCCGCGATAGAACACGCTGCCGCCGGCGGCGGTGTCATCCGCGGCAGGGGGGTTGATGGCCGTCACGGTGACCGCGCGGAAGCGGATCCCCTCCACCTCGCGCCATGGCGCCGGGTCCCACTTGTCGTAGTGCACGGCATGGAAACCGGCATCAACGAAGGCCTCCAGGAAGGCCCCTTCCTCGAAGGCGCCGGAGATGCAGCCGGACCACAGATCCGGGTCCCGCCGCAGGTGCCGGGGGACCTCCCGGTCGCTGACGATGTCGGAGATGGCGATACGCCCGCCGGGCCGCAGCACCCGGCGGATCTCGCGGATGAGGCGGCCCTTGTCCCGGTCGTTCACCAGGTTGAGGACGCAATTGGAGATCACCAGGTCCACGGAGGCATCCGCGATGAGGGGATGGGTGGCGCGCAATTCGTCCTCATGGGCCTTCAGGCGATCCAGATCGGCGGTGGTGCGGATGGTGTTATGGGCGAGCCAGGCCTCGAGCCGCTCCAGATCCAGGGCCAGGTCCTGGATGTGTCCCTTGAGGAAGCGGGTGCGCTCGCCGCCGAGACGGGTCGCCATCTCCGGCTGGTAGCGGCGGGCCAGGGCCAGCATCTCATCGTTGCTGTCGACCCCGATGACAAGACCCGCGGGCCCCACCAGCTGGGCCGCCATATAACACAGCTTGCCGCCGCCGGAGCCCAGGTCCAGCACGTGGTCCCCCGGCCGCACGTAACGGCTGGGGTCGCCGCAGCCGTAGTCCTTGTCGATGATCTCCGTCGGCAGGGCCGCCAGCAGGGCGGGGTCGTAATCCACCGGGCAACACAGCTCTTCCTGGCGGCTGGCGGCCCCGGCGGAGTAGCGTTCGCGGACGTGGGTTTCTGGATTCATGACGGGTGGCATCTCCTGGTGTTCGTTGGGGAAGCGTTGATCTATTCAGGGCTTCCCGGGCGGGGAAGGCGATGGACCGCCGCTGCGGTCTCACCAACGCGACCGCGCGGCGGGCTATAATCTGCCGATGCGGCTTCATTGTGCTGTAAGGGGTGCGAATTGAAAACACGTAATGCCTGGTTGCTGCTGGCGTGTCTGGGGGTGGGAATGGAAGCCCTGGCCCGGTCCGGTGCCGGGACGGTCTTCATCGACAGCCGCCTGCTGGCGGGGCCGGCCTTCAACGCCGGGGTGGTGGCCCGGGTGCCGGCGGACACCCGGGTGGCCGTCGGTGAGGGTCAGGGCCTGTGGTTGCGGGTGCGGGTCGAAGAGACCGGCCAGGAGGGCTGGATCCGGCGTTTCGACGTCCGTACGGAAGAGAGGCAGAAGGCGGCGAAACAGCAATCCGGGGTCGGCGGATTGCTGGGGATGTTCTCCCGGAGCGGCAACCAGGGCGGGCGGGTGACCAATACCATCGGTATCCGCGGCCTCGACGCCGTGGATATCGGTAACGCCCGCTCGGACATGGCGCAGCTCCGGCGTCTCGAAGGTTTCCGCGCCGATATGGTGGAGGCGGCGAGCCTGGCCAGCGATGGCGGCTTGACGTCCCGGGACGTGGATTACGTGGAGGTGGTGGCCGAGGACCGGGACCGCGGGCCAGGTGGTCTGAACTTTGGTTTTTAGGCCGCCGCGCCGAAGGGGGCGTGCGCGACGGTGCGAGAGCCGGGCCCGACGGGGCTGATGGGAGCCGGGACGGATTGAATCAGCATTTTGCGAGGAGGGTGGGGACAATGGGTTTACGCTTGACCATCTTCGGCGCGGCGCTGCTCTGGGTGGGCAGTGGCGCGGCCTTCGACTTCGGCGGCATCGACCTCGGCAAGGTGGGGGAGATGATCGGCAAGGCCCAGGAGGCGGTCACCGAAGTGGACGAACCGCGGGAGATCGAGCTGGGCACGGAGGTCTCGGCCCGCCTCCTGGGGGCCGCACCCCTGGTGGAGAATGTCTCGGTCCAGCGCTACGTGAATCAGGTCGGCCTGTGGGTGGCCCGCCACAGCGAACGTCCGTCCCTGCCGTGGCGGTTCGGCGTCATCGATACCGATTCCATCAATGCCTTCGCGGCCCCCGGGGGCTATGTATTCATTACCCGGGGCCTGTTCATGTCCCTGCGCGACGAGGCGGAACTGGCGGGGGTGCTGGGTCATGAGATCGTCCACGTGCTGCGCCGCCATCATCTGGACGCCATCCAGGAACAGGCCCGCCTGGGCCTGGCCGCCGACGTGGCCGGCATCATGGCGCGCCGTGACGGACGGCGTATCGATGCCCTGGTGAATGCCGGCATGGAGCTCTATACCAAGGGCCTCGATCGGGAGGACGAGCTCGAGGCCGACCGGGACGGTGTGGTGCTGGCCCAGCGCGCAGGCTATGCCCCGGATGGTCTGCGCGGCGTGCTGGTGACCCTGGAGGCCATGGGTGGCGCGAGTGATGCCCTGGCATTGCTGTTCAAGACCCACCCCGCCCCCGCGGACCGCCTGGCGGCCCTGGATGAGCGGCACGCCAGCCGCTGGCGCCATGGCCAGGACCTGCCACGCCTGCCCCGCCGCCTGGCCCAGTTCCAGCAGGCCCTGTACGAGCGCGGCTGAGGCCGGGAAAGAGACGAAAGGGGAGGCCCGCGCCACTCCCTCAATGTGGCCGCGTAGATGGCGGTGATCCCGGAGCTGGCCGACGGCACCGAGGTCCCGGTGGTGGGGCCGGTACGCCAGGTGGACGACGGCCATGCCCATGCCCATGGATGGAGTGGCCGGCGGGCTGCGCCCGCAGGTGGGTCGACCGCCGCCGCGGCGGTCAGGCTATCTCAGGGACCGGCTGTCACCGCTGGGGCCGAAGATGAACCACAGGATGAGGCCGAGCAACGGCAGCAGGATGATGAGGACTATCCACAGTACCTTGGCGCCGGTGGAGGCGCCGCTCTGCACCGTCTTGACGATGGCGTAGATGTCCAGGACGAGGAGGATGAGCCCGAACAGCCCGCCGATTTCCAAACCCATCATGGTTTGCGGTTCCTTGTGTTTGATTGGGGGTGTACCTGCCGGAGTTTACCAGCCTGGCGGCCGGCAGGAAGGGGCTACATGGTGTCCCTGAAAAGGTTGAGCAGCTCCCAGCAGCGACCTTCATCCCCCGTGAAGACCTCCCCGGTGAAGGGGCTGTTCAGGAACGGGCTGTAACCGGGAGTGGTTTGCAGGGCCGGATCATCCAGGTTGCGAAAGCCCATGGACCAGTCGCCGAACTGGCGCCGGGGGGACTCGTCCTGCTCGACGATGATGACCCCATGGTGGCGGGGGTCTGCCTGTATGGTGTCCATGAGTCCGAGGACGGCGCCTCTCTCCCCTTCCAGGGCCTGCATGAAGTTGCCTTCCTTGTAGAGCAGCATGCCGGTGATGCCCAGACCTGCGTTCTTCCCGCGGGACTGGGCCAGCAGCGCCATGAGGTCCGATTCGCCGAACAGGACCGTGGCGGAACTCACATACACCAGGTGGTACATCTCATCCTCCCCGGATCCAGTCGCGCCAGGCCTCGAACAGGTTGCCGTCCAGGGCCACCATGGCGGAACGGGGCGCGATGGAATCCTCGAATACGGGCTCGTCATCCAGGGTGGCGGCCCGGCCCCCGGCCTCCTCGAGGATGAGCAGCCCGGCGGCATAGTCCCACAGTTTCTGGCGCCCGTGCAGATAGACATGGAAACGGTCGGCGGCCACCCAGCACCAGTCCAGGGCCACCGAGCCGAAACTGCGCTGGGAGGCGTAGGGCGGGTCCTCGGCGAGGCGCCGGGCGAGGGCCCCCGGCAGGCGCTTGAAGTCCACCGCCGCCACGCAGCGCTTGAGGGGCATGGCGCCGGTCACGGCCTCCAGACGCTCGCCGTTCAGCCAGGCGCCGCCGCCGGCCACGGCGTGAAACATCTCGTCCCGCTCCGGGTCGTATACCACCCCCATCACCACCCGGCCGTGGGCCAGCAGGGCCAGGGACACCGAGTAATAGGGTATCCCCGCCGCGAAGTTGGTGGTGCCGTCCAGGGGGTCCAGCACCCACAGGCCCGCGGTGGCAGTGGCCTGCTGGTGACTCTGCTGGGCCGTGGTCATCTCCTCCCCGAGGAGGCCGATGGCCGGCCAGTGGTGGGCGAGGGTGTCGGCGAGCCGGGCCTGCATGGCATGGTCCACCCGGGTGACGATGCTGCCGTCCTGCTTGAATTCCCGCTTTACGCGGTTGAAGGAGGGCAGGAGTTCCTCACGGGCCGCGGTGCGTACCAGGCGGATGAGGAGGTGGATGTCAGGGAGGGTCATGGGGGCGTCGTTCCGATAGCGGAGCCGGAGTCTCTCATGCCCCGGGCCTCACGCTCCACTACGGCCACCAGCTCTCCATGGCGGGCCTCCAGGGCCTGGAGAAGCCGCTGCTGACGATGGGCCCGGCGCAGGTTGTCGCCGGCCTGGCGCACCGGGAAATAG
The DNA here is from genome assembly GCA_011389995.1 of Thiotrichales bacterium. Taxonomy (GTDB): domain Bacteria; phylum Pseudomonadota; class Gammaproteobacteria; order JAABTG01; family JAABTG01; genus JAABTG01. Next base: position 28,897 of record JAABTG010000021.1, read on the forward strand.
CTATCCCCGGTGACATGGTCGGTGAGGAAACGGGCGGCCAGCTCCAGGGTGATGGCCGCCGGCCCATGGGCCATGAGGGCCAGCTCGGTGGCGCCTAGCCAGCCGGGACGGGCGTGGATATAGCCCGCCGCGGCGGCGGCGAAATGGGCCATCTCCAGGGACGGGGAGGCCGCGACCATGTCATCCTCGCCCGCGCCGGCGATGGTGGAACGTACCAGATCACCGAAGTCGTGGACTATGGTGCCGGGCATCACCGTGTCCAGATCCACCACGCACAGCACCTCCGGGCGGTCGTCGTCGAACAGCACGTTGTTCAGCTTGGTGTCGTTATGGCAGATACGCCGGGGCAGCCTGCCATCCGCCAGGGCGCGGGGAATGAGGCCGGCGAGCTCGCGCCGCGCCAGCAGGTCCGTGGCCAGCTCGGCGGTCTCCGCCGCGCGCCCGAGGGGGTCTTCCAGGAGGGCCTGCTCCAGGGCCACCAGGCGTCGCGGGGTATCGTGGAAGCCGGGCAGGGTGGTCTTCAGGGGCGGGGGCGGCAGGTCATCCAGGGCGAGACTGAAACCGGCGAAGGCCCGGGCGGCGGCCTTCACCCATGGCGTCCCCGGGGGACGGTCGTGGGCCGTGCCTCCCTCCACGTAGTGGAAGGTGCGCCACCAGTCGCCCCGGGAGTCCACGAACCACGGCCGGCCATCCACGGCCGGTACCAGGGTCAGCACCCGGCGCCGGCGTTCGCCGGCCGACATGCCCGGCCGGGTGGTTGCCTGCAGGTGCCCGGATACCCGCTCCAGGTTCTCCATCACCTCCCCGGGGTGATGGAACACCCCCAGGTTGAGGCGTTGATGGACCCGCCGCGCCGGGGGGGCCAGCTCCGGGTAATGGGCCAGGAAGGTGTGGTGGATGCGGCCGCTGCCCAGGGCCTCCCAGCGGGCGCCGGTGGCGGGCAGGCCGAAACCCGCCGCTATTTCCGAAATGGAGTGGGCCGAAATGGAGTGGGCCGTAATGGGACTGCCGGCGACGGGCGTGGTGGGGGAAGTCATGGTGTTCGGGCGGCTCAGGGAAAGGCCACGCCGCGTTGTGCCAGCCAGCGGGCGAAGCGCCGGTTCTTCTCCTCCATGCTGCAGGTGGGCGGCAGGGTGTCGAGGTAATGCCCGTAGGCCTCCTGCAGCTCGAGCCGGCGGGCGGGCGGGAGCTCGCCCCATGGAATGGGTGGGGTGGCGGGAGTGTGCTCGGGCGGGCTGGTCATGTCGAAGCGTGTCTGGAGTTCACGGACGTGGGTCGCACAACGATGCCAGTACCCTGGTAAATCACTTACCATGGCGTGCCAGGGATTGGCAATATGCCGATTATCGTCGACAAAGGAGCGCCATGGCCACCAGAACCACCCTCTACTGGCATGACTACGAGACCTTCGGTGTGGACCCGCGGCGGGACCGGCCGGTGCAGTTCGCGGGCCTGCGTACCGACGAGAATCTCCACCCGGTGGGGGAAGCCCTGGAGCTCTACTGCCGTCCCACGGACGACTACCTGCCCCACCCCGAGGCCTGCCTCATCACCGGCATCACCCCCCAGAAGGCCCTGGAGAAGGGGGTCTCCGAACGGGAGTTCATCACCCGCATCCACCACGAGCTGGCCCGGCCCGGCACCTGCGGCGTGGGCTACAACTCCATGCGCTTCGACGACGAGGTGACCCGCCATACCCTCTACCGCAACCTCGTGGACCCCTACGGCCGGGAATGGAAGAACGGCAATTCCCGCTGGGACATCATCGACATGGTGCGCCTCACCTATGCACTGCGGCCGGCCGGCATCCGGTGGCCGCGGCGCGACGACGGCCACCCCAGCTTTCGCCTCGAGGACCTCACGGCGGCCAACGACATCCCCCACGGCGCGGCCCACGACGCCCTCGCCGACGTGCGCGCCACCATCGCCGTGGCGCGGCTGGTGAAGACCCACCAGCCACGGCTCTACGACTACGTCTACGGCCACCGCGGCAAGCAGGCGGTGGCCCGCCTGCTGGTGCCGGGCAGCGGCGTACCGGTGCTCCATGCCTCGGCCCGCTATCCCGCCGCCAGCGGTTGCACCACGGCGGTGCTGCCCCTGGCCTGGCACCCCACCAACCGCAACGGCGTGGTGGTGTGCGACCTGCGCCACGATCCCCAACAGGTCATCACGGCCGACGAGACGGCATTGCGGGAATGGCTGTTCAGCGGCGCGGAGGACCTGCCCGAGGGGGTGGTGCGGCCGCCCCTCAAGGTGGTGCATATCAATCACGCCCCCGTGGTGGTGCCCCTCAATACCCTGGACGACGAGGCGGCCCAGCGCATCGGCCTGGATCGCGACACCATCGCCCGCCATGTCGCCGCCCTCGGGGAGGCCGGCGACCTCACGGGGCGCATGCATCGGCTGTTTCAGCGCGACGAGTCCCTCCCGCCCCAGGACCCGGAGGTGGCCCTCTACAGCGGCGGTTTCATCGGCGACGACGACAGGCGGGCCCTCGACGCCCTGCTGGCGGGGCCGCCGGAGGCCCTGGCGAATATCCCCACTTTCAGGGATGAGCGGTTGGAGGAGCTGGTGTTCCGCTTTCGTGCCCGCAACCATCCCGAAACCCTGGATGCCGAGGAGGGGCGGCGGTGGGAAGGCTATCGGCGCCATCGTCTCCTCGGCCCCGAGGCCGGCTCGGGGCTGGGGCTGGAGGCCTACTTCGCCACCATCGAGGGCCTGGCCCGGGAACGCCCGGCGCCGGCGGATCAGGCCGTGCTGGAGGCCCTCCGGGCCTACGGCGAGGCCCTGAGGGCGGGACTGACGGTTTAGACGGCCCTCAGAACTGGTCCCAGCGACGCTGCTGGCGCCAGGGGATGCGCGGGATGATGAGGCCGAACAGCAGGCTGCCCAGGGCCACCGCGGCGCCCATCAGGAACCAGTCGCGACCCGACTCGTCCTTCAGGGCCGCATTCTCCAGCTCCAATGCCCGCAGGCGCTCCCGGGCCTCCAGCACCTCCTGCTGGAAACGCTTGTTCTCCTCCTCGATGGCCAGGGTGCGCCCGGCGGTCTGGCGGATGTCCTCCAGCTCTTCCCGGGTCTGTGCGAGGGCCTCCCGGGTGGTGGCCAACTCGCTGGCGGTATCCCTCAGCCGGGCGTTCTCGGCGCTGAGCTCCGCCACCCGCTCGGTGAGGGTGGACAGCTGGTCCCGGGCGGCCGGGCTGGTCATGAGATAGCGGGTCAGCACCCAGCCTTGTGCGCCGTCCGCGGTGCGCACCCGGCTGTAGCCGGTGTCGGAGGTCTCGAGCACGGTGAGGGGGGTGCCGCTCTTGACCATGCGCAGGATCTTGTGGCCGGTGCTGGTGCCCGCACGCAGGGGGATGCTCAGCTGGTCGGTGGCATAGCGCATCGTCTGGGCGGGGACGGCGGCGGACATGACGAGCAGGACGGACAGGAAGAGGAGACGGAGCACAGAGGACACCAGGTTGCAGTGAGCCGGCAATAGTAGGGCCTCGGCCCGGCGGCTGCAATGTCCGTCCCGGTGTCCCCGGGGGGCCGCCGTCACAGGCAGGGCGGCCCCTCGGGACCGGGGGTCAACCGCCGCCGAACACCTTCTTCAGGAGTTCGGTGGAACGGGCCGCGGGATTCTCGCGGATCCGTTGCTCCTCCTCCGCCAGCTTGAGGAACAGGCCGTCCACCGCCCCGGTGGTGACGTGCTGGTCGAGGTCGAGGCTGCCACTGTCCACGAAGCCCGACAGCATGTTGCCGGCCTGGCCCGCCATGCGCTTGTAGGCCGCGGTGACGCCGGCCTTGTCCGTGGCCTCCTCCACGATGGGCCGGATGGCCTGCCGGATGCGCTCACCGGAGGTCCGGCGCAGGTATTGGGTGGCGGCATCGTCGGGGCCGTTGAGGATGGCCTTGGCGTCCTCGATGGTCATGGCCTCGACGCTGTCGCGGAAGATGTCGAGGGTCTCGGGCACGGCGCGCTCGGCGGCGTGGTTCATGGTCTGGACGAAATTGTCCGCGAGCTCGTCCTGGCCGAAGCGCCGCAGGGTGGATTCCACCGGCTGGAGGGGCTTGGGCATGGGGATCCTGACGGCGGGGTCATCGAGGAAGCCGCCATCGCGTCCCAGGTAATCGATGGCCCGCTGGATACCCACGTCCAGGGCCTCCTTCAGGCCGCCGGCCACCTCCGAGCCGGACAGCGCCGCGGCCGTCGTGGCCTCGGTGCCACCGGCCCCCTTGACGGTCTCCTCGGCCTTCTTGAGGAGGTCCCGCCAGTCGGCATGGGCGGCAGGGGGAGCGGCCACCACGCCCGCAAGGAACACCGCCGCGACGGCGGCGGTGGGGATGAAACGACGCCCGCGGACATCGGCGATGGATGCGGGGGGGATGGGGGTCGGGGGCCTCATCACGTGGTCTCCCGGGGCGCCAGGGCGGGGTGGATCTCGCGGGGGGGCTCGTCGGGATAGCTGTCGGCGTTGCGCTCGAGGTGGATGTGGCGTTCGAAGGCGATTGCTGCGGCCGGAAACTCCTGGCTGGTCACCCACACCTGGGGGATGTCCTTACTGAGGCGCGGCAGCACGTCGAGGGCGCTGCGCATGCGGGTCTCGTCGAAGAAGGCGAAGGGTTCGTCCAGGAACACGAACTGGGTGCTTTCCACCACCCGGTTGATGAGCTCCTGGGCCAATGCCAGGCGCAGGGCCAGCAGGACCTGGCGCTGGGTGCCCGTGGACACCTCGTCCATGTCCATGTAGTCGCGCTTCTGGTTGGAGAACAGGCGTACCGTGAGGTTCTCGTCGATCATCACGTGCTGGTAGCGATCCTCGGTGAACATGGGCAGGGTCACCCCGGAAAGGCCCCGCAGGTTGCCGGTGAACACGTTGGACAGCTGACGCAACGCCCCGTGCAGGAGGTTGTCCGCCATCTCCCGCAGGCGGATACGGTGACGGTGGCCGGCGATCCGAGCCTCCAGCTCCCGTTTGATCTCCTGCAGGCGGTTGTACTCCGTCTCCTCGCCCCGGGCGTCCTCCATCTCGTTGGCCACGTCCTCCAGGCGCTGGGCGATGCGGCCCGCGGTACGGGCCAGCCAGGCCTCGTCGGCCACCAGGGCCCGCCGCACGTCCTCATCGGTGGCGCGGGCGGTGGCGATGAGCTCCATGTCGCGCTCCCGATCCCCCGACTCGGGGGTGGGCCGGGCGGGCACCACGTCGGCCAGGGCCTCGCGGTGGGCGCGCAGCCCCTCGTCCAGGCCCGTCAGGGCCTCCCAGGCCTCCTTGAGGTCGCGACCGGCCTGACGCAGGCCGCGTATTCTGGCGCCCATCACGCCGGCGCGGATCCACAACAGCAGGAACAGCACGGCACTGGCGCCGCCGCCGTAGAGCAGCCACGGCAACTGCACCCGGCCCTCCAGGAGGGGGGCCACCTCGGCGGTGACGGCGGCGTCGGGCAGGTAGGTCATGAGGGCCCAGGGGCCGAGGGTGACCACGGCGAGCACGAAGAACAACAGGGCCAGCCTGCCGGCCACCCGCCGCGTGCGCTCGGTGGCCCGCAGGGTGGGTTCCTGCTTCTGGTAGGTGACGGTGGCGGCGTCGAGGGCGCCGAGGCGTTCCTCCACCAGGGCGGCCTGGGTCTTCAGCACCTGCTCGGTGTCCGTCAACCGTGGCAGCAACCCCTCGTCGTAGCCGAGCTGGTCGATGGCCTGGTTCACCTCCCTGACCTCGCCCTCCACCCCCGCGATGGCATCGGCCTCCAGGGTGAGTTCGTTCTTCAACTCCTCCCGGCAGGCCTCCATGGGGGCCATGCCCGCCATCACCCGCACCGCCTCGCTGTGGGAGTGGGAGGTGGTGATATCCCGCTGGGCCAGGTAGAAGGCCTCCACGTATTCCTCGTAGTCGAAGCCCATGGACTCCCGCAGGGCCGCGGCGACGGATTCGAGGCCGCGGGCGATGAGCTGGTCGGGGGCGTCGGCGCTCGCCAGGCGCACCGAATGGTTGTGGTCGCGGTCCACCAGCCGGGTGAGGATGAAACGCCGGCCCTCGCGGGCGGAGAATTCCAGCACCACCGTGGCGCGCGTCTCGCCCCAGCGGATGAACTTCTCCACGTGGTCCGGGGCCACCGCGAAGGTGCGGCCGAAGAGGGCGAAACAGATGGTCTCACCGATGGCGCTCTTGCCCGACTCGTTGTCGCCGCTGACGGCGATGAGCCCTTCGGTGGGCAGGTCCGCCAGTTCCAGGCTGCGGTACTTGAGAAAGTTCTCGGCCTTCAGTCGATGAATGATCATGCCTGGCCCTCGTCTTCCATGCGCTGCAGTTTGCGCAGCACCAAATCCACCGCCTCATCGAACAGGGCTTCGTCGAAGACGTCACCGAAGCTCTTGAGGCGATCCTTTTCTGCCGCCGAGTGCTCGGCAAAGCACTCGGCGGCGCGTTGGGGCCGGTGCATACCGACGGGGCGGGGCGCTTCTTCGCTGGACATGGCTGTATTCCTTGGTGTTTGTGTGCGGTCCGGACGGATGCTCGAGAAGCAATTCTTTCGAATACTACGATACTCGTGGCCGTTCATACAGTCGTGACGGCCCGGCCGGGGCCGCCAGCCGCCGGGCGAATATACGGCCGGCGTGAGTAGTAATCCTGGGGGTTCCCGCGTGCCCCGGCCGAGGGCGCCCAAAAACCATTTCTGCCCTCAGTAGTATATTTTCTTCGATTCCCGGCCGGGAATGGGGGAAAATACCCGGTCAAGCTCAACCATTGCCGTCCGCGTATCGAGGGGGCGGATTCGCGCAACACACTGAAAACAATAGGAGCACAATATGCAATTGATCCTTCTGGGGGCCCCGGGCGCGGGCAAGGGCACGGTGGCCAAGCAGCTTACCGCCATCGACGGCTCGGTACAGATCTCCACCGGCGACATCCTGCGGGCGGCGGTCAAGGGCGGCACGGAGTTGGGCAAGCAGGCCAAGGCCTACATGGACGCGGGCGACCTGGTGCCCGACGAGCTCATCATGGGCATCATGAAGGAGCGCCTGCGGGAGCCGGACGCCCAGGCCGGCTTCCTGCTGGACGGATTCCCGCGCACCATCCCCCAGGCCGAGCAGCTGCGGGAGCTCCTGAAGGACATCGACGTGGAACTGGACGCCGCGGTCAACCTGGATGTACCCCGGGACGTCATCCTGGACCGCCTGACCACCCGTCGCACCTGCGTGGACTGCGGCGCCATCTATAACATCAAGAGCATGCCGCCCAAGGTGGAAGGGGTATGCGACAAGTGCGGCGGCAAGGTGGTGCAGCGCGACGACGAGACGGAAGAGGCCATCTCCAACCGCCTCGACGTATACAACGAGAAGACGGCCCCCCTGGTGGATTTCTACCGCAAGGAAGGCCTGCTGCTGGACGTCCCCGCCACCTCCAGCGAGGTGGTGGTGAAGACCATAAAAGAGCACGTCGGCGCGTAAGAGCTCGCTCATCAGGGGCTCATGGAAAGGGTGCCGTTGGCACCCTTTTTCATTCCATATGACGGTTGCGTGCTCAATTTTGAATTGTGAATTGTGAATTTTGAATTAACGGCCCGTCCTTCCCCGCGCTGGCAGTTATCCCCCGCTTTTCAATTCAAAATTCAAAATTCAAATTCAAAATTGGTGTATCCCCCCTCTATTCCCCAAAGCGTCAGGCTGTAAACCGCCGCCCCCGATGATAATTTAGGCCCTCCATGTATACCCAGGGATACACCGAAGATCCGCACCGCAACCGCAGCGACCTGCGCAATCTGCGCATGATGTTGCCGTTCATCTGGGACTATCGGGGGCGGGTGTTGTTCGCCCTGGGGGCGCTGCTGCTGGCCAAGGTGGCCAATGTGGGGATCCCCCTGGTGCTGAAGGGCATCGTGGATGCCCTGGAGCAGAGCCCCGAGACCCTCCTCGCCCTGCCGGTGTTCCTGCTCGGGGCCTATGGTGCCCTGAAGCTGGCGGCCTCGCTGTTCAACGAGTTGCGGGACGCGGTGTTCGCGCGGGTGCGCTACCACGCCATGCGCAACCTCTCCAACCGGGTGCTCGGCCACCTCCACGACCTGGCCCTGCGCTATCACCTGGAGCGCAAGACCGGCGCGGTGTCCAGCGACCTGGAGCGGGGCTCGCGCAGCGTCAGTTCCATTCTCAACTACCTCACCTTCAGCATCCTGCCCACGGTGGTGGAGTTCGGGCTCATCATCGGCATCCTGCTGGTGAACTACGACCCCGCCTTCGCCATGGTGTGCCTGGGCACGGTGGTGGTCTACGTGGTGTTCACCCTCAAGGTCACCAATTGGCGCATGCACTTTCGCCACTCCATGAACCGCCAGGAGTCGGAGGCCAACAACCAGGCCATGGACAGTCTCATGAACTACGAGACGGTCAAGTACTTCACCAACGAGGCCCACGAGGTGGCGCGTTACGACCGCACCCTGGCCGACTGGGAATACTCGGCGGTGAACAGCCAGACCTCCATGTCGGTGCTGAACTTCGGCCAGGGCGCCATCATCGCCATGGGCGTCACCGTCATCATGTTCTATGCCGCCGCCGGGGTGGTGTCCGGCGAGCTGTCCATCGGCGACCTGGTGCTGGTGAACGCCTTCCTGCTCCAGCTCTTCATACCCCTGAACTTCCTCGGCATCGTCTACCGCCAGATCCGCTACGCCCTGGCGGACATGGACCTGGTGTTCCGCCTGCTCGAGACCCCCCCGGAGATCGCCGACAAGCCCGACGCCGGGGAGCTGCGGGTGACCGAGGGGGAGGTGGCCTTTCGCCACGTGGATTTCGCCTATCAGCCCGAGCGCGCCATCCTCCAGGACGTGGACTTCGTCATCCCGCCGGGTCACAAGGTGGCGGTGGTGGGCCACAGCGGCGCCGGCAAGTCCACCCTGGCGCGGCTGCTGTTCCGCTTCTACGACGTCACCGGCGGCGCCATTACCATCGACGGCCAGGATATCCGCGAGGTGACCCAGGACAGCCTGCGCCGGGCCATCGGCATCGTTCCCCAGGACACGGTGCTGTTCAACGACACCGTGTACTACAACATCGCCTACGGCCGCACCGGGGCGAGCCGCGAGGAGGTGGAGCAGGCGGCGCGGCTGGCCCATATCCACGACTTCATCGTTTCCCTGCCGGATGGTTACGATACCCGGGTGGGCGAGCGGGGCCTCAAGCTGTCCGGCGGTGAGAAGCAGCGGGTGGCCATCGCCCGGGTGATCCTCAAGGCCCCGCGCATACTGGTGTTCGACGAGGCCACCTCCGCCCTCGACAGCCACTCGGAGAAGGCCATCCAGAAGGCCCTCAACGAGGTGGCCGCTCACCACACCACCCTCGTCATCGCCCACCGGCTGTCCACCGTGGTGGATGCCGATACCATCCTGGTGATGGCGGCGGGCCGCGTCATCGAGCGCGGCACCCACCGGGAACTCCTGGCCCTGGACGGCACCTATACCCGCATGTGGGAGCTGCAGCAGGCCCAGGCGGAAGAGGACGTTACCGCGGTGGCGGCGGGTGGCTCCGAGGACATCAATCTGAAGACGGCGTGAAGCCGGGGAGGTCTGCGTCGATGGACGAGTTTTACAGCAGTTGTGCCGAGTCCGAGCCCTTCGCCCTGCAGGTGCTGGGGGACAGCATGGAGCCGGAGTTCATAGACGGCGCGGTGATCATCATCGATCCTTCCGCGCCGCGGGTGGACGGCGCCTACGTGTTCGCCACCCAGGGGGAGGAGTACATCTTCCGCCAGCTGCGCATGCCGGCGGACGGCCCGCCCTATCTCACCGCCCTCAACGATGCCTATCCCGACCTGCCCCTGCCCGGGGGGCTGGCGGACGTCAAGGGGGTGATCATCCGCCAGACCCGGCGCCGGCGCTGGAAGAAGGTCTACGACTGATCCCACCCGCCCCGGGAAGGGGCCTCAATTGGGCAGGCCGGCCCCGGCCTGGACATCCATGGGAACGTGCTCGTCGATGAAGCCCAGCAGCTCATCGAAGGGGATGGGCCGGGCGAACAGATAGCCCTGGAAGCGCTCGCAGCCGCGGGCGGACAGGAACTCCACCACCTCCTGGGTCTCCACCCCCTCCGCCACGCTGTGGAGGCGCAGGTGGTTGGCCATGGCCAGGATGGTCTCCACGATGACGGCGTCGTCCTTGTCCACCAGCACATCGCGGATGAAGGAGCGATCCACCTTCAGGGTGTCCACCGGCAGTTGTTTGAGGTAGGCCAGAGAGGAATAGCCGGTGCCGAAGTCGTCGATGGAGAAGCGTACGCCGTGCTCCCGCAGGCGCTCCATCTTCTCCACCGCCCGCTCCACGTCGTCCAGCAGGCCGCTCTCCGTGACCTCCAGGCGTATGAAGTTGAGATCCGCGGCGGTCTCGGCGGCGATGGCGATGATGTGGTCGGCGAGCCCCGGCAGCAGGAACTGGCGCGGACTGAGGTTGATGGATACCGAGGGCGCCGCCGTCCCGTAGCGTTGCCGCAGCCGCGCCAGGTCCAGGCAGGCGGTGCGCAACACCCAGTTGCCGAGCTCGAAGATGATGCCGCTCTCCTCGGCCACCGGAATGAAGTGATCGGGGGTGATGAGGCCGCGCTCGGGGTGGCTCCAGCGTACCAGGGCCTCGACCCCGAAGGGGTGGCCGCGGTGGTCCACCATGGGCTGGTAGAACACCCTGAGCTGATGGTTGGCGATGGCGGTGCGCAGCTCCTTTTCCGCCTGCAGGCGCCGGTTGACGGCCTGCTGCATGTCGGTGCGATAGAAGCAGACGGTGTCGCGGCCGCCCGACTTGGCGCTGTACATGGCGGTGTCGGCCTGGCGCAACAGGTCGTCGCCGTCCTCGTCTCCCAGGGGGAACAGGGTGATGCCGATGCTGGTGGACACGTGGAGCTCGTGGCCCTGGGCATGGTAGGGGGTATGGGAGAGGATGCGCTGGAGCTCGGCCGCGAAGGCGCCGGCCTCGTTGCCCGCCTGGGCCTCGGAGCCCCCCAGATCCGACAGCAGCACCACGAACTCGTCGCCCCCCAGCCGGGCGGCGGTATCCTCCCCCCGCACGCGATGGCGCAGGCGCTGGGCCACCTGTTTAAGGACCTGGTCGCCGGCCGGATGGCCGAGGGAGTCGTTGATGTTCTTGAAATGGTCGAGGTCGAGGAACAGCAACGCCCCCATGTCACCGTGACGCCGCGAGCGGGCCAGTTCCTGGCCGATGCGCTCCCCCAGCAGGCGGCGGTTGGGGAGATGGGTGAGCTCGTCGTAGTGGGCCTGGCGGCGGGTATGGCGCTCCGCCAGCTCGTTGGCGTGGCGCATCTCCAGGGATTCGGTGATGGTGTGGTTCATGCGCCGGGCGGTGACATGAAGGGAAGCGAAGAAGAGCAGGGTCATGAAGCCCATGATGAGCCCCATGCCGGTGCCGGCGGCGAAGAAGTTGACCATCAGGGGCAGGAGGGTGAGGGCGAGGAAGGCACTGACGGCGAAGCGCAGGGAGGACAGGGTGGTGACGGCACCCGCCGCCATACCCGCCAGCACGAAGGCCAGTACGGCCTGGCGGGCCATGTCATCGACGGGGAACAGGAACCAGCCGGCGAGGCCCCATATGAGACCGGAGGCCACGGCGCCGGCGGTGGCGCGGCGCTCCCACCGGGCGGCGTCGCGGGCCTCCCGGTTACGGTGGTAGGCGCGGAAATCGAGCCAGCGTGCGCCGATGACCACCAGGGCCGCCGCCGCCCACGGGGCCACCGTCCAGGGGCCGAAGGCCTGGAGCTGGATGGCCGCCAGCAGGATGGCGTTCACCATATTGGCGACGAAGGACAGGGCGAGGGACCGGTAATGGAAGTCCACCAGGCCGGGCTGGAGGTACGAGTGGTCCTGCCGCACGGGCACGTGGGAGGCATTCATTCCCGTTCACAGCGGCTTGAGGCCATGAAAGTTTAGGCAAAACGCCGGCCGACGGGGCGGCGGCAGCGGGGGTCCCGGGCGCCGTCGGGGTTCAGGCGGCGCGCTCGCCCCACACGGCGTAGATGGGGTCCGAGAGGGCCAGCCGCCCGGCGTACTTGTCGTCTGCTGGGCGCGGCAGGCCGCGCACGGACCAGGTGTTCAGGGCCTCGAAACCCTGTCCCGCCAGGAAGTATTCCAGCACCAGGCCCGGGCGCTCGAATTCGTGGAGGGCCTCCCAGAGGGCCACCACCTTGGGCGGAAACCAGCGGTTGGAGAAGGTCACCACGAAGCGCCCGCCGGGGCGCAGCACCCGGGCGGCCTCGACGAACACCTCCAGGGGCCGGGTGAGGTACTCCACCGATACCGTGCATACCATGGCGTCGAAGGCGCCATCGGCGAAGGGCAGGCGCGGGTCGTGGTTGAGGTCGTGGACGTGGCGTGCCGTGAGCATGGGGTTGGCCTCCAGCTCCGCCCGGTTCATGCCCAGGCCGGTGACGGCGGCGGGTTCCAGGGCCTGTGGCAGGTGGCTGGTCCAGCTCGTCATGAGGTCCAGCACCCGGGCGTTGCGGGGCAGCAGGCGCCGGTACAGGCCCATGACCTGGGCGATGGCGGTGGTGTCCAGGTGATTAACCAGCCGGGGTCTGGCGTAGAAGGCCTCGTCTGCTGCCTCGTCCTCCCGCCGGAAGGGGGCGTCGGACCAGAAATCCGTGGGCCGGTCGCCGTATCGTGCCTCCATGCCGGGGCCGCCGTCGAGGATCTGCCCGGCCACCTCGAGGGGCCGTTCGGCGGGCCCGTCCACCGTTTCCCAGGCCTCCAGGATGCGGGCCTCGATGGTGAGATCGCGGCCCGCCAGGGGGTGGTTCAGGTCCACCTCGAGGCTGTCCCCCGTGGCCACCACCCGGAACGGCCGGGGATCCCTGGGGTGGATGCCGGCGTGGCCGGCGAGGAAGCCCCGGGGATAGAAGCGCCCCACGCGGGGCACGAGTCCCCGCAGGTGGGGGCGCGCCGGGTCGAAGGCGTCCACCGGCAGCCGCAGGATGAGGCCGGGATCCATGGCGGGGGCCGGGTCATGCCCCGGCGGCACCGCGGCGCGGGTCTCCTGCCCCACAGGCTGGTGGGCGAGGACGGCGAGGGCCGCCGGCAGGATGTCACGCCCGAGGTCGAGGCGCCGGGCCACGTAACGGTCCTCGTGGCGGGCCGAGGTGCTGGACCAGGAGACGCCGAATTCCACCGCCGCGCCGGCGCCCTCGTGGGTGGCGGCCAGGGCGGTGGCGCCGGCCGGGGCCAGGGCCGGTGCGGGAGGCATCACGGCGGGAATGGACCCTGGCTGACTCATGGCACCGCGCCGCCCGTCAGGCCCGATAGAAGGCGATACGGCGCACACACACCTCGGCATGGAAGGCCCGGCCGATGGCCACCAGGGCGAGGCGGCGCAGGTCCGTGAGGTCGAAGGGCGCGTTGAGGCGGTGGGCGCGGAACAGGGCAAACGGCACCAGGATGGTGGACCACTGGGGCGTGGCGGTGAAGGTGGCACGGTAGGATTGCCAGGGCCGCTGGACGTCGCCCGTCTTCAGGTGCAGGCCGTAGGCGTCGTCGTTGCCCGCCACCTCCAGCAGCACGCCGTGGTAGGCGGAGGCGTCGCGGTGGGCGGGGGGCAGGTCGCGGAGGATCTGCAGGAAGCCGCCGTTGTTCTCCAGCCGCACCTCTCCCGACATGCACACGCAGTCGGCGCCATCCCGCTCCGTGGCCACCAGGGTGCCGCTGGACACCCCGCCCATGACCTGGTCCGCCACCAGCCGCCAGCCGGCGGTGGGGTCCGCTGGCGCGGCCCGCCACAACTCCAGGGTGGAGCTGACGGTGGGGGCGGCGGCGGTCGGGGCTGTCATGGGTATCAGAGCCGGGACTCGATGGCCTCCACCAGCTCCGGGGCGTCGGGGGACACGGCGCTGGGGAAGCTGGCCACCAGGTTGCCTTCCCTGTCCAGCAGGTACTTGTGGAAGTTCCAGCGCGGGAACTCCCCCGCCAGCTCCCCGAGGTGCCGGTAGAAGGGGTCCGCATTGCCCTCGCCGGCCCGGGTCTTCTCGAACATGGGGAACTCCACGCTGTAGGTCAGGCGGCAGAACTCCTGGATCTGCTTCTCGGTGCCCGGTTCCTGCCTGCCGAAGTCGTTGCTGGGAAAGCCGGCCACCACCAGGCCACGCTCCCGGTACTGGCGGTAGAGGGCCTCCAGGCCCTCGTACTGAGGGGTGTAGGCGCACTTGCTGGCGGTGTTCACCACCAGCACTACCTTGTCCCGGAAGGCCTCGCACAGGTGCACGGTCTCGTCTCCCGCCAGGCGTTTGAAGCGGTGGTCCAGGGTCTCGGCGCAGGCCAGGGCCAGTTGGGGGGCCGCCAGCAGGGTGGCGGCGATGGCGAGGGCTCTGATCATGTTCGGGTCTCTCTGTCAGGGTATGGGACGGCCCTCAGGCGCCGCCCGCGTGCGGACCCCGCCGCCTCGCGGCGGGACCGTCAGATGCCGAAGAAGGGCTGAAGCATGCGGCTCAGGGAGTCCGAGAAGCGCAGCCGCTCGTCGGTGGCGATGAGACAGATGCAGGTCTCGCTGGTATCCGCCACCGGCTGGTGGTGGATGCCGACGTCCACATCCGCCACATCCCCGGCCTGGAAACGGCCTATCTGGTCCATGAAGGAACCCTTGAGCACCAGGGTGAGCTCCGAGCCGCCGTGGCCGTGCTGGGGGATGGTGGTGCCGGGGGCGATGGCGAGCAGCCGGATGCTGCCGTTGCCGGAGTCCACATCCCGCAGCACGTGTTGCTTTATGCCGGGGGCCAGGGTGCGCCAGCGGACGTCTTCGAGGCCGCCCGGCAGATGGGCGGCCAGCACCGACGGCAGACCGTCTGTGGTGGGTGGCGTCGTCGTTTGCGACGGGGCGGCGGCAGGGGCCGGGGACTGCTCCTCCGTGCAGACCCGGGCCCACACGGCATCGAAGCCCCCGCCGGACAGGGGGGAGTCCTCGAGGGTCTCCAACAGCTCCCCGCCCAGGACCTCGGTCTCCGTGACCCGCCGGCGGCAGCGCGGGCAACGTTCCAGGTGGGCGGCCAGCAGCAGGGAAAACCCTTCGTTTACGCTGCCCGCCCCGTAGGCCACCAGGGTGGCATCATCGGGATGGTGTCGAATACTCATACTTCTTCTCCCAGAGCCTTTCTCAGCTTGCCGAAGGCGAGCCGCAAGCGGGACTTGACGGTGCCCAGGGGCAATCCGAGTCTGGCGCCGATTTCTGACTGACTCAGACCCTCGAAATAGGCGAGGTTCACGATCTCGCGTTGCTCGGGGGGCAGGGCCGCCACCCGGGCGCGTATCTGTTCACCATCGATCTGATCCGTGGCGCGGTCATGGTCCTGGGCCTCGTCGGCCTGCTCCGCCACCTGGTCCAGGTCCACCTCATAGAAGCGCTGGCGCCGCAGCCGGTCGATACGCAGGTTACGGGCCACCCGGTAGACCCAGGCGCCGGGAACGGCCTTGGCGGGGTCATACTGGTGGGCCTTGCGCCAGATCTGCACCATGGTCTCCTGGGCCAGTTCCTCGGCATGGTGCTCCGGAGCCCCCTGGCGCAGCAGATAACGCTTGATCTTGGGGGCGAAGTGATTGAACAGGGACTCGAAGGCGCGGCGGTCCTGGCGCAGGGCCACCGCCGAGAACCATTCGATGAGTTCATCGTGGGAGGGGGAATCTTCCATGGAACGCTGAGTAATGATGAGCGCTGCCTGCATCGTCGTGGGACCGGGGTGAACTATACACACCTACGCCGCCCCGTGAGATCCGGATCACGCCCCGGTGAGACGCCGCAGAGGAGTAGGGTGCCGGATGATCCACCCGTCCGGGCCTAGCGTACCAAGGCCTGACTTCAACCGCCCCGGAACGGGCCCAAACGGACATTATAAGGCATGGCAGACTCCCCCCTCGACATCGCCGTCATCGGCACCGGCATCTCCGGCATGGCGGCCGCCTGGTTGCTGGCGAAGAGACACAACGTTACCGTCTTCGAGAAGGACGACCGGGTGGGCGGCCACTCCAACACCGTGACCCTGGACACCCCCGGCGGGCCGGTGGCCGTGGACACGGGGTTCATTGTCTTCAATGACCGCAATTATCCGAACCTGGTGGCCCTCTTCGACCACCTGGGGGTGGCCAGCCATGCCACCGACATGTCCTTCTCCGCGTCCCTGGACGGCGGGCGCTTCGAGTATTCCGGTTCCGGCCTCATGGGGCTGCTGGCCCAGGCCCGCAACATCGCCCGGCCGCGCATGTGGCGCATGGTGCGGGACCTGCTGCGCTTCTACCGGGAGGCCCCCGGAGATGCCATCAGCCCGGCCATGGAAGGCTATACCCTGGGGGACTACCTGCGTCTCAAGGGCTACGGCCGGGCCTTCATCGACGACCATCTGCTGCCCATGGGGGCGGCCATCTGGTCCACCCCGGTGAACCGCATGCTGGACTACCCCTTCCTGGCCTTCACCCGCTTCGCCGCCAACCACGGCCTGCTCCAGACCCGCGACCGGCCCCAGTGGCGCACCGTCAGCGGCGGCAGCAGGCAGTATGTGGAGCGCCTCACGGCGGATTACGCCGGGCGCATCCGCACCAATGCCGCCGTCACCCAGGTGCGCCGGGAGCCCGGAGGCGTGTGGGTGGAGGACCGCCAGCACGAGGTGCGCCGCTTCGACCATGTGGTCATCGCCACCCACGGCGATCAGGCCCTGGCCATGCTCGGCGATGCCGACGGCGCCGAGCGCCGCCTGCTGGGGGCCTTCCGTTACGAGCGCAATCTTGCCATCCTTCACTCCGACCGGCGGCTCATGCCGCGGGCCCGGCGGGCCTGGGCGAGTTGGAACTTTATGGAACAGGAAGGTCTGGATCAGCTGGGAGGCGCCCAGCGCAAGGTAACCGTGAGCTACTGGATGAATCGCCTTCAGGGCCTGTCCGGGGCGCCGCCCCTGTTCGTCACCCTGAACCCCCGGGACATGCCCCACCAGGACACCATCCACCGCAGCTTCCTCTACGAGCACCCGGTGTTCGACGTGGCCGCCATGCGCGCCCAGCAGTTGCTGTGGAACCTCCAGGGCAACCGCCGCACCTGGTATTGCGGTGCCCACTTCGGGCATGGCTTCCACGAGGACGGCCTCCAGGCCGGCCTGGCGGTGGCGGAGCAGCTGGGGGGCATGGCCCGGCCGTGGCAGTTGGACGAGCCCAACGGCCGCATCCATGTCTATCCGGTGGTGGGGCCCGCCAACAGGGCGGTGGCGGCGTGACGGCATCCGCCATCTATCGCGGGCGGGTGGGCCATGAGCGCTTCACCCCCCGCCACCACCGCCTCGACTACCGCGTGTTCGCGCTGTATCTGGACCTCGACGAACTGCCCGGCCTCGATGCCGGGCTGCGGCTGTTCGGCTACAACCGGCGGGCCTTCTATTCCGTCCATGACCGTGACCACGGCGACGGCAGCCCCCTGCGGGACTACGTGCGCGGCCAGCTGGTGCGGGCCGGGATGGCCGACGTGGACGGACCCGTGCGACTGCTGTGCTACCCGCGCATCCTGGGCTACGTCTTCAACCCCCTGTCGGTCTATTACTGCCACGACCGCGCCGGCACCCTGCGGGCCCTCATATACGAGGTGAGCAACACCTTCGGCGAACGCCACAGCTACCTTATCCCCGCCGCGGCCGACGGGGAGGCGGTGCGCCACGGCTGCGACAAGGCCTTCTACGTCTCCCCCTTCCTGCCCATGGACTGCCACTACGACTTCGAGGTGGGCCCCCCCGGGGAGCGCCTCGCCATCGCCATCCGCGAGCGCTGCGGCGGGGAGCGGGTGCTGGACGCCTGGTTCGGCGGCCGGCGCCTGGCCCTGTCGGACCGCAGCCTGTGGTCCATGGCCTGGCGCATGCCCCTCATGACCCTCAAGGTCATGGGCGGCATCCACTGGGAGGCCCTGCGCCTGTGGGCCAAAGGGGTGCCCCTGCACCGCCGGCCCGCCGCGCCCGCCGAGGCCGTCAGCCTCATCACCCCTGACCGCACGGGCTGACACCGCCGCCGGTTACACCCGCTTTGCCAAAACCAGATTCGCCGACACCCAATCGTTGACAATGGAGCCCAAGCACCCATGAGTGCCAAAGAGATCACCGCCACCACCTTCGGCCTGCGCTGGAACCTGCCCCTGCTGGGTGCCGGCCTGCGTCTGGGGGGCCGCATGGTCGGCCTGTCCGTGAGGCGCCTGCTCAGACGCATCCGCATGGGGACCCTGACGGTGGAGTTCCCCGACGGCAGCCGCCAGACCTTCCGCGGTGACCTCGATGCCGCGCCCGAGGCGGTCCTTCGCATCAACGACTACGCGGCCCTCACCCGGCTGTTCCTGAAGGGCGACACGGGCTTCGCCGAGTCCTACATGGACGGCCACTGGGACACCCCCGACCTGGTGGGCTTCATGACCCTGGTGAAGCACAACGAGGACCACTGGCGCCGCCAGCTGGACGGCAGCACCGTCAGCCGGGCCTTCAACCGCGTGTTCCACCGCCTGCGGGACAACCACCGCCGCGGCAGCCGTCGCAACATCGAGTACCACTACGACCTGGGCAACGACTTCTACGCCGCCTGGCTGGACGAGACCATGACCTACTCGTCCGCCATGTTCCGCACCCCCGGCATCTCCCCTCCCCAACCCTCCCCACAAGTGGGGAGGGAGCAGACCAGCCCCTCCCCTATTCATGGTGGAGGCCGGCAGGGGGAAACCCACCCCGCCGCAACCCCCGTCTCCTCCCCCACCCGTGGGGGAGGCCGGGAGGGGGAAACCCACCCCGCCACAACCCCCAACCTGGCCACCGCCATCTCCTCCCCCACCCGTGGGGGAGGCCGGGAGGGGGAAACCCACCCCGCCGCAACCCCCAACCTGGCCACCGCCCAATACCGCAAATACGCCCGCATCGCCGCCCTGGCCGGCATCGACTCCGCCAGCGACGTGCTGGAAGTGGGCTGCGGCTGGGGCGGCTTCCTGGAGCATACCGTGGCCACCACCGGCTGCCGGGCCACGGGCATCACCCTGAGCCGTGAACAGCTGGCCTACGCCGGGGAACGCCTGGCCCGCGCCGGCGTGGAGGAGCGCGGCCAGGTGCGCCTGCAGGACTACCGCGACGTCACCGGCAGCTACGACGCGGTGGTGTCCATCGAGATGCTGGAGGCGGTGGGAGAGGCCCACTGGCCCGACTACTTCCGCACCCTCCACGGGCGCCTCAAGCCCGGGGCGCCGGCGGTGGTGCAGGTGATCACCATCGACGACAAGGTGTTCGAGAGCTACCGCCGGCGGCCGGACTTCATCCAGCGCTATATCTTCCCCGGCGGCATGCTGCCCTCGCCGGGCCGGCTGCGCCAGGAATCCCGCCGCGCCGGCCTGGAACTGGAGCATGTGGAGACCTTCGGCGCCGACTACGCCGCCACCCTGGCCCTGTGGCGCGAACGCTTCCAGGAGGCCTGGCCGCGGCTGCGGGAGATGGGCTACGGCGAGCGCTTCCGGCGCCTGTGGGAGTACTACCTGTGCTATTGCGAGACGGGTTTCCGCGATGGCGTCATCGACGTGGGGATATACCGTTTCCGCCGCCCGCTCCAGGGCTGACGCCCTCACCACCGGCACCGTAGCCCTCTATGGCCTGCCGGGGCTGGTGACCGCCATCCCCATGATCCCGGTGTTCACCCTCCTGCCGGCCTTCTACGCCGAGGAGGTGGGCCTGGGGCTGGCGGTCACCGGCGCGGTGATCTTCGCCAGCCGACTGGTGGACGTGGTCACGGACCCCCTGGTGGGGCGCTGGGCCGACCACGCCGGCAGCGACATGGTGCGGCGCCTGGTGGGGGGCGGGGCGCTGCTGGCCGCCCCCGCCCTGGTGCTGCTGCTGTCGCCCCCGGCCGGGGTGGGGTGGTTGTGGCTGCTGGCGTGGAGCGTGCTGCTCTACCTGGGCTGGACCCTGGTGCAGATCCCCTACCTCACCTGGGGCGCCACCCTGTCCGCCGACTACCACACCCGCACCCGCCTCACCGCCAGCCGCGAGGGGGCGGTACTGGTGGGGGTGCTGCTGTCGGGGGGGCTGCCCGCCGCCTTCGGCCTGATGGGCTACTCCGACGCCGTGAGCCTGGCGGCCATGGGCTGGGTGGCGGTGGCGGTGGGCATCCCGGTGTTCTGGCTGCTCCTCACCCGGGTGCCCCGGCCCCGCCCCCATGCCCCCGCCCCGGCGGGCTGGCGGGGCCTTCAGCGTAACGGCCTGTTCGTACGCCTGTTGAGCGCCTGGTTCATCAACGGCTTGGCCAACGGCTTCCCGGCAGTGCTGTTCCCCCTCTACTGCGCCCACGTCCTCGGCGTGGACGACGCCACCCGCAACCTGCTGCTGGCGGTGTACCTGGTGTGCGGCGTCGCCGGGGTGCCCCTGTGGCTGGCCCTCAGCCGGCGCCTGTCCAAGCATCGCGCCTGGGCCACGGCCATGCTGGTGGCCTGCCCGGCCTTCGCGGTGGCCGTCACCCTGGGGCCCGGCGACGTGTCCCTGTTCATGGCCGTGTGCGTGGTGACGGGCCTGTGCCTGGGGGCGGACATGGTGCTGCCCCCCGCCATCCAGGCGGACGTGGCGGACTGGGACCGCCTGCGCTTCCAGCGCAACCGCACCGCCGGCCTGTTCTCCCTGTGGAACATGTCCACCAAGCTGTCCCTGGCCCTGGCCGCCGGCATCGCCCTGCCCGTGCTGGGGGCCCTGGGGCTGGAGGCGGGCTCGCCCACCCCCGGCTCCCTCCTCGGCCTGGCGCTGATCTACGCCCTGGTGCCCTGCGTACTGAAACTGACGGCGGTGATGATGATGCTCCACCTGCCCCTCACCCCCCGGGCCCAGCGGGCGGTAACCCGCGGCCTCGACCGCCGCGACCTGGCGCCGGCCTGAGGGGCCCGCGGCAAACGAACCCGCCGCGCCACCGGGGCCCCACCACCTCCAGGAGACACCCCCATGAAACGCCTGCTCATCGCGGCCCTGCTGGTCGCCGCCACCACGGGATGCACCACCATGAAGCCCGAGACCTTCGCCCAGGGCACCCCCGCCTTCGATGTATTCGACTACTTCACCGGCACCACCCGCGCCTGGGGTGTCTTCGAGGACCGCTTCGGCACCATCCGCCGCCAGTTCACCGTGGACATCCACGGCGAGGTGAAGGACGGCGAACTGGTGCTGGAGGAGGCCTTCCAGTTCGCCGACGGCGAGACCGACCACCGCACCTGGACCATCCGCCGCGACGGCGAGGGCCGCTACCTGGGCACCGCCGGCGACGTCATCGGCGAGGCCGTGGGCCGGGCCGCCGGCAACGCCCTGAACTGGCGCTACGACATGGACCTGGAGATGGGCGACAACACCCTGCAGGTGACCTTCGACGACTGGATGATGCTCCAGCCCGACGGCGTGCTCATCAACCGCGCCTGGGTGACCAAATTCGGCATCGAGATAGGCTCCGTGTCCATCTTCTTCAAGCAGCAGCCGGCACCGGACGCCTGACGGCCCACCCCCGGGTTTAACGGGAAAGACCCGCCCCAGGCACACCAGATCCCTTTTCCCCCCTGGGACCGGCACCCTAAGTCCCTTCTCCCTCTGGGACCTGCACATTACGTCCCCTCTACCTCTGGGACCCCCAAAATTACGTCCCCTCTCCCTCTGGGAGAGGGTCAGGGAAAGGGAACGTCGCCGGGGGCGAGGCTGCTTTTTTTTTCTTTTAGGCGTGCAGCGTCTCCCCCCATGAGCATTCGAAAGAAGCCAAGCGTTTGAATCCATGGGTTTTGAGACTAGACTCTTGGTTCGGTAGGGGGAG
>JAABTG010000143.1 GCA_011389995.1 Thiotrichales bacterium
CCCTGGTGGACGGCATGAAGTACGCCCGCCGGCCCCGGGGGCAACGATGAACCCCCAATCCATGAACCCCCTGTCCATAAACGACGGCCTGCGGGATATCCGCGGTCTGGACCCCGCCCCCTGGTGGCCGCCGGGGCCAGGCTGGTGGCTGGTGGCGGCGGGCGTGGCGGTCCTGATCGCGCTGGTGCTGCTGCTGCGCCGGCGCCGCAGCCATCTGCGGGAACAATGGCGGCGGGACGCCCTGGCCCAGCTGCGGCGTCTGGAGCGGCGCCTGCCGGCCCTCGCCCGTCACGACGCCGCCGGGGAACTGGCCCAGCTGTTGCGCCGGGTGGCCATGGTGCGTTACGGGCGCCGCCACGCCGCCGGACTGTGGGGTGAGGAATGGCTGGCGTGGCTGGAGCGCCATGACCCCCGCGGCTTCCCCTGGCGCAGCCGGGGGGCGGCGCTGGTGTCGTCGCCCTATGCGCCGCCGGGCCCCGAGGACGGTCGCGCCCTCGCGGAGCTGGTGGTGGCGGCCCGCCACTGGGTGCGCCGTGAGCCCGGCAGCGGCGCGGAGGGACGCCCCTGATGCTCGACTTCACCTGGCCCTGGTTCGCGTTGTTGCTGCCCCTGCCGTGGCTGCTGCGGCGCCTGTGGCCCGCCCGCGGCGGCGCGGCGGGGAAGCAGGCCCTGCCCACCCCGCGCCTCCTCAATCCCGGGGTGGGCCACCTGCGCGAGGCCTTCGCGGTGCGCCGGGTGGGCCGTTTCGACCTGTCCCTGCTGGAGCGCCTGCTGGCGGCCCTGCTGTGGGCGGCCCTGGTGGCCGCCCTCATGGGGCCCCAGTGGCTGACCCGCCACGAGGAGGTGGTGAGCCCGGGCTACGATCTCATGCTGGCAGTGGATGCCTCCCGCTCCATGGAGGCCCTGGATTTCAGCGTCGACGGCCGGCCGGTGAACCGCATGGCGGTGGTGAAGGGGGTGGTGGGGCGCTTCGTGAGCCAGCGCGCCGGTGATCGCATCGGCCTGGTGGTATTCGGCGACGGCGCCCACCTCCTCACCCCCCTGACCCCGGACGGCGGTGCCGTGGGCCGCATGCTCGACAACGTCCAGCCCCGTATGGTGGGGGATGGCACCGCCATCGGCGATGCCGTGGGCCTGGCGGTGAAAAAACTGCGGGAACGCCCCCCGGG
The DNA here is from genome assembly GCA_011389995.1 of Thiotrichales bacterium. Lineage (GTDB taxonomy): Bacteria > Pseudomonadota > Gammaproteobacteria > JAABTG01 > JAABTG01 > JAABTG01. Next base: position 1,170 of record JAABTG010000143.1, read on the forward strand.
CTCGCGGGTGATCATCCTCCTCACCGACGGCGAGAACACCGCCGGCAGCCTGTCGCCGGTGGACGCCACCCGGGTGGCGGCCCACTACGGCATCCGCATCTACGCCGTGGGCGTGGGCAGCAGGGGCAAGGTGCCCTTTCCCCGCCCCGACGGCACCATCAGCCACGAGGACATGCAGATCGACGAGGCGGCCCTGGAGCGCATGGCCAGCGCCACCGGAGGCGCCCATTACCTGGCCACCAACACCCAGGCCCTGGAAGACATCTACGCCAACATCGACCGGCTGGAGAAGACCGAGACCCACACCCATATCACCTGGCTGCCGGAGCCCCTCTACCGCTGGCCCCTGGGGGTAGCCCTGGCGGCCCTGCTGGGGCTCGGTGTGCTGTCGGTGCGCCGCGGAGGGGTCCTGCTGGCGACATGATGGAGACCTTCCATTTCGCTCAGCCCCTGTGGCTGTGGGGCCTCGCGGCCGTGCCCCTGATGTGGTGGCTGTCGCGGCGCGAGTGCGCCCACTGCGCCACGGCCCGCCACAAGCGCTATGCCGACGCCCACCTGCTGCCTTACGTGGTGCAGGGATACCGCACCCCCGGGGCCATCCGCCGCCAGGTGCGGCTGTGGGCCCTGTTGTGGACCATCGCCGTCATCGCCATGGCGGGCCCCCGCTGGGGCTACGAGAACGTCTACCTGGCGGGCAGCAGCGACAGCCTGGTGGTGGTGCTCGACCTCTCCCGTTCCATGGACATCGCCGACGTGCGACCCTCGCGCATGGCCCGCGCCCGCCAGGAGGTGGACGACCTGCTGCGGGCGGCGCCGGAGGTCAACACCGGCCTGGTGGCCTTCGCCTCGGTGTCCCATGTGGTGGTGCCCGTCACCGCCGACAACGAGATGGTGCGCGCCGTGCTGCCCTCCCTGGGACCGGATCTCATGCGCTGGTCCGGCAGCCGTGTCTCCTCCGCCCTGGACAAGGCGCGGCGGCTGCTGGATGCCCGCAGCGGTGCCGGCAGCCGTGCGGTACTGGTGGTCACCGACGGCGACCTGCCCGAACCCGGCCTGGAGCGCCAGGTGGCCCTGATGCACGAGGCCGGCATCAGCCTGCACGTGCTCGGCATCGGCACCCCCGAGGGCGGCGAGTTGCCCATGGAGCGCCGTCGCGACCGCGGGGCCATCATGAAGCCCATCGTGTCCCGCCTCGACGAGGCCGCCCTCGAGGCCCTGGCGGCGGCGGGCGGCGGCATCTACCGGCGGGCCGATTATCTCGAAGAGGACACCGCGCGCCTGGCGGCGGCCATCACCAGCGGCCGGCTGGAGACGGACCGCGAGGACGTGCGGCGGGTGTGGTCGGAGCGCTATTACCTGCCCCTGGCCCTGCTCATGATCCTGCTGCTGCTGCGCCTGCGCCGCATGGCCCCGGCGCCGGCATGAGGACCCCGGGGATGCGCGCCACCCTGCTCATGGCACTGCTGCTGGCGGCCGGGGAGACCACCGCGGGCTGGTTTTCGAGCCCCGAGGACGAGGCCCGCGGGGACTTCCGGGAGGGACGTTTCGAGGTCGCCGCCCAGGCCTTCGACGACCCCTACCGCAAGGGCGTCGCCCTCTACCGGGCCGGGCGTTACGACGAGGCGGCGGATGCCTTCGAGGGCGTGGAGCGGGACGAGGTGGCCCTCGATGCCCGTTACAACCTGGGCAACACCCGCTTCCGCCTCGGTGACTACCACCAGGCGGTGGCGGCCTACGAGGACGTGCTGGCATCGGACGAGGACTATCAGGATGCGCGCCACAACCTGATGCTTGCCCGCACCCGTCTGGCCGCCCTGGCGCCCGAGGCGGCGGAGGCAGAGCCGGAGGAGCCCCGCCGGGAGCCCGAGGACCAGCCCGACGAGGAGACCGCGGCCCCAGAACCCGAACAACAGGAGTCCGAGCAACAGGAGTCCGAACAGCAGGAGTCCGGGCAGGAAGAATCGGAGCAGCAAGAGTCCGGCGACCAGGAACAGGAATCCGATCAGGAGGAATCCGGCGATCAGGAGCAGGAGTCGGAGCAGGGCGAGTCGGGCGATCAGGAGCAGGAGTCGGAGCAGGGCGAGTCGGGCGATCAGGAGCAGGAGTCGGAGCAGGGCGAGTCGGGCGATCAGGAGCAGGAGTCGGAGCAGGGCGAGTCGGGCGATCAGGAGCAGGAATCGGAGCAGGGCGAGTCGGGCGATCAGGAACAGGAATCGGAGCAGGGCGAGTCCGGCGACCAGGATCAGGAATCCGAGGACGGCGCATCAGGCGAGGAGGCGCAGCAGGACCAGCAGGGCGGTCAGCAGGGCGAGGAGGCCGAGGAGCAGGAGGGCGGCGGCGAGGACAGCGAACAGGGTGAGTCCGGCGGTGACGGCGACGCCGATGAGGAGGGCCAGGGGGATGGCGAGGTCGGCGACACCGGCAGCGCGGCGGACGCCAGCGACGGCGAAGGCGAGGCCGAGGGCGAATCCGCCGCCGGCGCCGACCAAGGCCCCGAGGCCGATGACGGTGCCGCCCGGGAAGAGGATGTGAAGGGCGAGTCGTCCCCGGAAGAGGCCGCGGCCGAGGCGCAGGACCAGGCGGGTGGAGAGGAACCCCGCGAGGAAGCCGGCCCTGGCGACGAGAATGCCGACACCGAGGCGGACGGCGGCGACGAGGCCGGGGCCGAGGAGGGCGGCACGGATGACGACAGGCCACCGCGGCAGCCGGACGCTGCCGGCGGCGAGCCCGAGCCCGATGCCGACGCGGCTACGGCGGGGAGTGAGGAGACCATGAAAGAAGAACCCGGCGCCGGGGGCGACGACACCGCGCCGGCCGAAGAGGAACAGCCCCTCGCGGGCGGCGAGGAGCCCGCCGACACCGCCGATGCGGATGGCGAAGTCGAAGAGCCCCGCCAGGAGGAGGGCGGCGAGCGGCCGCCGCAAGAGGGCACGGCCAGGGGCCCGTCGGCCGCCCCCGACCCCCGCGCCCTGGAGGCGGACGCCGCCAGCGAGGCGGTGGCGGAGATGGAGCGCCTCGATCAGATGCGCCAGGCCGGCCTGGCGCCGTCGCCGGAGCAGGCCCCGGGCTTCGGCGGCGTGCCGGGCCTGGGCAGCGAGGTGCCGGGCTGGCTGGTGGAGGAATGGCTGGAGCGGGTGGAGGGCGATCCCCGCCAGCTGCTGCGCAACCGCTTCATGCTCGAGGAGCAGCGCGCCTCCCGGGCCATCGGCGGGCGCATGGTGGAGCCGCGCCCGTGGTAGGGGCCCGCACCATGGCCCACCGTGGGGCCCGCCTGGCGGCGGCCCTGCTGTTGCTGCTGACGTGGTGGGGGCAGGCCCCAGCGGCGCCGGGGCGTATCTACGCCGAGGCCTGGCTCAGCAACCCCGCCCCCTACGTCAAGGAGCCCCTGCTCTACACCGTACGCATCTACAGCAGCGTGGACCTGCGCACCTATCAGGTGGTGCCGCCGGTGGTGACCGACGCCACCCTGGAGCGGGTGGAGGAGCCCAACCGCAACGCCACCGTCACCCTGGACGACACCCGCTATGTCACCAGCGACCTGCGCTACGTCCTCACCCCCCTGCAGCCGGGAGGCCTGCAGGTGGGGCCGGCCCGCATCACCGTGGCCTACGGCGGTGGCGTCGACGGCACCCCGCCGGGGGAGGAGACCTTCCATTCCCAACCCCTCAAGCTGGAGGTGCGGGAGGCCCGGACCGTGGAGCACGAGTGGCGCCCGCTGCAGTGGCTGGAGTTGCGCGCCGGCCTGGACGGGGCGTCGCCGCGGGTGGGCGAGCCCCTCATGCTGGAGGTGGAGATGCGCGCCCGCGGTGCCCTCGGCGACCAGTTGCCCAGCCTCGCCACCCAGCTCGCGGTGCCCGGCTTCAAGGTCTATCCCGAACGGCCCCGGGTGGACACCCGCATCCGCCAGCCCGGCCACATCTGGGGGCGCCGGGTGGAGACCTTCACCCTCGTCCCCACCCGCGAAGGTCGCCTGGAGGTCCCTGAACTGGTCCTCCACTGGTGGGATCTCAACCGCCGGGAGACGGTGACGGAACGGGTACCGGCCCGGGAGCTCGAGGTGCGCCCGGCCCTGCGCGCCACGGCGGAATCCCCGCCGGGCGCCGAGCCGGCGGCGGTGGATAACGGCCCCGGCGTGGGTTCCTTCTTCCTCATGGTGGCCGTGGCCGTGGCGGGCGGCCTCGGGCTGTTCTGGCTGCTGGGGGATAGCGGCGGCGGCCAGTTGCGCATCCAGCGCCTGCGGGGGCATTGCAGTGCCCGCTGCCTCAGCGGCCTGAACTACGTGGAGGGCCGGGCGCGCTGCCTGCGCCGCGGCATGGTGGAGGCGCTGGATGGCATCCTGCCGGTGGCCGTGCTCCATGCCTGGTGGCGCCGCCAGGCCCGGGTGGCGGCCGATGTCCCGGCCCTGCGCCGCATGGTGCGGCGCTTCGCAGCCATCCGCCTGGGGCTGCCGGCCCGGGCCACCCTCCACGACACCGGCGAGGCCCTGGCCGCCGGCGCCGGCGCCGATGACGGCGAGCTCATCCGCCACCTGACGCGCCAGCTGGACGACCAATACTACGGCGACCAGCCGGTGGACCTGTCCCAGTGGCGCGAGGAGTGGGAGATGGTGCTGCGGGGCTGTCTGGAGCGCAGCGCCCGGCGCCGCGCCCCGCCCCCCTCCCCCGACGCGGGCCGCCAGCGCCTGCCGGCCCTCAATCCCGAGTAGCCTGCGTCCGCCAAGGCCGCGGTGGCTTGCCCGCGAACACCGGCCTCCGAACGGGCCGCCGTGGTCTGTTCGCGCCCAAGGGCGCTCCTACAGGGGGACATCCACAGCCGCGGGGGGGACACGCCCCGTAGGAGCGGGCTTGCCCGCGAACATCGGCCCCCCGAACCGGCCACCGTGGCCCGTTAACGCCCAAGGGCGCTCCCGCCGGGAATTCCCCCCGGAGCGGGTGGCTCCGGCAACCCTCGGGATTGCCGTAGAAACCCCTGCCCGTTTACGGTGGCATGGGCGGCGGCGCTGTTGTAACTTATCCCACCGTTTAACGAGATGCCGGCACCGTACCATGCCCGTTTTGCCCCTTGCGTCCTAGCGCCGACCAGACCCCGGACGACCCCGCGGCCCTCCAACCCGCGCGCCCTGCCCCCGAACGTCCTGCCCAGGCCCCGCCGGTGAAGCGAAAGCTCTTCATCAAGACCTTCGGCTGCCAGATGAACGAGTACGACTCGGCGCGCACCGCCGAGCTGCTGGAAAGCAGCCGGGACCTGGAGCTGACGAACGACCCCGCCGCCGCCGACGTGCTGCTGCTCAACACCTGCTCGGTGCGGGAGAAGGCCCAGGACAAGGTGTTCTCCCAACTCGGCATGTGGCGGCCCCTCAAGGAGGCCCGCCCCGGGGTGGTCATCGGCGTGGGCGGCTGCGTGGCCAGCCAGGAAGGCGCCGCCATCCAGGAGCGGGCCCCTTACGTGGACCTGGTCTACGGCCCCCAGACCCTCCACCGCCTGCCCGAGATGCTGGACCGCCTGGCCCGCACCCACCAGCACCAGGTGGATATCAGCTTCCCCGAGATCGAGAAGTTCGACCGTCTGCCCGAGCCCCGGGTGGCGGGCCCCACCGCCTTCGTGTCCATCATGGAGGGCTGCAGCAAGTACTGCACCTTCTGTGTGGTGCCCTACACCCGGGGCGAGGAGGTGAGCCGGCCCTTCGACGACGTCATCGCCGAGGTGGCCGCCCTGGCGGCCCGCGGCGTGCGGGAGGTGACCCTGCTGGGCCAGAACGTCAACGCCTACCGCGGCCCCACCCACGACGGCGACGTGGCGGACCTGGGGCTGCTGGTGACCTACGTGGCGGCCATCGACGGCATCGACCGCATCCGCTATACCACATCCCACCCGGTGGAGATGAACGACGCCCTCATCGAGGCCTACGCCGAGGTGCCGGAGCTGGTGAGCCACCTCCACCTGCCGGTGCAGAGCGGCAGCGACCGCCTCCTGAAAGAGATGAAGCGCGGCCACACCGTGGCCCAGTACCTCGACACCATCCGCCGCCTGCGCGCCGCCCGCCCCGACCTCAGCCTGTCCTCGGACTTCATCATCGGCTTCCCCGGCGAGACGGCGGCGGATTTCGAGGCCACCATGGACCTCATCGAGGAGGTGCGCTTCGACCACTCCTTCAGCTTCGTCTACAGCGCCCGCCCCGGCACCCCCGCCGCAGGCCTGGCGGACGACGTGCCCATGGCCGAGAAGAAGGCGCGGCTGGCGCGGCTGCAGCGGCGCATCGGCGGGTTCGCCCAGGGTTACAGCGCGGCCATGGTGGGCACGGTGCAGCCGGTGCTGGTGGAGGGCCCCTCCCGCAAGGACCCCCTGATGCTCGCCGGCCGCACCCCCAACAACCGGGTGGTGAACTTCGCCGGCGACCTGCGCCAGCGCGGGCGCTTCGTGGACGTCCTCATCACCGAGGCCCTGCCCAACTCCCTGCGCGGGCGCCGCGTGGACAGCGCCGCGGCCTGAGCGGACGGCCCCTTGAGCGACGACACCGCCACCCTGTCCGATCGTCCCGATGCCGTGGACGTGGTGATGGAGCCCCACGACAACCAGCGCCTGGCCAACCTTTGCGGCCAGTTCGACGAGCACCTGCGCCAGGTGGAGCGCCGCCTGGGGGTGGAGATCGTCAACCGCGGCAACGCCTTCCGGGTGCTGGGGGACGCCCAGCCGGCCCAGGCCGCCGGCGGGGTGCTGGAGAAGCTCTACCAGGCCACCCGGGACGAGAGCCTCACCCCCGCCCGGGTCCACCTGTTCCTCCAGGAAGCCGGCGTGGAGGCCCTCCAGGACGACCCCCGGGACGAGGTGGCCATCCGCATCCGCCGCGCCGTCATCCGCGGCCGCGGCCGCAACCAGAGCCGCTACCTGCGCAACATCCAGCGCCACGACATCAGCTTCGGCGTCGGCCCCGCCGGCACCGGCAAGACCTACCTGGCGGTGGCCTGCGCCGTGGAGGCCCTGGAGACGGACCGGGTGCGGCGCCTGGTGCTGGTGCGCCCGGCGGTGGAGGCGGGGGAGCGCCTCGGCTTCCTGCCCGGCGACATGGCCCAGAAGATCGACCCCTACCTGCGCCCCCTCTACGACGCCCTCTACGAGATGCTGGGCTTCGACAAGGTGGCCAAGCTCATCGACAGCAACATCATCGAGGTGGCGCCCCTGGCCTTCATGCGCGGGCGCACCCTCAACGAGTCCTTCGTCATCCTCGACGAGGCCCAGAACACCACCGTGGAGCAGATGAAGATGTTCCTCACCCGCATCGGCTTCGGCTCCACGGCGGTGGTGACGGGGGACGTCACCCAGATCGACCTGCCCAAGGGCCAGCGTTCGGGGCTGCGCCAGGTCATCGAGGTGCTGAAGGACGTGGAGGGCATCAGCTTCGCCTTCTTCCAGTCCAAGGACGTGGTGCGCCATCCCCTGGTGGGGCGGATACTGAATGCCTATGAAGACTACGAACAGGCCGAGGGGGGCGAGGGTGGCGGTGGACATCCAGCTGGCCACCGCGGCTGACTGCCCCGCGCCCCGGCATCTGCGGGCCTGGACCCGCCGGGCCGTGGGGGAAGGCCCGGGCCCCGTGGAGGTGACCGTACGGGTGGTGGACGAGGCCGAGATGACGGCCCTGAACGGCACCTACCGCCACCGCGACGGCCCCACCAACGTGCTGTCATTTCCCGGTGATACCGTGCCCGGCACGGACATCACCCTGCTGGGGGACGTGGTGATCTGCGCCCCCGTGGTGGCCCGGGAGGCCGCCGCCCAGGGCAAGCCCGCCGAGGCCCACTGGGCCCACATGGTGATCCACGGCATGCTGCACCTCCAGGGCTTCGACCACCAGGACGACGCCGGGGCGGCGGCCATGGAGGCCCGGGAGGTGGCCATCCTGGCGGCCATGGGCTTCCCGGACCCCTATGGCGCGGCCTGACAGACAACTATCCGGCGGCCGTCCCGAATGGTTCGGGCCGACGCCCGTTTCCAAGGAGAGACATGAACGACGACCGAACTAGCGGCGGTCCTTCGAGCTGGCTGGAGCGCCTCAGCCAGGCCCTGCTGGGCGAGCCGAAGGACCGTCAGGAACTCATAGGCCTGCTGCGGGACGCCGAGCAGCGGCGCCTGCTGGATGCCGATGTCCTGGCCATGATCGAGGGGGCGCTGCAGGTCTCGGAGATGCGGGTGCGGGACATCATGGTGCCCCGCACCCAGGCGGTGATGGTGGAGCGGGACGCCCCCCTGGAGCAGCTCATCGCCACCGTCATCGAATCCGCCCATTCGCGCTTCCCGGTGCTCGGCGACAACCCCGACGAGGTGGTGGGGATCCTCCTGGCCAAGGACATCCTGCCCTACCTCGCGCCCGTCGGTGAGGGCCGCTTCCCCATCCGCGAGGTGCTGCGCCCGGCGGTGTTCATCCCCGAGAGCAAGCGTCTCAACGTGCTGCTGCGGGAATTCCGCGCCTCCCGCAACCACATGGCCATCGTGGTGGACGAGTACGGCGGCGTCTCCGGGCTGGTGACCATCGAGGACGTGCTGGAGCAGATCGTCGGCGATATCGACGACGAGCATGACGTGGACGACGAAGAGAGCTTCGTGCGCCGCCACAGCGAGAGCCTGTACACGGTCAAGGCCCTGACCCCGGTGGAGGACTTCAACGAGATGCTGGGCGCCGACTTCGACGACGACGAGTTCGACACCATCGGCGGCCACGTGCTGAAGGCCTTCGGGCGCCTGCCCGAGCGTGGCGAGGAGGTGTACATCGGCAACCTGCGCTTCGAGGTCCTGAAGGCGGACGGCCGCCGCATCCACCTCCTCAAGGTGGAGCGGGTGGGGGAGTTCCCCCAGTAGCACCCCCCGCCCGCCCCGCGCCGCCGTGAGCCGCCCCGCCCCGTTCCCCCTGCCCCGGCCCCTGGGCCGCCTGGCCGCGCCCGGTGGCCGCGGCGACGCCGCCGTGGCCGTGGCCGGCGCCCTCACCCCCCTGGCCTTCGCCCCCTTCGGGGCCTGGCCTCTGGCGCCCCTGGCCCTGGCGGTACTGTTCCTGGCCTGGCTGGGGATGAGCCCCGGCCGGGCGGCCTGGCGCGGCTGGCTGTACGGCGTGGCCATGCTGGGGGCCGGGGTGTTCTGGATCCACGAGAGCTTCCAGTTCCAGCACGTGCCCCTGGCGGTGGCGGTGGTGCTGACGGGCCTGCTGGTGATGGCCATGGCCCTCTACCCCGCCCTCACCGGCTGGCTGGTGACCCGCCTGCCGGGCGGTGCCACGGTGCGCCTGCTGGTGCTGTTCCCCGCCGCCTGGACCCTCCAGGAATGGCTGCGCAGCTGGCTCTTCACCGGCTTCCCCTGGCTCATGGCGGGCTACGCCCAGGTGGACGGCCCCCTGGCGCCATGGGCCCCGGTGGCGGGAGTCCTGGGCGTCACCCTGCTCGGCACCGTGGCCGCCGGTGCCCTGGCCGCCCTGGCCGTGGGGCCGCGCCGCCCACTCCTGCCCCTGGCGGCCCTGGCGGCCCTGGCCGCGGGCAGCTACGGCCTCCAGGGTGTGTCCTGGACCACCCCGGTGGGGGAGCCCCTCACCGTGGCCCTCATCCAGGGCAACGTGCCCCAGGACCAGAAGTGGCTGCCGGAACGCCGCCAGCCCACCCTGGACCACTACTTCGAGGCCACCCGCGCCCACGGCGACGCCGACCTCATCGTCTGGCCCGAGACCGCCGTGCCCGACCTCTACCACGGTGCCGAGACCTTCCTGGGGGAGCTCCAGGCCTGGTCCCGGCACACCGGGCGCGCCGTCGTCCTCGGCATCCCCTACCGCGACCGGCAGACGGGCCGGCTCCACAACTCCGTGGTCACCTTCACCCCCGCCGAGCACATCTACCACAAGCGCCACCTCGTGCCCTTCGGCGAGTTCGTGCCCCTGCGCCCCATCCTTGAGCCCGCCATGGGCGCCCTCGGCCTGCCCGTGGCCGCCTTCGACAGCGGCCCCGCGGATCCGGCTCTGGCCACCGTCGACGGCCACCCCCTGGGGCTGTCGGTGTGCTACGAAGGCGTCTTCGGCGAGCTCCTGCGCCAAGACCTGCCCCAGGCCGAGCTCCTTCTCAACCTCAGCAACGACGCCTGGTTCGGCCAATCCATCGGCCCCCCCCAGCACCTCCAGATGGCCCGCATGCGCGCCCTCGAGGCCGGCCGCCCCCTGCTGCGCGCCACCAACACCGGCATCACCGCCATCATCGGCCCACACGGCGAGACCCGCGCCCGCGCCCCCCAGTTTGAGGCCACCGTGCTGCGCGGCACCGCCCAACCCATGACCGGCGCCACCCCCTACGTGCGCTGGGGCGAATGGCCGGTGGGGGCGTTGGCCCTGCTGGGGCTGGTACTAGCAGGGCGGCGGCGCTGAAATGACTCCACCGGGAGCTGGCTACGCCGCGGAGGGCGGTTGCGGCCCTGAAGATAAGGGTATATTTTTTATACCATGTTCTGTTTCGAGTTCGATGAGCGAAAGAGTCGGCAGAACCTGGATAAGCACGGCATAGACTTTCTCCAGGCCCAAGCGCTCTGGGAAGACCCCTACCTCATCGAGATCCCGGCAAGAACCGTCGATGAGCCGCGCTTCCTCGTCGTTGGCCGCATTGCCGGACGGCATTGGTCCGCAATTACCACCTATCGAGGCGAACGTATCCGGATCATCTCGGTGCGCCGCGCCCGTCGGGAAGAGGTCGCACTCTATGAAGGCTAGAAAATTCGATTCTGACTTTGATGACGGCAAGGATGTCACCACCGCGCTGGATGTTTCCAGGGCCCGCCGTCCCTTACAGCGCCAGAGGCGGGTAAACGTGGATTTTCCCGAATGGATGATCGAATCCCTGGACAGGGAAGCCAGCCGGCTGGGCGTGACCCGCCAGTCCATCATCAAGGT
>JAABTG010000144.1 GCA_011389995.1 Thiotrichales bacterium
GCAGGTCAGCGTAGGGGGCAGAGGGGGGCTGTGCTAGAGTCGTTTAGGGCATCAGGAGGGCAAATCGGCCATGACTCAGACGCAACCGCCCTTGACGGTGGTCCTGCTGGCCATCCCGGAGACCACCGCCTCCACCTTGTATGGCATGCATGACCTGTTCGCGAGCGCCGGCCGCGACTGGGATTTCCTGGTCACGGGGGTCCCCGGCCCCTCCCGCATCCGTTCCCTCATCGTCGCCTCCCGGGCGGACGGTTTCGCCGCCGCCAACGGCGTATGGGTGAGGCCGGACACCACCCTGGCCGACTGCCCCCCCGCCGATGTGGTGTGCATACCCGAGGTCTACGTGCCACCCGACGACGATGTGGCCGAGCGCTATGGGCAGGAGCTGGCCTGGCTCAGGGCATGTGCCGACCGCGGCACCACCCTGGCTGCCGCCTGCTCGGGGGCGGTGATGCTGGCGGCGGCCGGCCTGCTGGACGGTCAGGATGCCACCACCCACTGGGGATATTGCGACGCCCTTGCCCGCCGTTATCCCGCCATCCGCATGCACCCGGAGCGCGCCCTCGTGGTAAGCGGGCCGGGCCAGCGCCTGGTCATGGCGGGAGGCGGCACCTCGTGGATGGACCTCGCCCTCTATCTGGTGGCCCGTTTCGTGGGCGTGGACGAGGCCATGCGGCTGGCCCGCATCTATCTGGTGGACTGGCACGCCAGCGGCCAACAGCCCTACGCCTCCCTGGTGCGCGCCCGCCAGACGGCGGATGCCACCATCGGCGAATGCCAGGCCTGGATCGCGGGCCACTATGAGATGGAGTCGCCGGTGGCCGCCATGGCCCGGCGCAGCGGCCTGCCGCTGCGCTCCTTCACCCGGCGTTTCCGCAAGGCCACCGGGCTGTCGCCCATGGAATACATCCACACCCTGCGCCTCGAGGAGGCCAAGCAACTGCTGGAATCCACCGACGACCCCATCGACACCGTGGCCCGCGAGGTAGGCTACGACGACGGCAGCTTCTTCGGCCGCCTGTTCCACCGCAAGGTGGGCCTGACCCCCGCCCGCTATCGCCGGCAGTTCCGCGGCATGCGCATGGCCCTGGAGGCCATGGACACCTGATGGCGGGGGCGAAAACCCGCTGGCCGTGCCCGCGGGACCATGCCGGCCCATCGCCGGCCACCTGTCCCGCCCGCGGGCCAGGGGAACGGGGATGCCCGGCGCAAGACATAGGGCATCCGGTATGCCTTCTATCATCTTCTTCGATTAGCCGTCCGGCGCACCCGCGCCTACACTAGGAAGTCCTTTGACCAGCTTAACGCGAGGAAGGCCCCTTCGGCGGCCGTGCCGCGCCATCCCGGGGGAGCCTTACCCATGAATATCCTCCATTCCCTGCTGCCGTTCCTGCGTTGGTTTCCCATAACACGGAATACCCTGCGGGCCGACCTGGTGGCCGGTATCACCGTGGCCCTGGTGCTGGTGCCCCAGAGCATGGCCTATGCCCAGTTGGCCGGCCTGCCCGTGGTGTATGGGCTCTATGCCTCTTTCGTGCCCGTCATCATCGCCTCTCTCTGGGGTTCGTCCAGCCAGCTGCATACGGGCCCTGTGGCGATGCTTTCCCTGATGTCGGCGGCCGCCCTCATACCCTTCGCCTCCCCGGGCAGCCCGGCCTTCATCGAACTGGCCGTGATGCTGGCCCTGATGGTGGGGGTGCTGCGCCTGGCCCTGGGCCTGTTCAGGCTCGGCGCCATCGTCAACCTGTTGTCCAGTCCCGTGATCGTGGGCTTCACCAACGCCGCCGCCCTCATCATCGGCCTGTCCCAGCTCAGCAAGATCATCGGTGTTCCCTTCCCCCGCTCCGATTCCTACCTGGCGGATCTATGGGGCGTCGTATCCCAGATGGGATCCGTCCACTGGCCCACCCTCCTGTTCGCCCTCGGGGCCTTCCTGCTCATGGTCGGCCTGAAACGGATCTCGCCCTCCGCTCCCGCCGTGCTCATCGCGGTACTCGTCACCACCGTCATCTCCTCTTTGATCGGCTACGAGCACAAGATAACCGTCCCGGTAGAGCGGATACACGATGAGCTGACGGTGGAAACCATGGCCGCTTATGCCCGGACCAAGGACCGCATCGACCATCTGACGACAGAGATTGCCCAGAGGAATCGCGAACTCTCTGCCATCGAGGAAACGACCGATCATGACGCGGTGGCCCAAGCCGCCGAGATCGAGGCCTCCATAAGATTGCTGGAATATGACCTCGCCAGCGCCAAGGCCCGCAATAACGCCCTGCGCATCGCCCTGCATGGCATGCGTCTGGAGGGCACCACCGATGCCAAGGGTGAACCGGCGTTCTTCCCCAAGGGCAAGGTGCCTTCGGAATTGACTGCCGATGACCGGACATGGCGTTTCGAGGCCACAAGCGACGGAAGCATCACCCTCACGTCGGGGGGGGCCGTGGTGGGCGACATCCCCCAGGGCCTGCCCCAGTTCGCCGCGCCGCATATCCAGTGGGACCTCGTGCTCGCCCTGTTCCCCGCAGCCATCGTCATGGCCCTCATCGGTTTCATGGAGGCCACTTCCATCTCCAAGGCCATTGCCACCACCACGGGAGAGCGCATCGACGCCAGCAAGGAACTGGTGGGCCAGGGCCTGGCCAACATCGTCGGCAGTTTCTTCGGCTCCTATACCGTAAGTGGCTCCTTCTCCCGCTCGGCGGTGGCCGCCAAGACAGGGGCGAAGACCGGGCTGTTCGCCATCATCAGTGCCGTGGCGGTGATGCTTGTGCTGCTGTTCTTCACGCCCTACCTCTACAGCCTGCCCCAGTCGGTACTGGCGGTCATCGTGATGATGGCCGTCTTCGGCCTGGTGCGGATAGCGCCCCTCGTGCATGCCTGGAAGGTGGATCGCATCAGCGCCATCATCGGCATCATCACCTTCGTCTCCACCCTGCTGATGGCGCCCGCCATCGCCAACGGCATCCTCATCGGCATCACCCTCACCATCCTGGCCTATATGGTCAAGAGCATGCGCCCACGGGCAGAGATCGTGGCGCGCAAGCCCGATGGCACCCTGGGGGGAATCAGGGCCCACCATCTCGCCCCCATCAGCAGGACCGTAGTGCCGGTGCGCTTCGACGGCTCCCTGACCTTCTCCACCGTGGCCTATTTCGAAGACATCATCCTCGAGGCCATCGCCGACTTCCCCGACGCGCGGGTCATCCTGGTCATCGGCAGCGGCATCAACGAGATGGATGCCTCGGGGGAAGAGAAAGTGCGCGAGGTGGCGAAACAATTGCGTGCCGCCGGCATCGATCTGAGCTTCAGCGGGCTCAAGCACCAGGTGATGTCCATCTTCCTCCGTACCGGACTGGTGGAGGAGTTCGGTCGCGACCGTTTCTTTACCAGCAAGGAAACCGCATTGCGTCTGCTCCTGGAGCGCTACGACGGTTCGTCGTCTCCCCAATCGCCCCCATCCGAACCCTCGCCCACCTGACGGACATGGCGCGAGGCCAGTCCGAAGGATGAAAGGTGCGCCATGTCCGTCCCTCACCCCGGCCCTCCCCGGGGGGAGAGGGAGTCCAAAGGTGTCGCTGCGCGACTTTCAGGTTAAAGAAGCGCCGAATATTCCAACACTGATCAAATAGCGTGTCCCAAGGGAAGGCTTCTCAATCCCTTACGCGATTGATACGGCGGTCCATCGCCTTCCCCGTCCGGGAAGCACTGAGCAAATCAGGGCTTACCTAAAGTAAAGCGGTTCCAGGCCGAATATCCTCTGTTGACGGAGCGACCCGCCGGCATCGCGCAGGGGCGACAGGGTTCCGCCTGCGGGGTGGGGAAAACGCACTGGGGCGCAGTGGTCAGGCCGCCCCGGGCATTATCATAGGAAGGACATCATGAGCCTGAACAATCGTATTCTTGCCCTCTTCATCGTCGCCATTACGGTGGTATCCACCATCGTGTTCGTGACCACGCGGTTCACCTTCAAAGGCGAGCTCCAGGGCATCATCCGACAAAACCTCGACGACGTGGTGAGTACGGCCCTGCATCTCCTGGCTGCCCCCCGCAGCAGGATATGGAAGGCCTGCGCCAGGCCTTCAATCGGGACATAAAGATTGCCGACAGCGGTTTCCTGTTCGTGGTGGATGGTCAGGGAAAGATGGTGGTGCACAAGAAGGTGCAGGGAGAGAACTGGGCGAACAAGCCCCACATCGCCCATATCATCCGAGAAAAGAATGGCTTCCATCGCTATCTATCGCCTAAGACCAACACCTACAAGGTCGCCGCCTACCGGCATTACGAGCCCCGGGACTGGATCGTGGTGGCCGGCTACTTCGAGGATGAGGTCCTGGCCCAGCCCCTGGCCTTGATGGAGAGGAACTCCCTGGCGGTATTCCTTCCCCTGCTGCTGCTGTTCACCGCCGGCATCTGGCTCTACATCCGGCGCAGCCTGGTCCAGCGGCTTAACCGTTCACTGGACGCGCTGAACTCGGGCACCAGCCACATCGCGGCGGCTGCCACTCACATGGCGGATTCCAGCCAACAGGTGGCCGAGAGCAGCAGTGAGCAGGCAGGTTCTCTCCAGGAGGCCTCGGCGGCTCTGGAGCAGTTGGCGGTCCGGACCCGCCAGAATGCGGACCACAGCCAGCAGGCGGACACCACCATCGGCGAAACGGTGGAGGCCATCGCCACCGGTCTCAGCTCCATGGGCGAGCTGCGTGGCGTCATCGGCGAGATCAAACACTCCTCGGACGAGACCTCCAGGATCGTACAGACCATCGACGACATCGCCTTCCAGACCAATCTGCTGGCCCTCAACGCCGCGGTGGAAGCGGCCCGGGCCGGTGAGGCCGGCAAGGGATTCGCGGTAGTGGCCGAAGAGGTGAGGAACCTTGCGCAGCGTAGTGCCGAGGCCGCACGGAATACCGCCGATCTCATCACCCGCTCCCAGAGCACCGCCAACAACGGTGTCAGTATGGCCGATCAGATGTCGGGGCACCTCGAAGTGGTACGGGAGAGCTCCGCCAGGGTGAGGGAGCTGATGGCGGAGATCGCCGCCGCCTCCAGAGAGCAGGCCACGGGCATTCAGCAGGTCAACGACGCTACCAGCCGAATGGACGGCATCGTACAGCGTAACGCCGCGGAGGCGGAGGAATCGGCAAGCGCTTCCCAGGAACTGTCGGCCCAGGCGGCGGAGATCTCGCGCGAGCTCGATGCCCTGCAGACCATGGTGACGGGCGGGGCGGCTGATGCCGAAGGCGGTGGGGAGCGCCAGCCGCCTCACCGGCGGTCATCGCAACTGGCTGTCCTTGCTGCCCCGGCGATTGAACAGGGCCGGGCCCGAGTCTCCTGATTCCCGCCTCGACTGGCAACCCACACACAGGCGCACCCCCGGGATGGCGCGGCGCCTGGCCTGGGGGATGGGCTCGTCGCAGTCCTCGCAGTGATTAAGGCCCGCGCCTTCCGGCAACGCACGCCGGGCGCGGCTGATGGCATCCTCAACGCTCGCGTCGATCTGCTCCTGCACGGCACCGTCACGGGTCCAGCCACCGGCCATGATGGGCTCCTCCCAGTGGGGCAGGCCCTGTAAACGAAAGGCCTTGCCGAGGTTTCAATCAACCGCGGTATCCCGCGGCGGACACAATGCCGAAGGGGCTACCCCTCCGCCTCCAGCCACTTCATCAGGCCCATCTCGTGGGGATGGGCCAGCAACTCGTGGTAGGGAAAGGCGCGAATGCGGTAGGTCATCTTGCCGCACCAATCGGGTTGCAGATCGATGCGGTAACGATGCGTGCCGCCCTTGGCCTGTCCCTTCACCGGCACCAGCCGCAGGGCCACCGTCACGGTATCCCCTTCGCTCTGCACCAACTGCTTTTCCAGGGAACCCTCGCCATCCATGATACCTGCCGCTATGAAGGTACTCTCGAAGGCCCCCTCCCGGGTCAACAACAGTTCCACCGCCACGTCCGTGGCATCCAGGCCATCGAGTTTCATCTCCACTTCCATGACCGTGCTGTCGCCGTAAGCGACCCGCTGGGGATAATCGCTGATGCCGTTGAAACTCACCGTCGGCCAGGCTGAGCGCACCCGCGCCTTCCAGTCCGCCAGCAAACCCGCGGCCTGATGGTTGTTTGCGTTCAGGATACGGCCATGCTTGCTCGCCGGCAGGTAGAACTTGCGCCCGTACTCCGCCAGCATACGACAGGTATTGAAACGCGGGATGATGGTCATCATGGAGTGCTTGCAGCGCTTGACCCACGCCGGCGAATAGCCGTGCTTGTTGCGATCATAGTACGTGGGCACCACGTCGTCTTGTAGGATCTCGTAAAGGGTACGGGCATCCTCGTAATCCCGCCGTTGCTCGTCGTCGTCATGGGGGGATGGCTTGATGCCCCAGCCGTTGGCCCCATCGAAGGCCTCCGCCCACCAGCCGTCCAGTACCGACAGGTTCAGGCTGCCGTTCATGGCCGCCTTCATGCCCGAAGTGCCGCTCGCCTCCAGGGGATAGACGGGATTGTTGAGCCACACGTCGACACCGGACACCAGGCGCCGGGCCAGGGCCAGGTCATAGCCCTCCACCATCAACACCCGGCCCACGAAATCGGGGTCGGAGGCCAGGTTGTTGATCTGTCGGAGCAATTCCTGACCGGGGTGGTCCGCGGGGTGGGCCTTGCCCGCGAAGACGAAGATGACGGGACGCTCCTCGTTGGTGACAATCTCCCGCAATACATCGAGGTTGTGCATGAACAGGGGCGCGCGCTTGTAGGTGGCGAAGCGACGGGCGAAACCGATGGTCAGAAAATTGGGCTCCCGGGGCTTGATATAACGGGTGAGGCGCTCCAGATGGGCCTCGCTCACCTGATTGCGCTGAGACTGGTAGCTGAGCGCCCCCTGCAGGGCATAGAACATCTGGGATTTGATGGACTGACTGGTGCTCCAGAACAGGTGATCGGGGATCTCGTCCAGGCGCTGCCAGTAATGGGTGTCTGTCAGATGATTTCGCCACGCGGCGCCCAGGAAGCGATCGATCATGTCGATCCAGGGCTGGGCCAGGAAACTGGGCAGGTGGACGCCGTTGGTGACGTAGGAAATGGGGTTCTCATGGGGCGGGATGTCGGGCCACGAATTGCGGCAGATCTCCGCCGACACCTTGCCGTGGATGCGGCTGACGCCGTTCTGGCGCTTGGACAGGGTGGTGGCCAGGGTGGTCATGTTGAACACCCCGCCCTGGTCCCCGTTGCGGCCGAGTTCGAACAGATCGTCTACCGGGATCCCCAGTTCACGGGCGTAGCCGTCGAAATATTTCACCACCAACTCATGGGGAAACACGTCGTGGCCCGCCGGCACCGGGGTATGGGTGGTGAATACGGTCTTCGCCGCCACCAATTCCATACCCGTGGCATAAGGCACCCCGGAGGCCACCAACTCGCGGATGCGTTCGAGGGGCATGAAGGCCGCATGCCCCTCGTTGCAATGCCAGACGGAAGGCTTAATGCCCAGGGCGCGCAGGGCGCGCACGCCGCCGATCCCCAGGACGATCTCCTGACGCAGTCGGGTGCCCTTGCCACCCCCGTAGAGCTTATGGGTGATCTCCCGATCCTCGGGCGAGTTGGTATCGAGGTTGGTATCCAGCAGATAGATGGTGACATGCCCAACCCGGCACAGCCAGACCTTGATATCCACCTGCCGACCCGGCATGTCCACCGCCACGAGGATCTCCCGGCCCTCGCCGTCCAGGGCCGGCCGCACCGCGAGGTCCTCGAGTTCGTTGTCGCGATAGATGGCGTGCTGATTGCCCTCGGCGTCGATGTGCTGGGAAAAGTAGCCTTGCCGATAAAGCAGGCCGACCCCCACGAAGGGCATGCGCATATCGCTGGCGGTCTTGCAATGATCCCCCGCCAGGATCCCGAGCCCACCGGAGTAGATGGGCATGCTCTCGTGGATGCCGTACTCGGCGCAGAAGTAGGCCACCAGATCATCGGGGCCGTATTCCGGCCCCGCCTGGCAACGGGCACCGGAGGCCATGTAGCTGTCGTAGGCGGAGATGGCCTGGTAATACTTGGCCAGGAACACGGGGTTGCGGGCCGCCTCTTCCAGGGTGCTTTCGTCCACGCTGCGCAGGAACAGCTTGGGATTGTGTCCGGTACGCCGCCACAGCTTGGGGTTCAGCAGGCGAAACAGGGAGCGGGCGGAGCGATTCCAACTGTACCAAAGGTCATCGGCGAGTTCGGGCAGGCGTGCCAGCTCTTGCGGCACCCGTGGATTGACCTCGAGTTTGAATTCCTTACCAGGCATATATTCCCCTTCACCTCAACAATGGTTTTTTTATCACGGGCCGGGCCGCGATTTATGGTGATGCCAACCTTCGGCGTGAGCCGAACCAATCCATCCTGGACTAAACCGGCGCCACCCGGCCCGCTGGATCCCGGGCTTGGCTTTCGCATTTCAGCCGCTTCCGCCCTTGATGCGGCGGCCCTCCCCACGCGGGCCGTCTTGCGCCACCGGCGACACCGGGGCAAGGTCCGCCGGAAGTTGTCCCCGTACCGGCTCACCCATGGGCCGCGCTGGCACCGCGATCAATTCGGCGATGCCTTAGCAAACGCTTATTTTGCGCCCGTTTTCGGTTCCATGAAACACTTGTCCCGAAGACGCCACCCGCCCGTTTCAGGAGCCCCCATCCATGCCCCGGCAACATGCCAATCGACCCCGTCCCTTTCCGGCCTCTTGGCCATCTCTCATGAAAACAGGAGCCCGCCCATGACCCCCAAATCTCCAAGCACACGGGTCCATGTGGCCGCCGATACCGAGGCCACGGTGGCAGCCGTGGCCCGCCGCATTGCCGACATCCTGGCGGCGGCGGCCCGGGAACGAGGCCGGGCCACCATGGCCCTGGCGGGAGGCAACACCCCCCGCCGCCTCTACGAAGTACTGGCCCAACCGCCCCACGGCGATTCGATCCCGTGGCCTCGGGTGCACCTTTTCCTCGGAGACGAACGGTGCGTGCCGCCGGACCACCCGGACAGCAATCAGCGCATGGTACGGGAGTCCCTCCTCGCCGCCCTCCCCGCGCAGCCCGTATTTCATCCCATGCCCGCCCACGAGGAAGACCTGGCGTGGGCGGCGGCGGCCTATGGGGGTCTGCTGGGGCGGGAGGCGCCAGCCGGCACCGGCGGCCTGCCGCAGCTGGACGTGGTCCTGCTGGGAATGGGTGAGGATGGCCACACCGCGTCCCTGTTCCCCGACACCCCCGTCCTGGAGGAGGAACGCACCGTCGCCGAGGTGTGGGTGCCGCGACTCGAGGCGTGGCGCCTGAGCCTCACCCTGCCCGTCATCAACGCCGCCCGCCATGTGCTGTTCCTGACCACCGGCGCGGCCAAGGCCGAGGCCCTCGAAAGCATCCTGGGGCACGGCGCCGATCCACGCCTGCCGGCCTCTCTGGTGCAGCCGGCCGACGGCGAGCTGGAATGGTACCTGGACGCTGCCGCGGCCTCCCGCCTGGAGCCCCCCACCAGCGGTTGACGAAAAACGGTGTCAGGAACCGTTTTTCCACCAGAAAAGGTTCCTGACACCTTTTACTGATTCGGACGGCTCAGGGGATATCCGAGGAATGGCGCCAGTCGTCGATCTCCTTCTCGAACAGGCGCCGGCTCTCGGCGGGACCCCAGGTGCCCGCCCCATAGGTGTGGATGAAGTCCCGTTCCACCGACCACACGCTCAGCACCGGGTCCACGATGCGCCAGGCGTATTCCACCTCGTCGTAGCGCAGGAACAGGGAGCGGTCCCCCTCCATGATGTCCATCAGCAGGCCCTCGTAGGCATCGGTGGGTGAATCTTCCTGGGTGCGGAAACCCGCGTCCAGGCTCACCTGCCGGGTCTTCATCTCCAGGCCCGGCTGCTTGGAGGTGAGCTGCAGGCGCAGGATCTCGCAGGGCTGGACGCCGATGACCAGCCAGTTGCGTTCCACGTTGGCCACCTGGGTGCCACGGAACAGCTGCTGGGGGGGCTGGCGGAAGCGGATCATGATATTGGAGACGCTCTCCGGCATGCGCTTGCCGGTGCGCAGGTAGAAGGGCACGCCGCGCCAGCGCCAGTTGTCCACGTACAGCTTAAGGGCCGCATAGGTCTCGGTGACGCTGTCCCCGGGCACCCCCTCCTCCTCCAGATAGCTTCTGACCTTCTCGCCCTTGACGGTGCCGGCCCCATACTGGGCCCGGAAGGCCTGGGAATGCACCGCCCGCGGTGTGATGGGCCGCACCGATTTCAGGACTTTGACCTTCTCGTCCCGCAGATCCTCCGCCGCCAGGGACACCGGTGGCTCCATGGCTACCAGGGTCAGGAGCTGCATGAGGTGGCTCTGGATCATGTCGCGCAGGGCCCCGGCGCCGTCGTAATAGGGCGCCCGGGTCCCCACTCCCAGGGTCTCCGCCTGGGTGATCTGCACGTGGTCGATGAAGTTGCGGTTCCACAGCGGTTCCAGCATCAGGTTGGCGAAGCGGAACACCAGCATGTTGCGCACCATCTCCTTGCCGAGATAATGATCGATGCGATAGATCTGCTCTTCGTCCAGGAACCGACGCAAGCGTTTCTGCAGGGCGTGGGCACTGTCCATGTCGTAGCCGAAGGGTTTTTCGATGATCACCCGGCTCCAGCCGTGCTCCTCGTCCAACAGCCCGGCACGGCCCAGGTTCTCCGTCACCATCCCGAACTCCGCCGGGCGTATGGCCAGGTAGATGGCCAGGTTGGCCGGCAGATCATCCCGCCCGGCCACGAATGCCGCCAGCTCCTCGTACATGTTCGGGTCGGAGACATCACCACGGAAGTATTCCTGACGGGCCTCGAAACGCGTGAGCACCGCCGGATCGATGCCGTCCCGGGCCGTGTCCTCGAGCATGGCGCGGCTCTCTTCCAGCCAGCGCTCGCGGTCCCAGGGCCGCCGCCCGGTGGCCAGGATGCGGCATTGCTGCGGCAGCTTGCCCGCTGCATCCAGGTGATAGAGGGCCGGCATGAGCTTGACCCGGGACAGGTCCCCGGTGGAGCCGAAGATGATGAAGGTACAGGGGTCGAGGGGGGCGTCCATGCCTCAGACCTCGTAGGTGGACGAGGCCACCTTGCCGCCCCGCCCCGTCCAGTCGGTATGGAAGAAGGTGCCCCGCTCCCGATCCACCCGTTCATAGCTGTGGGCACCGAAATAGTCTCGCTGGGCCTGCAACAGGTTGGCGGGCAGGCGGGCACTGCGGTAGCCGTCGAAGTAGGCCAGCGCCGCCGCGAAGGCCGGCGTGGGCACGGCGTATTCCACGGCCAGGGCCACGGCACGCCGCCAGCCGGCCTCGGCCGTCTTTAAGGCATCGGCAAAGAAATCGTCCAGCACCAGATTGGTGAGCCCGTCGTTGTTCTCGTAGGCCGCCTTGATGTCGCCCAGGAACTTGCTGCGGATGATGCAGCCGCCCCGCCACATGAGGGCGATGCCGCCGTAATTGAGGGCCCACCCCTGCTCCCGGGCGGCCTCCCCCATGAGCATGAAGCCCTGGGCGTAGGAGATGATCTTGGAGGCGTAGAGGGCGTCATGCACCGCCCCCAGATAATCATCTGCGGCCGCCGGGGCCGGGCGCTCGGGGGCCCCCAGGATGCCGGCGGCATGGACCCTTTCCTCCTTGAGGGAGGACAGCACGCGGGCGAACACCGCTTCGCCGATGAGGGTCAGGGGCACACCCAGTTCGAGGGCGCTGACGGCGGTCCACTTGCCGGTGCCCTTCTGGCCCGCGGCGTCGAGGATATGGGTCACCAGGGGGGCCCCGTCCTCGTCCCGCCTGGCGAGGATCTCGGCGGTGATCTCGATGAGGTAGGAGTCCAGCACCCCCCGATTCCATTCCCCGAACACCCCGGCCATGGCGTCGTGGTCCAGGCCCAGGGCATGCTCCATGAGGGC
>JAABTG010000145.1 GCA_011389995.1 Thiotrichales bacterium
GGCGAGGTCCGGGACGCCGCCGCCATCCTCCTCAAGGCCCGCGCCGCCGGCTGGGGACCCATCCAGCACGACGGCGAGCTCCACGACCGCGCCACCTACCGCTACTACTGGGACCTGCTGCGGCGCGCCCGCGCCGCCGGCGTGGAGGTGCCGGCGGAGGCCGAGGCGGAGTTCTTCTCCCATCAGGCCTCGTAACGGATCGGGTCACCCGAGCCACGGCCAACGCACCGGGCGCCTCAGGGGCTGCCGAAGCCGCCCATCCTGCAGCTGAAAACCCGCGGGGGCGGTGGGCCGCGACGGCTCACTCGACGCCAAATCCTCCATGATAATGTTCGGGAACGAAGGACTGATCGGAGATCGGCGGGCGCACGTAGCTGGTGTTGATCTCGCGCGGCCCAAGCTCGACGGGCGCGGGCGTAAGATCCTCGTAGGGAATCATATCCAGCAGGTGCTTGATGCAGTTCAGTCGGGCATGCTTTTTTACGTCCGAATTCACCACGTACCACGGGGCCTGTTTGGTGTCGGTGTGCGCGAACATCGCATCCTTGGCCTTGGAGTATTCCACCCAGCGGTTACGCGACTCGATGTCCATCGGGCTGAGCTTCCAGCGCTTTTTGGGTTCATTGAGGCGGGACTGGAAACGCCGTTCCTGCTCCTCGTCGCTTACCGAGAACCAGTATTTGAGCAGAATGACGCCGGAACGCAGCAGCATGCGCTCGAACTCCGGACAACTGCGCATGAACTCCTGGTACTCCTCTTCGCTGCAGAAGCCCATGACCCGCTCCACACCTGCACGGTTGTACCAGCTGCGGTCGAAGAGCACGATCTCGCCCGCGGCCGGCAGATGGGGCACGTAGCGTTGGAAGTACCACTGGGTTTTTTCCCGTTCCGTCGGCGTACCGAGGGCCACCACGCGGCACACACGGGGATTCAGGTGCTCGGTGATACGCTTGATCACCCCCCCCTTGCCCGCCGCGTCGCGGCCTTCGAAAATCACGACGACCTTGAGTCCCCTGGTCCTTACCCACTCCTTCAGTTTCACCAGTTCGTCCTGCAGGCGGGCGAGCTCGGCCTCGTAGACCGCATTGCTGATCTTTTTCCGACCCTTGGCGGCGGTGGAAGGCTTGAGATTCTTCTTGGCCATGATAAGAGCTGTTCCTGTGTGAGCAGTCACCAGCCGCTTATGCATTATTCGGACCCGCCTGTACGTAACCTCCGATAGTGGGATGATCCCCTATATATAGGACGTGCCGCCTCCGGCAGCCCCCCTTGATGGGATGCCGAATCCAATTGCCCCCCGCCGGCTGCACCCCATCGGTGCGCAACCGCACCACTATGAAATATAACGCCGCCTCAGGGTGGCTGGCCGCCCGCCGCGCCCTTCGGGTGAAAGGACAGTCTCAACCCCCGAACGGGTCGCCAGCATCGAAGCGTGGATTGTTCGGGAGGCGATATTCGCGTCGACGGCCTTCAGGAGGGCGGTTTCAACCCGCGTTTCGTGGCGCTAGAATCGGCAACCAGGGCCTTTGTGGGACGGGAGGCATCCCATGGAATTCAACCGCGACTACCACGCCGGCAGGAACAACGACCCCCTGCACGGCAACATGTACTCCACCTCCTACGCCCTCGGGCAACTGGAAAGGCAGGCCGAACAGGACCGCCTGGCCGGCGGCCAGGGGAGCAACCAGCATGCCCTGCAAATATTGATCGTCGGCGTCCTGCTCGGTGCGGCGGCCTACGGCGTGCACGGGATGGGCTGGCTGGTGCTGCCCTTCTGGGTCTGGTTCCCCATCTGGGCCGTGGTCACCCATCTGGCCTTTGGCGGCCTCGAGCGCCTGCCGGGGGTCGTCAGCGGCACCCTGATGGGCCTGCTCATGGGCGCCATCGCGGCGACCATCGCCTCCTTCGAGCTCGACCTCTGGTGGACCGCCGGAACGGGCCTCGGCACCGCAGTCATCGGCTACCTGCTGTTTCACCGCCTGAACTGATCCGCGCCACGGCGCCGACCCCACAGCCGGTGCTTTATGGGCGTACGTCTCCTATTATTTCGGGGTACGTCCCCTGTCATCACCCCTAAACAAGACCTCGTTTTGATTGAGGTCGAGGAGAGCTTATGAAGACATTGCTACTCACAACACTGGCTCTGTCCTTCTTCGTAGCCACCGGCACGGTTTCAGCCGTCCCGCCGGGGATGGAGGTTACTTGGGAGACCCCCATAGGCGCGGTTCCCCTTTCCGGACAGACCCACGCCGACGCAGGGACCCAATGCGAAGATTGTCACACGGACACCTTTGAACAGAAAAACGGCGCCGCTGAGATGACCATGGCGGAGATGAACGAAGGGAAATGGTGCGGCAAGTGTCACAACGGTGACCAGGCCTTCGGCACCGCGGATCCCAATCATTGCATGACCTGCCACAAGCCGCCCGAATAACCGATACATCACGACTGTTCAAACCAGGGCCTGCCTCGATACCAGAGGGACGCGCTTACATGGACACCGCCCGACCCGGTACACGCCCGGGTCGGGCTCCCGCATTTCAATCGCTTTACGCGATCGTCCATCCATGGACCATACGGAACACACTGAATAAATCGGTGTTTCCTTAAAGCCCCATTTGCCACTCCTTTCTGGGCATAGCCATCTGATTCTAAACGGCCTTGATGGGTCCGCCCCCTTACTCTTCTTGCTTAAAGCCTCCCTTTTACCCCCTAAATGGCCTCTTTAAAGCCCCATTTACCCCCCTTTCTCGGCATAGCCATCTGATTCCAAACAGATTTGATGGGTCCGACCCCTTACTGGCTGCTTACTGCTTCTGCGGGGTCCCCTGTGGAGCGCCGAGGAGGCGCCAGGAGAGACGGGGGCAATCTTCAGGGATGAAGATTGAGCGATGAACGAGGCAGGATGCCGAGTCAGCGCGACCCTGGCTCGACCAGCCGACGAGGGTAGCCCCGAAGGGGCCGCGTAAAAGGGGCGCCCTTTTGTTTGGTTCCTTTCTTTTGGGCGAGCAAAAGAAAGGAACTCGCCCAGGAGGGCAAAACAGCGCCCCCGCCACCAATGAAAAGAAATGCAACAACGCACCAGATCCTTCTGCCACCTCACCCGAAGACCGAAGTCTAGCCCCAATATCCCTCGATTCAAAAGCGGGCGGGGTCCGCCGCGGTGCCGCCGGCCCCTGGATGCCGGGTCGAGCCGGCATGACAGTAGGGGGTGGATGCCCAGTCGGGGCCCGTCATGACGGCAGAGTGCGGCTGCCAGGGCGCGTGGCCAACCCATGCGCCTTCTGGTCTTGAGCCCCCCAGATGGCTAGACTGCGCGCCTTGACCCACGGCGCGGCAGAGCAACCATGAGCATCAAGTCGGACAAGTGGATCCGCCGTATGGCGGCCAGCCACGGATTGATCGAGCCCTTCGAGCCCCGCCAGGTGCGGGTCGATGGCGACCGGCCGGTGATCTCCTACGGCACCTCGAGCTACGGCTACGACATCCGCTGCGCCGACGAATTCAAGATCTTCACCAACATCAACTCCGCCATCGTCGACCCCAAGAATTTCGACGACTCGAGCTTCGTGGACATCAAGTCGGACGTCTGCATCATCCCCCCCAACTCCTTCGCCCTGGCCCGCACGGTGGAGTACTTCCGGGTGCCCCGCGACGTACTGGTGGTATGCCTGGGCAAATCCACCTACGCGCGCTGCGGCATCATCGTCAACGTCACCCCCCTGGAGCCGGAATGGGAGGGCCACGTGACCCTGGAGTTCTCCAATACCACCCCCCTGCCGGCCAAGGTGTACGCCAACGAGGGCGTGGCCCAGGTACTGTTCTTCGAGTCGGACGAGGTGTGCGAGACCTCCTACGGCGACCGCGCCGGCAAGTACCAGGGCCAGACCGGCGTCACCCTGCCGCGGGCCTGACCTTGGACCCGGGCCCCCAAGCGCTCGCCGAGATGGGGCCGGCCGGCCTGTTCCGGCGCCTCGCCGCCCTCGTCTACGACGGCCTGCTGCTCACCGCCGTGCTGTTCCTCGCCACCGTGCCGGTGCTCTTCATCACCGGCGGCGAGGCCGTGCCCACGGGCGACCTGCTGTTCCGCACCTATATTTTCCTCGTGACCTATGGCTACTTCGCCTTCTCCTGGCGCCGCGGTGGCCAGACCCTGGGCATGAAGACATGGTGGATCCGGGTGGAGCGGGCCGACGGCTCGCCCCTCACCCTGCCCGACACCATGATGCGCTTCGCCGTGGCCCTCGTGTCCGCCGCCTTTCTGGGCCTTGGCTTCCTGTGGGCCCTGGTGGATCGCGACCGCCGCACCTGGCATGACCGCGCCGCCGGCACCCGGGTGGTGCGCCTGGCCAAGCCGCCGCGCCGGCGATCCTGAGGCACCACCCGCCGCCGCGACATCGGGTCTGGCCAAGGAACCGCTGCCCGAGGAGGTGCGTCGGTCTCCCCCCGGTCGGAACGCCGAGGCCGGAACGGACCGCCATGGCCCGTTCGCGCCCGAGGGCGCTCCTCCGAGGGGGCATGCCCGGCAGGGATGGCGCAGGCCTTCGGCCGTGGGTTAAACGGTGCGGCGCATCATCCATACCCCCAGCCCGGTCACCACCAGGGTGGGCAGGGTCGCCGCCAGGGCGGGCGTGAAGCCGTACACCAGGCCGAGCTTCATGGACACCTGGTTGAAGATATAGAAGCCGATGCCCACCAGGGTACCCACCAGGATGCGCGAGCCCATGCTCGACGTGCGCAGGGGGCCGAAGACGAAGGGTATGGCGAGGAAGATCATCACCCCGGTGGACAGGGGCGTCATGACCTTGCTCCACAGGCCGAGCTGATAGGGCGAGCTGTCCTGGTCGTTGGCCTCGAGATGGCGGATATAGCGCACCAGCCCCACCATGGAGAGCCGCTCGGGCTCCACCCGCGCCACGCCGATGATGGCCGGCACCAGGTCGGACTCCCATTGGGCCCGCGCCAGGCGCGAGGTGTGGACCCGTTGGTCGCCGATGCGGGTCTGCCGGATATTGCGCAACAGCCAGACCCCCTCGTTGAACACCGCCTCCCGGGCGTAGGTCATGGTTCGCAGTTTGCGGTCCTCGTCGAACTCGTATATGCGCACGTTGCGCACCTGCTCGTCGGTGACGGGATTGCGGATGTTGATGACGCTGCGCCCGTCGCGGCTCCAGATGCCGTCGCTGCTGTAGAGGGCGCGCCCGTCCATCTTGCGGGCGCGCTCCTGCTCGGCCCGGGCATCGAGGGGCGGGGCCACCACTTCGCCCAGCACCAGGGCCGACACCATGAGTATGGCCCCCCCCTTCATCACCGCTACCGCGATGCGGTTGATGGACACCCCGGCGGCACGGATGACGGTGAGCTCCGACCCGCTCGCGAGACCGCCGAGCCCCAGCAGGCTGCCGATGAGGGCGGCCAGGGGAAACACCTCGAAGGTGCGCCGGGGCAGGCTCTGAAGCACATAGGTGACGGCGTCCATGGCCTTGTAGCTGCCCCGGCCCACGTCGCTCAGTTCGTCCACCAGGGTGAAGAAGGTGAACATGGCCATGAGCACCGCCAGCACCAGCAGGGTGCTGGCGATGACGGTGCGGCCGATGTAGCGATCGATAAGCCTCATGGCGCGCCCCGCCGGCGATCCCGCAGGCGCTGCCACAGGGGCCGCCGGCCGGACACCTGGAGGTGATACATGACCAAGACGGTGGCCACCATCAGCAGGTGCACCGGCCACATCCCCACCACCGGGTCCAGGTCGCCGCGCCGCACCAGTTCCCGCCCCACCCCCATCAGGTTGTTGTAGACGAAGTAGACGAGGATGCCGTAGAACAGCCGCGAGAAACGGCCCTGGCGGGGCGAGGTACGGGCCACCAGCATCCCCAGCGGTCCCAGCAGCAGGATGGACAGGGGCAGGGACAGCCGCCACTGGAGCTCCGCCTGGGCCTCGGCGCCGTCCGCCGCCAGCAGTTCCAGGGTCGACCACGCGTTGATGCGGCGCTCGCCCGGCGTGGCGGTGTTGTCCTCCATGCGCACCCCGTACTCGCGAAAGCGCGTGATGGCGATATCGGCGTCGCCCGCCGTGCCCTCGTAGCTGTGTCCGTTCACCAGCACCATGAAGCGGTCGCGGGTCGCCGGGTCCACGAACTGGTAGCCGCTCTCGGCGGCCACCAGCACCGGGCGGCTGCTGTCCGAACGGTGTACGAACACGTTCTGCAGTTCGCTGCGATCCCGGCTGATGCGCTCCGCGAAGAACACCCGCCGGCCGCCGCCGAATTCGCTGAAGCGCCCCCCCACGACGCCGCTGATCTCCGCGTCCTCCTTCGACCGGTCCTCGATGCGCGCCCCCAGGGCCTGGGCCTCGGGGGCGATATAGACGGACAGCACCGACCCCGCCAGCGCCACTGCCAGGGACAGGCCCGCCATGGACCACATCAGCCGCGCCGGCGACAGCCCGCCGGCCACCAGGGCGGTGATCTCGCTGTCGCTGTAGAGGCGACCGAAGGTCATGAGCACGGAAACGAAATAGGCCAGGGGCATGATGAGGATCAGGTTGGCCGCCAGCTTGGCCGCCAGCAGCTCCAGCAGCAGATCATTGGCCAGTTCGCCGGTGGCGGCATCCGCCAGGTACTTGACGAAACGATTGCTGACGAATATCAGCACCAACACGCCGAACACGGCGAAGAAGGTCTGGAGCACTTCACGGTAGATATAGCGTTCGAGGATCAATGGGCCGGGCCGTACCGATTCGGGTGGGGCATCATGGGCCGAGGCGGGCGCCCTTCGGGGCGCCGCCGCGGCGCACGGACAACATATTAACTCATCACCCGTGCCCTCTCGCGGGGACGGCCAGGGGCCCGGGCAGCGCAGCGGCCCGCCATTTTGCCTACAGCTGCGCCGAACGCATACACTGGCGCATCACCGGCCCGCCCCGGGCGGACCGAGCGGCCGCCACAACAACCAGAAGGTGGTAAGAGGATGGAATTCAGCATCAAGACCGTGGTCCCGGAGAAGCAACGCTGCGCCTGCCTGCTGGTGGGAGTATTCGAGAAAAAGCACATGAGCGAGGCGGCCGGCGCCCTCGACGCGGCGGCCGACTCCGCCATAACCCGGCTGCTCAAGAGCGGCGACATGGAGGGCAAGGTGGGCGAGACCCTGGTGCTGCACCAGTTGCCGGGGGTCACGGCGACGCGGGTCATCCTGGTGGGCTGCGGCAAGGCCGAGGGGCTGACACCGCGGGAGTACGGGAAGGTGCTGGAGGCCGCCTTCGCGGCGGCGGTGAAGACCCCCGCCGGGGACCTGGTCTCCACCCTCGGGGAAGTGACCGTGACGGGCGGCGACTTCGCCTGGAAGGCCCGGGAGACAGCGGTGCACGCACAGGCGGCGGGCTATCGCTTCGACGAGACCAAGAGCAAGAAGACGCCGCGCAAGAACACCTTGAAGAAGGTCATCGTGGCCGCCGGTGCCGATGACGACACCACCGCCGGCGCCGCGGCCCTGGCGGAGGGCGCGGCGGTGGCCGAGGGGGTGGAGCTGGCCCGCCATCTCGGCGACCTCCCCGCCAATATCTGCACCCCCAGCCACCTCGCGGGCGAGGCCCGCAAGCTGGCCCGCAAGCACCGGGCCCTGACGGTGGAGGTGTTGACGGAAAAGGAGATGGAGGGGCTGGGTATGGGCGCCCTGCTGTCCGTCACCCGGGGCTCCCATGAACCTGCACGCTTCATCGTCATGAACTACCGGGGCGGCCCCCAGCGCCGCAAGCCCACGGTGCTGGTGGGTAAGGGTGTCACCTTCGACACCGGCGGCATCTCCATCAAGCCGGCCCAGGCCATGGACGAGATGAAGTTCGACATGTGCGGCGCCGCCAGCGTGTTCGGCGCCATCAAGGCCCTGGCGACCCTGGATGCCGCCGTCAACGTGGTGGGCCTGGTGCCCGCCACCGAGAACGTCCCCAGCGGCACCGCCACCAAGCCGGGGGACGTGGTCACCTCCATGTCCGGTCAGACCATCGAGGTATTGAACACCGACGCCGAGGGACGGCTCATCCTGTGCGACGCCCTCACCTATGCGGAGCGTTACAAGCCCGCCGCGGTGGTGGACGTCGCCACCCTCACCGGGGCCTGCATCGTCGCCCTGGGCGCCCAGGCCTCGGGACTGCTGGGCAATCATCAGTCCCTCGTGGACCGCCTGCTGGAGGCCGGAACCCGGGCCAACGATCCGGCATG
Source organism: Thiotrichales bacterium (assembly GCA_011389995.1). Classification (GTDB taxonomy): domain Bacteria; phylum Pseudomonadota; class Gammaproteobacteria; order JAABTG01; family JAABTG01; genus JAABTG01. The sequence goes on from JAABTG010000145.1 coordinate 8,217, forward strand.
GCAACTGCCCCTGTGGGACGAGTACAAGGAGTCCCTCAAGAGCAACTTCGCCGATATGGCCAATATCGGCGGCCGCGAGGCCGGCACCATCACCGCCGCCGGCTTTCTGTCCAACTTCACCGAAAAATACCACTGGGCCCACCTGGACATCGCCGGTACCGCCTGGAAGACGGGCAAGGCCAAGGGGGCCACGGGGCGCCCCGTGGCCCTGCTGGTGGAATTCCTGCTCCACCAGCAGGACACCTGAGGCCCCGTGACCCCGACATCCCAGCCACCGCGGCCCCGGGTGGACTTCTATGTCCTGCGGGAGGAGGGGGAGGCGGCCGTCGGCCATTTCGTCTGCCGGCTGGTGGAGAAGGCCTGGCGCAGCGGCCACCGGGTCTACGTCCATATGCCGGACGACGCCGCCGTGGCCCGGCTGGACCGCCTGATGTGGAGCTACCGCCAGGACAGCTTCCTGCCCCACGAACCCTACACCGTTCCGGCCCCGGAGCCCGCGGCGCCGGTGCTCATCGGCAGCACGCCCGCCGGGCCCGCCCATGAGCCGGAGATGCTGGTGAACACCGGTCCCGGGCTGCCCCCGTTCCAGGGCCGCTTTCAGCGGGTGGCCGAGATCGTCTCCGCCGACCCCGCCGAGCGGGCCGCCGGGCGGCAACGCTACCGCCATTATCGCCAGCAGGACGTGGAGCTGCATTTCCACGAGCTTTAGTCCGCACCCATTGCCCGGCTACAATCGCGGGGCAGGGAGATCCCCATCCACGCGCCGCCACTATGAACGAACCACCCAAACAGCAGGAACCGGACATGGGCCAGAAGGCCGGCAGCCTCTCCGAGGAAGAACTGGAGGAGGCCTTGAGCACCCTGGAGCACATCCTGCGCCACCGTCACGTGGTACCGGACTATCACGAGCAGATCCCTCCCCCCGCGGACCGCGAAGAGGCCCTGCCCATCCTCAAGGACGTGGTGATCCCCGGTGATCCACCGGCGCCCCTGGCCATGGATGGGGAACCCGACGGTTCCTTCGAGGTACACGACACCTACGACGAGGCCCTCGAGGCCGCCCCCCACCACGACGACCTGGTGGTGCGGCTGGTGAACGAACTGGACATCATCATCGAGAGCTGCGTGGACGATGCCCTGGCCGCCGCCAAGCGGGAACTCATGGTGAAGATGAAGAACCACCTGGACATCGTCCTGCCGGAGATCCTCGAAGAGCTGGAGCGCCGACGCTTCGAACCCGACGACGACCAATCCGCCGACTGAGCCCACGGCCTGCCCACGGGCGCCCCCTACGACAAGATCCATGGACAAGACCTACGACCCCCACGCCATCGAACGCCGCTGGTACCAGACCTGGGAAGAACGCGGCTGGTTCACCCCCGCCCGGGAGGGCAGTGGCAGCTTCTGCATCATGATCCCGCCGCCCAACGTCACGGGCAGCCTGCACATGGGTCACGGCTTCAACAACACCATCATGGACACCCTGGTGCGCTATCACCGCATGAAGGGCGACCGCACCCTGTGGCAGCCCGGCACCGACCATGCCGGCATCGCCACCCAGATGGTGGTGGAACGGCGTCTGGAGGCCGAGGGCAAGACCCGCCACGACCTCGGCCGCGAGGAATTCATCCGCCGCATCTGGGAATGGAAGGCGGAGTCGGGCGGCCACATCACCCGCCAGTTGCGCCGTCTCGGCTCGTCCCTGGACTGGGAACACGAACGCTTCACCATGGACGAGGGCCTGTCCGCCGCCGTGGGCGAGGTATTCGTGCGACTCTACGAGGAGGGCCTCATCTACCGCGGCAAGCGCCTGGTGAACTGGGACCCCAAGCTTCACACGGCGGTGTCCGATCTGGAGGTGCTGTCCGCGGAGGAGGACGGCCACATGTGGCACATGCGCTATCCCCTGTCCAACGGCCAGGGCCACCTGGTGGTGTCCACCACCCGCCCCGAGACCATGCTGGGGGACTGCGCGGTGGCGGTGAATCCCGAGGACCCCCGCTACCGCCACCTCATCGGCGAGCAGGTGGAGCTGCCCCTCACGGGCCGGCGCATCCCCATCATCGCCGACGACCACGCCGACCCCGAGTTCGGCACCGGCTGCGTCAAGATCACCCCCGCCCACGACTTCAACGACTACCAGGTGTGGTTGGGCCATCGCGACGAGACGGCCATCAGCGACCAGCCCCACGGCGGGCTCATCAACATCTTCACCACCGATGCCGCCGTGCGGGCCAACGAGCCCGACGAGGACGACCTCATCCCCCCCGCCTACGGCGGCCTCGACCGCTACGCGGCGCGCCGGGCCATCGTCGCCGACCTCGAGGCCGCCGGCCTGCTGGAAAAGGTGGTGGACCACAAGCTCATGGTGCCCCGGGGCGACCGCTCGGGGGCCGTCATCGAGCCCCTCCTCACCGACCAGTGGTACGTGCGGGTAGGGCCCCTGGCCGGCCCCGCCATGGCGGCGGTGGAGAGCGGGGCCATCCGCTTCGTACCCGATAACTGGAAGAACACCTACTTCGAGTGGATGCGCAACATCCAGGACTGGTGCATCAGCCGCCAGATCTGGTGGGGCCACCGTATCCCCGCCTGGTACGACGGCGAGGGCAACATCTACGTGGGGCGCTCCGAGGAGGAGGTGCGGGCGCGCCATGACCTGCCCGCCGACTACCCCCTGGAACAGGACCCCGACGTCCTGGACACCTGGTTCAGCTCCGCCCTGTGGCCCTTCTCCACCCTGGGCTGGCCCGCGGACACCGAGCGCCTCGACACCTTCTATCCCACCAGCGTGCTGGTGACCGGCTTCGACATCATCTTCTTCTGGGTGGCCCGCATGATCATGATGGGGCTGAAATTCATGGACGACGTGCCCTTTCGCGAGGTCTACGTCCACGGTCTGGTGCGGGACGCCCACGGCCACAAGATGTCCAAGTCCAAGGGCAACGTGCTGGACCCCATCGATCTCATCGACGGCATCGGCCTGGAGGAGCTGGTGGCCAAGCGCACCCGGGGCCTCATGCAGCCCCGGGACGCCGCCAAGATCGAGCAACAGACCCGCAAGGACTTCCCCGCCGGCATCCCCGGCTACGGCACCGATGCCCTGCGCTTCACCTTCGCGGCCCTGGCCTCCACCGGCCGCGACATCAAGCTGGATGCCGGCCGTATCGAGGGCTACCGCAACTTCTGTAACAAGCTGTGGAACGCCGCCCGCTACGTGCTGATGAACGTGGAGGGCGAGGACTGCGGCCTGTCCCCCCCTCAATCCCCCCTACACGGTGGGGGGGAAGGCGGCCTGTCCTCCCCTCAATCCCCCCTACAAGGTGGGGGGGAAGGCGGCCTGTCCCCCCCTCAATCCCCCCCACAGGGTGGGGGGGAAGCCGGCCCGGGTGACCCTCCTCCTGCCTCATCC
>JAABTG010000146.1 GCA_011389995.1 Thiotrichales bacterium
CCGTGCCTTCATCCGTGTCCACCATCCCCCAGGATCTGATCGTTCCCGATTTCGCCCGCGTGACCGCGTTGGTGGTGGGCGACGTGATGCTCGACCGCTACTGGTACGGCGCCACCTCCCGCATATCCCCCGAGGCCCCGGTGCCGGTGGTGCACGTGCAGGACGTGGAGGAGCGCGCCGGGGGAGCGGGTAACGTGGCGGTCAACGTCAGGGCCCTGGGGGCCGCGGCGGTGCTGGTGGGGATCGTCGGGGACGACGGCGCCGCCACCAGCCTCGAGGCCCTGCTGGACGCCCGGGGCGTGACCCACCGCCTGGAGCGTCGGCCGGGCAACGCCACGGTCACCAAGCTGCGGGTGGTGAGTCGCCACCAGCAACTCCTGCGCCTGGACTTCGAGGACAGACGCACCGGGGGCGTCACCCCGGGGTCACAATGGCTCGCCGCGGAAGGCATTCAGGTGATGGTGCTGTCGGACTACGCCAAGGGTGCCCTGGACGACCCCGCACCCCTGATACGCCATGCCCGCCATCACGGTATACCGGTGGTGGTGGACCCCAAGGGCCGTGATTTTCGCAAGTACCGCGGTGCCACGGTGCTGACCCCCAATCTGACCGAATTCGAGGCCGTGGTGGGGGATTGCGACGACCTGGAGACCCTGGTGACCCGGGGCGGGCGGCTGCGGGACGAACTCGAGCTGGAGGCCCTGCTGATCACCCGCAGTGAACACGGCATGACCCTCATCACGGCCGACGGTGCCCGACACATTCCGGCGCGGGTGCGGGAGGTGTTCGATGTCACCGGCGCCGGCGATACCGTGGTGGCTACCCTGGCCGCCGCCCTGGGTGCCGGCCTCGCCTTCGATGCGGCGGCGTGGCTGGCCAATCTGGCGGCGGGCCTGGTGGTGGGCAAGCTGGGTACCGCCGCGGTGAGCCGGGCGGAGCTCAGGGGGGCGGTGCAGGAACACGAGGGGCGTGGCAGTGGCGTGGTGGACGAGTCGGCCCTTCTCGCTCTGGTGGAGGCGGCCCGGCGCAAGGGTCAGCGAGTGGTGATGACCAACGGCTGTTTCGACATCCTCCACGCCGGCCACGTGCGCTATCTGGAGCAGGCCAGGGCCCTGGGCGACCGCCTGGTGGTGGCGGTGAACGACGACGCCTCCGTCAAGCGGCTCAAAGGCCACGACAGGCCCATCAACCCCCTTTCCCGGCGTGCCGCCGTACTGGATGCCCTGGCCGCAGTGGATTGGGTGGCGTCCTTCCCGGAAGACACCCCGCAGCGCCTCATCTGTGCGGTGAAGCCCGAAGTGCTGGTGAAGGGCGGCGACTACCGCCCCGGGGATATCGCCGGTGGGGACTGTGTTCGCGCCCACGGTGGCGAGGTGGTGGTGCTCGAGTTCCTCGAGGGCTGCTCCACCACCGACATCATCGATGCGGTCAAGGGGCGGGTACGGGAGCCCGGCGTCGAATCGTCGTGACCGCGCCCGCGGGGGCCTGACGGCGATGTGCCGGCCACCGGCCTGTTGAATCCGTGCGTGCCCTCTATACCATCGCCCTGACCCTGGCCCTGCCCCTCATCGCCGCCCATCTGGCCTGGCGCGGGCTCGGCAATCGGGGCTACTGGCGAGGCTGGCCCCAGCGTTTCGGCCGCCCGCCC
>JAABTG010000147.1 GCA_011389995.1 Thiotrichales bacterium
GGACGGCAGGTGCCGGTGGTACTGGCCAATGCCCGGTTGTCGGAGCGCTCCCGGCGCGGTTATGCCCGTCTGGGGGCCCTGGCCCGGGAGATGCTGGACCACCTCTCCCTGGCCGCCGCCCAGTCCACCGCGGACGGCACCCGGCTGGTGTCCCTGGGGCTGGCGCCGGAGCGCCTGGTGGTGACCGGCAGCGTCAAGTTCGACCAGGAGGTGCCGGCCAGCACCAGGGAGAAGGCCCAGGCGCTGCGCCGGCGCATGGGGGTGGAGCGGGAGGTATGGATTGCCGCCAGCACCCACGAGGGTGAGGACGAGTTGGTGCTGGCGGCCCACGCGCGGGTGCGGAAACGGTTTCCCGGTGCCCTGCTGCTACTGGTGCCCCGTCATCCCGAGCGCTTCGAGGGGGTCCATGGTCTGGCGGTGCGCAAGGGCTTTCGCACCGTCAGGCGCACGGCCCCCGGCGCCGACTGGAGGGCGGCCCAGGTGATCATCGGCGACACCATGGGGGAACTCCTGGCGCTCTATGCCGCGGCCGATGTGGCCTTCGTCGGCGGCAGCCTGGTGGCGCGGGGTGGACACAATGTGCTGGAACCCGCGGCCCTGGGCCTGCCCGTCGTCACCGGGCCCCATATGTTCAATTTCCACGAGATCACGGATCTGCTGGTGGCCCGGGGCGGTGCCCGGCGCCTGGAAGAGGGCGGTGAGTTGAGCGGCGTGGTGGAAGAGTGGCTGGGGGATGCCAACCTGCGCCACCGTATGGGGGAGTGTGGCCGGCGGATGGTGGAGGAGAACCGGGGCGCCCGGGAACGCCTCGCCGATACCCTGGATGACCTGCTCGGCCATCCGGGTTGAGCCCCTGGCGCCGCCTTTCAATCCGGGCGGTTATGAATCCATGGCGCCATGGCTATGGGACGCCGGCTAGGGTTTCAGCCAGCTGCTGAAGTACTCGATATCCTCGGGGGACAGGGTGCCCGCCGCCAGCTTCAGGGCCAGGCTGTTGATGACGTAGTCGTAGCGGGATGCCGCCAGGTCGCGGCTGGCGCGGAAGCGCTCCACCTGGGCGTTGACCACGTCCACCGTGGTACGGGTCCCCACCTGGAAGCCGGCCTCGGTGGCCTTGAGGGCGGTCCGGGTGGATACCAGGGACTGCTCGAAGGCCTTGATGCGGCTGATGTCGGCCAGCACCCCGAGGTAGGCGTCCCGGGCCAGCCGCTGGGCCGCCCGTCGCGCCTGCTCGCGCTGATCCGTGGCCTGCCGGTAGAGGTGACGGGCCTCCTCCACCCGGGACGAGGCAAAGCCACCGGTATACAGGGGCACCACCAGCTCGAGGCCGATGGCATCGGTCTTGTTGCTGGTGCCGCCGAAGGTACCGCCGCCGCTCTTGCTATAGGAGCGGCTGGCCACCGCGTCCAGGGTCGGATAATGGCCTTCGGCGCTGCGCCGCCGGATCTCCTCGCGGGCGTTCTCCGAGGCGAACAGGGCGGCCTGGAGGTTCAGGTTCTGTTCCAGGGCGATGGCGGTCCAGGCGTCGATGTCCTCGGGGTCGGGACGCTCCAGGGGCAGGTCATCCTTGAAGCCCTGCACCTCGTAGTGGTACTCGCCGATGATCTCCCGCAGGGCCTCGTGGGCATTGGCGAGGTCGTTGTCCGCCCGGATCTCGTCGGTCACCGCCAGGTCGTAGGCGGCCTTGGCCTCTTCCACGTCGGTGATGGCGATGAGGCCCACCTCGAAGCGCTGTTCCGCCTGGTTGAGCTGGCGGCCGATGGCCTCCTTCGTCTTACGCACGAACTCCAGGTTGTCCTCGGCCCGCAACACGTCCAGGTAACGACTGGTGATACGCTGGATGAGGTCCTGATGGGCCGCGTCCAGCACCGCGTTGGCCTGCTGGATACTGAGGTCCGCCTGCTCCAGCTGAACCCAGCGGTCCCAGCGGAACACCGGCTGGCGCAGGGACAGCTGGTAGCCGTGGCTGTTGAACTTTTCGCTGCCGCCGCCCGCGACGACGGAGCTGCTCTCCTGGTCGTTGTAACGGGTGTTGCCACTGGCCTCGGCGCTGGGCAGCAGACCCGCCAGGGCCTGGGGGCGGGCCTCCTGGGCGGCGCGATTGGCGGCCTGGGCGGCCAGGTATTCGGGGTCGTTGGCCAGGGCCAGTTCGTAGGCCTGCAGCAGGTCGAGGGCCGACACCGTCAGGGGGGTGAGGACCAGGGAGGCCCCGAGAACCAGGGTTTTGATGGGATTCACGGCTGACTTCTCCTAGAAATCGAAAGGCTCGGGCTCGGCGAGACCGGATAAGGCGGGCAGATCCGTATCGAACAGGCTGGTGGCGGACCAGTAATCTTCGGTTTCCCGCTGATATCTCATGGCCTCCATCACCGGTGGCGTACCCACCACCGCCACCAGCCGCCCCCCCGGGGTAAGGGAACGCAGCAGGACGTCAGGAACCTCCCTGAGGGAACCGGTCACCGCGATGGCATCGAAGGGGGCGTGCGCGTCCCAGCCCTGCAGGCCGTTTCCCACATCGAGGGTGACGTTCGTTATGCCCTGTTCCTTGAGCACGCGTCCTGCCTCCTTCGACAGGGCGGGGGATAGCTCCATGCTGTAGACATGGCGGCCAAGGCGCGCCAGGAGCGCCGTAAGGTAGCCGCTGCCGGTGCCCACCTCGAGTACCCGGTCGGTGGCTTCGAGCAGTAGCTCCTGAGCCAGCCGGGCCGCCACCTTGGGCGGCATCATGAGCTGGCCATCCGCCAGGGGCAGGGCGGCATCGGCATAGGCGAGCATGCCGAAAGAAGGGGGTACGAAGGCCTCTCGCGGCAAGCCCTCCACCGCATCGAGCACCCGTTGGTCCAGCACATCCCAGGGCCGAATCTGTTGTTCGACCATGTTGAAGCGAGCCTTCTGGTAGTTCATCGCATACCCATCGAGTGGCGGCATGAAGTGGGGGGCAGGGTTCGGAGAATGTCCGTTTATCCCCTTGGTAGCCTGCTTGCATCCGAGCTTCCCATTATATAGCTTTGAATAGTGAAAATGCATGGCTAAGCCTTGTTTTTTTTGAGGAATCTCCCCGCTTCGTTGCGACGCCGGCCCGCTTTGGTCGCCTGTCCCAGCGGGAAACCGCATACTTATCGCGAGGTTAGACAAAAGTCATATGAATGCCGTCCCTGAAGCGCTGACGCCGGGCAGGAAGGACCATACCGGCAGGTCCGTCGCGCCCTTTCCGGGCTCCCGCAAGACCTATGTCGAGGGCGGGAGGCCGGACCTCCGTGTCCCCATGCGGGAAGTCGAACTCGCCGAGACGCCCACCAGTTTCGGCGGCGAGGAGAATCCGCCCCTCTATCTCTACGACACCTCGGGTCCCTACACCGACCCGGAGGCCGTCATCGATCTGCGCAAGGGGCTGGGCGACGTACGCAGTGGCTGGATCGAGGGGCGGGATGATACCGAGGTGCTGTCGGGCCTGAGTTCACGCTACGGTCGTGAACGGGCGGCGGATCCGGCCCTCGCCGCCCTGCGCTTCGAACATATCAGGGCGCCGCGGCGGGCGCGTACCGGAGCTCGCGTGACCCAGATGCACTACGCGCGTCGCGGCGAGATCACGCCGGAGATGGAGTACGTGGCCATCCGCGAGAACAGCCGCCTCCAGGAAATGCGCGCCGATCCCCGCTACGGCACGCTGCTGCGCCAGCATGCCGGACAGGGCCTGGGGGCCGCCATCCCGGCGGAGATCACGCCGGAGTTCGTGCGCAGCGAGGTGGCCCGCGGTCGTGCCATCATCCCCTCCAACATCAATCATCCGGAACTCGAACCCATGATCATCGGGCGCAACTTCCGGGTGAAGGTCAACACCAATATCGGCAACTCCGCGGTCACGTCCTCCATCGACGAAGAGGTGGAGAAGCTGGTGTGGTCCTGCCGCTGGGGCGGCGACACCCTCATGGACCTGTCCACCGGCCGGAACATCCACGAGACCCGGGAGTGGATCATCCGCAACAGCCCGGTACCCATCGGCACCGTACCCATCTACCAGGCCCTGGAAAAGGTGGACGGTCGGCCGGAGGAGCTCACCTGGGAACTGATGCGGGACACCCTGGTGGAGCAGGCCGAGCAGGGGGTGGACTACTTCACCATCCACGCCGGCGTACTGCTGCGCTACGTGCCCCTGACGGCCGCGCGGGTGACGGGCATCGTTTCCCGGGGCGGCTCCATCCTCGCCAAGTGGTGCCTGGCCCACCATCAGGAGAATTTCCTCTACACCCACTTCGACGAGATCTGCGAGATCATGGAGGCCTACGACGTGGCCTTCTCCCTCGGGGACGGCTTGCGTCCGGGCTCCATCGCCGACGCCAACGACGAGGCCCAGTTCTCGGAACTCAGGACCCTGGGGGAGCTCACCAAGGTGGCCTGGGAACACGATGTCCAGGTGATGATCGAAGGCCCGGGTCACGTGCCCATGCACCTCATCCGCGAGAACATGGACCGCGAGCTGGCCGAGTGCTACGAGGCCCCCTTCTACACCCTGGGGCCGCTGACCACCGACATCGCCCCCGGTTACGACCACATCACCTCGGCCATCGGCGCGGCCCAGATCGGTTGGTACGGTACCGCCATGCTGTGCTATGTGACTCCCAAGGAACATCTGGGCCTGCCCGATCTCCAGGACGTGAAGGAGGGCATCATCGCCTATCGCATCGCCGCCCATGCCGCCGATCTGGCCAAGGGGCATCCGGCGGCCCAGGTGCGGGACAATGCCCTGTCCAAGGCGCGTTTCGAGTTCCGCTGGGAGGACCAGTTCAACCTCTCCCTGGATCCGGAACTGGCCCGTTCCTATCATGACGCCACCCTGCCCAAGGAGGCCCACAAGGTGGCCCACTTCTGCTCCATGTGCGGGCCCCACTTCTGCTCCATGAAGATCACCCAGGACGTGCGCGACTACGCCCGGGAACGGGGCCTCGGTACCGACCAGGCGGTGGACGCCGGCATGCAGGAGAAGGCGGAGGAGTTCAAGGACCAGGGGGCGGAGATCTACAAGCCCGTGTAGGGGGGTTGCGGGCAAGCCGCTGTTTGCGGGCAAGCCCGCTCCCACACCGGCCGGGGAGGGTCTCCCCGTAGGGGCGCCCGCGGGCGCGAACGCACCACGGCGGCCCGTTCGGAGGCCGATGTTCGCGGGCAAGCCCGCCCTGCGGGGCCGGGGGTGCCCGCCAGGTCTCGCCTAGGAAAGCGCTGATTTATTCAGCGCTTTCCGTATGGTCCAGGGATGGACCATCGCATCAATCACGTAAGTGATTGAAATGCGTGAGCCGGGCCCGGGCATGCACCGGGCCCGGCGTGGCTGATTTAATCCTGGACGGATTAAATCAGCATTTTCCTAGGGGACCAGAGGGCCCTTGTCCACCGCCCGCCCCAGATAAGCGAAGCGGCTCCACAGCCCGCCGTACACCGGCGTCACCCGGCGCTCCACGGTGGTGAAATCCCTCTCCATGGCGGGCAGCAAATGCCCCTCCATGCGTACGTGGTTCATCCCCATCCAGCGGCGAAAGCCCGCGCTGGGGCTGTGGTGGAAGTCCACCACGGCGAGCAGCCCGCCGGGGGCCAGGTCCGCCCGGGCGGTGTCGAGGGCCTCCTGCCAGCCCGGGTTGATCATGGACAGGCAGTAGGAGAACAACACCACGTCGAAGGGCCGGCCCGGTTCCGCCAGCGGGCTGTCGTAGGCGGCCTCCTTCAGCATGCCCCGTCTGCCGGCGGCATCGAACCGGCGTCGGGCGGTCGCCAGCATGGCGGCGGAGACGTCCACGCCATGGAGGCGGGCGTGGGGAAAGCGCCGGCCCAGGACCAGCAGGTTGCGTCCCGTGCCGCAGCCCACTTCGAGAATATCCCGCGGTGCCGGTGCGTGCCGGGCGATGGCGTCCACGAGGGCCGTGCGACCGAACAGGAAGGCCCAGCGGGTGGCGTCGTAGATGCCGGCGTGGAAACGGTAGTAACGCCTGAGTGCCGCCTCGTTGGCGGCGCGGGGGGTCCCGTTCAACGCACCACGGCCAGATTGACGCTGCCGTAGGTGCCCACCCGATCCTCCCGGTGTACGGTATGGGCGAGGTCCGGCAGGAAGGCGAGGGCGTCCCGTACCGCCTCGGGGATGTAATCCACCTGATGGCTGGCCGAGCGCATGAGGACCCGGGCCCCGGGCACGCTGCTGGCGAGGATGAGACGCCATTCCTGCTCCAGGGCCACCGGGTCATGGCGGGCCAGCCAGTCCTGATGGTCGAGGAGGACGTAATGGCTGTAGGGAGCGGGGCGCCGGCGCAGGAAGTCCGACACGGTGGTGGTGTGTACCCGTATGCGGTGCACATTGGACTGCAGGGTATCGAAGTGCTCCGGACGCAGATAGTTCGGGCAGCAATCCCGGGTATAGGAACCCGTGAGATAGACGCGCCAGAAGTAGTTGTCGTGGATCAGCACCTCCGTGAGCACGTGCTTGAACTTGTCACGGATATAGCCCACCAGGCCGCCCGGATACTCGTCCTTGATGAGGCGGAGCTGGGGGCGGGGTACCCCCAGCATGGACATGATGAGGGGCTGGTTCAGGAGCCAGCCGTCCAGGCGGCGCCACAGGCGCGGTTCCATGGCGGCATAGATGGCCCGTTGCTCCTCCAGGGTGGCGGCCTGGATGAGGTCGTGAAGATGGGGTTTGAGCTTGCGGCGGGGTTGGAGCAGATAGCGGGTGAGGAGCCACGCCACGGCCCCCGAAGTCCCCCGATAATAGAACGAGCCCCGGCGGCTGGCGGCGTCGAACCAATCCACATGGTGGTCCCAGAAGCGCCGGGCCTGGGCCGGCAGGCGGTGACGGAGCTCGCCATAGACCCGCCGGTGTTCGGGGTGACGGCCATCCCCGAAGAAACGGAACAGGTCGTCGTGGTGGCCCCGTTCGATGAGGGCGATCTTCAACCACAGCAGGGCGTTCTGGCGGGGATTGACGTCCACGGCGTCGATGCTGGCGGGACCGTCGAGGAGATAATCCAGGGCGTTGCAGCCGGCGCTGGTGAGCACCACCACGCGGCTTTGTTCATCCAGCCCCAGCAGGCGACGGTCGATGCGGGGATCCTCCCAGCACGCGTTGTATATGAGATTGCGGGAGTGGACGGTGCGAAACACCAGATCGTGGGTACGCTGGGTGAGCTTAGCAGAGAGGGTCTTTACCATCGGGCATCCGCCTCGTGACCGGGGAAGGAGGCCTGTCAGTCAAACAGTTCCCGGCGCAGCTTCTCCACGGCACCGGGCGTGTGGCGCAGGCGAAGCAAATAGTCTGACAATCCTTTGTTACGGAATCGTGGATCGGCCGTCAGGTCGAGAAACTGCCCCAGGCCCACGGCGAAGGGATGGATACGTTCCCCCGGTTCCTGCTCCGGAGGCTGGACGCGGCGGCAGCATCGGGCGATGAACTCGTGACTCTTAGACTGAACGGTGGCGCCGTGGTGGATGGTGCGCCAGGGCACCCAGGTATCGGCGACCATTCCGAGTTCCTCCAGCAACTCCCGGCGCGCCGTCTCCTCGGGACCGTGGTCCCGCTCCACACGGCCGCCGGGGACGGATATGAACTCGCCCACGAAGGGTTGCTCCTCCAACAGCAGGATGATGCCCCCTTCGGGGGTGGTGGCGATGATCTGGACTGATGGCAGGCGGCGTATGGCCTCGAAGGTGGTGGTGGAGCCGTCGAACAACTCCTGTTCCCATTGATAGACGTCGAACAGAACCCCCTTGAAGACCCGGCGGGCATGGGCGGGGATATGTGACATGGCGTACCGGGCTTAGGGGTCGGTCCGCCGGAGGCGGGGGGCCACGGCGGCGGACGGCCGCTGCCGCCCGCCGTCGCTGTCAGCCGAAGGCCTGGCCGGATTTCTTGCCCGCGGCCTTGAGGATCATGGCCATGGGGCAGAAACCCGTGAATGCGGACTGCAACAGGTTGAGTCCGACGAAGGCCGTTAAGTACAGCCAGTAGGGGTGATGGACCTGGGAGAGCACCACGGAGAGCAGAACCATGGCGCCGGCCACTGCGAGTACGATGCGTTCGATAGTCATGATGGACAACCTCGTCTGATTAAAGATTAATTATGGCTAATATTCTAATGCGATGGCCTGAGATTATCACCCGTCGCCGGGTCGGGAAATCATCCATGGCGGCGTTGGCCCCATCGCCCCCGCTATGGCTTTCCGTCCGTTGGACCGGCGAGGACGGGCGGTGGTTTCCCGGGGCCTGCGCACCATCGCGGTATCCTTAGGGACCACGGGAGGAGGATGGATCATGTTTCTGCCCCTGTATGACGCCAATCCCCTGCGGGTCATTGCCTTTCAGCGCACGACGACCGCTCTCATTGCCCTGTGTACCCTGGTCTTTTTATACCAGAACCAGTGGGCAGGTATCGATGTTCGGGCCTTCGCCATGGCCTACGGCATGGTGCCGGCCCTGCTCTTCGGCCACGCGGAGCTGACACCCGAGCTGGCCCGGGTGCCCGCCGGGGCGACCCTGCTCACAACCCTGTTCCTCCATGGTGACCTGCCCCACCTGTTGGGTAACATGTTGTTCCTGTGGGTGTTCGGCGACAACGTGGAGGACGCCATGGGGCACCTGCGCTTCCTGGTTTTCTATCTGCTGTGTGGTGTCCTCGCGGCCCTCGCCCATGGTCTGGTGGATCCCTATTCCGTCAAACCGCTCATCGGCGCCAGTGGTGCGGTGGCGGGGGTGCTGGGGGCCTACGTCATGCTGCACCCCCGAGTCCGAATCCTGATCCTGGTGGTGGGCCGCCTGCCCCTTTACCTGCCCGCCTATCTCATTCTCGGCGCCTGGCTGATGTTCCAACTGGTGATGCCCATCCTGGTGAAGGAAGGGCATTCCGTGGCGTGGTGGGCCCACGGCGCGGGGTTCGTGGCGGGGGCAGTGCTGGTAATACCCTTTCGCCGTCCCGGCGTCGTCCTCTTCGACCGTGGCGTGCCCCATTGACGGCCTCGATCAATACGGAACAAGGTACTGGAGTAGCGACGGCCAGTTGAGTAAAGTCGGAAGTTCCAGGAAACGCCAGACGCCTCAGGTGTCTCACCGCCCGTGCCTATGGGCACTCAACAGGAAATGCATGAGCCAGATCCGACTCTCCTTCCCACCTCTGCCGGATTGTTGTCCATGAGAGAAGCGCCAAAGTATGCGGCGGCCGTGGCACCGCGGCGGCAACGGGTGCTCGATCACAGGGGAGGGTGATGGTTTCGCTGCACCCGTTCCGTTGTGAGTCAGCCGTCTGCCGGAGGGAACCATGAGGCCGGGTATGGAAAAATTCGAGCAGCGGTTGCGTGATCTCGTGCCCGTGGAGAGCATGTCGCCTGCCCTCCAGGACGAGCTGTTCGCGGCGGCCGAGATCGTCGAATATCCTCAGGGCCGCTTCGTGTTCCGGGAAGGGGACACCGACGACTACAATTATTATCTGCTGGAGGGTGAACTGGAGATGTCCGCCCACGGTACCGTGGCCAACCGCTACGTCGGCGGGTCCGATACCTGCCGTTACCCCCTGGCGCAGCTCCGCCCCCGCAAGTTCTCGGCGCAGGTGGCCAGGCCGGCCGTGGTATTCCGGGTGGATCGCCATCATCTGGATGAACTGCAGCGACGTCAATCCTCCGGCGGCACAGGCGTCATCGAG
>JAABTG010000148.1 GCA_011389995.1 Thiotrichales bacterium
AGCACCGGTGAATGATTTGGTGGCCAGGGGCCAGGGACCAGGGGCCAGGGACCAAGGACCAAGGACCAAGGACCAATGACCAAGGACCAAGGACCAGAGAATGGTGAATAGTGAATCCACTCCTCCCCCACTTGTGGGGGAGGCCGGGAGGGGGAATCACCACCCCGGCTGCCCCCAAGGGAGGCGCAAGAACAGCCTCCGCGCCGGTGGCCGGACAAATCCTCGTCATGGGCCCCGGCCATGGGCGTAATCGATCCGGCCCCTGGCCCCCGGCCCCCGACCCCCGCCCCCCGGCCCCCGACCCCCGTGGACCAACCCCTTCCCTTCGTCCCGGCGTGGTGGTTGCCGTCGTCCCATCTGCAGACCCTGTGGCCGAGCTTCTGCAGGCCGCGGCTGGCCCTGGAGGGTACCTGGGAGCGGGTGGAGCTGGCGGACGGGGACTTCATCGACCTGGTATGGCACGGGACGGGGGCGCGGCCCCTGGTGCTGGTGATCCACGGCCTCGAGGGTTCCCTGGGGTCCCATTACGTCACCCCCACCCTGGCGTCCCTCCACGACCACGGCTTCGATACGGTGTTCATGCACCTGAGGGGTTGCAGCGGTGAGCCCAACCGCCTGGCCCGAGGCTATCATTCCGGCGCCACCGAGGACGTGGTGGAGATCCTCGCCCACCTGAAAAGCCGTGGACGCGCGCCCGCCGCGGCGGTGGGCTTCTCCCTGGGGGGCAATCTGCTGCTGAAGTACCTCGGCGAGAGCGGTTCAGACAGTGCCCTGGAGGCGGCCGTGGTGGTGTCCGTGCCCTTTCGCCTGTGGCGCGCGGCGGCGCGCCTGGAGCAGGGGGCGTCGCGCATCTACGGCCGCCACCTCCTGGCCGGCCTCAAGGGCTCCTACCGCAGGAAATTCAGCATCCTGGCCTCGCCCCTCGATGTGGACCTCGACGCCATCTCCACCATCTACGCCTTCGATGACCGGGTGACGGCGCCGCTGCACGGCTTCGCCGGCGCGGATGACTACTACCGGCGCTGCAGCAGCCACGCCTTCATGGGCGCCATCACGGTGCCGGTGCAGGTCATCCACGCCCTGGACGACCCGTTCATGTACCCCGGGGACGTGCCCGGTGCCCAGGACATCGGCCCGCGGGTACACATGGACGTGATGCCTCACGGCGGCCATGTGGGTTTCGTGGCGGGCGCCAACCCCTGGCGCCCCCGCTACTGGCTGGACCACCGCATCGCCACCGGCCTGGGGCAACTGCTGGGCCGTTGAGGGCGGCTACTTGCGGGGCCCGAGGCGGATGCGCTCGAGGGTGTCGCCCTCGAAGGTGAGGATGCGGATGAATCGTCCATAGCCGCGCTCATAGATCCATTCCTCCACCGGCACCAGGGACTCCGTGGAATAACGCAGGGGACCGTAGGGCACGGCCAGCCGCTGCAGCCGTTCCCCCACCAGGGAGGCGCTGTCGGGCTCGCCGCAGCGATTCAGCACCTCGTACTTGGGGTCGCCCACGTAGACCAGGTGGGTGCCGCAGCGCATGGAGCCGCTGGTGGGTTCGCTCGCCGATGCCATGCCAGCGGGCAGCAGCCACAGGGCGACGGCAAGTGCGCCGCCGTGGCGTAACAGGCTCACTACTGATTTCTTCATTAAAATTTCGACTCCGTCTGGGTCCGGTGGTTTCGCGTCGGCCATTTGCGCCGCGGCGCCAGGGCACGGCAAGCCCCGGAACACCCTCATCCGCCCGGGCCTCGCCACGGTGTCAAATACCGTGCAGGGTTGTGGTGTTTGGCGTCCTGGCCGTGGGTCACCATGGTGGCATGAACGAGACCCTGCGCCACTACCACGAGCTTTCGAAACACCATCCCCAACGCATGGCCCCGGGGCCGGGGCGTCTCGACTGGGTCAATCAGCCCGACCCCTTCCGTCACTACGAGGGGGCCCCACGGGTGGAACTGCCCCTGCTCGCAGGCGAACTGCCGCCGGCCTTCGACGACCTGTTCCGGCCGGGCGCCGTGGCGGCCCGGCCCTTCACCCTGGACAATCTGGCCCACCTGCTGGAACTGACCCTGGGGCTCGCCGACTGGAAGTCCTTCCGCGGCAACCGCTGGGCCCTGCGCTGCAATCCCTCCAGCGGCAACCTCCATCCCACCGAGGGATACCTGATCACCGCCGGCGTGACGGGCCTCGATGCCGGGGTCTACCACTATCAGCCCCATGACCACTGCCTGGAACGCCGTGCCGCCGCGCCGTTGTCCTGGCAGGAGGGCGTGCTGGTGGCCCTCACGGGCATCCATTGGCGTGAGGCCTGGAAGTACGGCATGCGGGCCTTCCGTTACTGCCAGCATGACTGCGGCCATGCCCAGGCCGCCCTCGCTTACGGGGCCGCGGCCCTGGGCTGGCCGGCGCGCCTGCTCGACCAATGGGGGGATGAGAGCATCGCCGCCCTCACGGGGGTGGATCGCACGGCGGATTTCCCGCCCGGCGACCATGAGACACCGGAGGCTCTGCTGTGGATAGGCGCCGGCCATCCCCCCGCCATGGACGAGGTGTTGGGTGCCCTCGCCGGGGTGCCCTGGCAGGGGCGCGCCAATGGTCTGAGCCGCGACCACCGAGAATGGCGGGACATCCCGGCGGTGGCCGCGGCCACGGGCAAGCCGCCAGGGCACGCCGTCGCGACGGCCCCGTGGCCCGTCCTTCCGCCCTTACCGGCGGTATCTTCCCACCCCGTCTCCCACCTGGTGCGCCGCCGGCGTTCGGCCCAGGCCTTCGATGGCGTGAGCGGCATCGATGCCGCGGCCTTCTTCCGCATGGTGGACGCCCTGATGCCGCGGCCCCTGCCGCCGTGGTCCCTGAGCCCGGCGGCCCCGCGGGTGCATCCGGTGTTCTTCGTCCACCGGGTGGCGGGGCTGGAGCCCGGGGTGTATTGCCTGGTAAGGGATGCCGGCGCGCCGGACGCGTTGCGGGAGGCCCTGGCCACGGACTGGCATTGGTCCGCGGTGGCCGGCTGCCCCGCCCATCTGCCGCTTTTTCTGCTGGGGCCGGGGGATACCCGCGGTTTCGCGGCCACCGCCTCCTGCCAGCAGGACATCGCCGCCGATTCCGCCTTCTCCCTGGCCATGCTGGCCGACATGGAGGCCCTCGACCAACAGCCCTGGCTCTATCGGCGGCGTTTCTGGGAGGCGGGGCTCATGGGGCAGGTCCTCTACCTGGAGGCCGAGGCCGCCGGCGTCCAGGGCACCGGCATCGGCTGTTATTTCGACGACGTCGTGCACGAGGCCCTCGGCGTGGATACCCGACGCTACCAGGACCTCTACCATTTCACCGTGGGCGGGGCGGTGGTGGATGCCCGTCTGGAGAGCGAGCCGCCCTATGCCCATCTGCAGCGGCGGTTGGTGGGGGACGCCTCCGCCGCGCCCGGGGCCGGGCATCACGGGGCGGACTGAAGGGCGCGCAGCAGGCCCCCCAGGGCCCCGCCGCGCCCATGATCCATTAGCAAAATGTGGTGAAGTGGAGCGCGGGGCGGGCGGGGTTTAGACTCCATGGTTCCCCATCGGCCGGCCCGACCTATCGCCATAATGCGCCCTCAACATCCCGTCCTGATCGCGGCCGTGCTCCTGCTGATCCTGATGGGTCTGGGGGGAGTGACGGCCGCGGATTCCGGGACCGCGACAGGCGCCGCCCGGGGCGGGGACCTGCCGGAGATCATGGCCACGGGGCGCCTGCGCATCCTCGTGCCCCCCAACTACGAAGGCAATCGCTACCTGCCCCGGGACGGCTCCCCGGTGGACGAACAGGAACGCCTCGCCGCCACCTTCGCGGCCTCCCTCGGTCTGGAGGCGGAGGTGGTGCCCGTTGCCGGTATCGCCAAGCTCCTGAAGGCCCTGGAGACGGGCGAGGGAGACATCATCGCCGCCAACCTGACGGCCACCGAGGCCCGCAGGGAGCGCATCGGCTTCTCCGTGCCCGTGGACCACGTGGTGGAGCAACTGGTGGTGAGCAGCCGCAACAATGGCATCGAGGGGCCCGCCGACCTGGTGGGCCGCACCGTGCTGGTGGACCGCGGCAGCAGCTTCTGGGACACCATGATGGCCCTCAAGGACGAGTATCCGGGCATCGTCCTCACCGCCACTCCCCAGGGCCTCAGGGACGAGGACGTCATCGACCTGGTGGCCGGGGGACGGGTCGCCGCCACCGTCAGGGACAGCAACGTGGTGCAGATGTATCTGGGCTACCGTGATGACATCCGGGCGGCCTTCGACCTCTCCGCGGAGCGCCCCATCGCCTGGGGGATACGCCGGGATGCCGAGGAGCTGCGGCGGGCCCTGGATGATTTCCTCCATACCGAGGCCCTCACCCGCTTCGGTTATGACGAGTACAAGGAGGACCTGCCGGGCCTCAAGAAGCGTCGCCGCATCCGCGTCCTGCTGCGCAACAATGCGGCATCCTATTTCCTGTGGCGGGGTGAGCTGGTGGGCTTCGAGTACGAGCTGGCCCGGGCCTTCGCCAGGGATCTGGGCCTGCGTCTGGAGGTGGTGGTGCCGCCCTCCCACGAGGCCATGTACCGTTGGTTGAAGGAGGGCCGCGCCGACGTGGCGGCGGGTTTCCTGGTGCCCCAGGAACGCCATGAACGTGAGGGCCTGGCCTACACGCGTCCTTACCACTACGCCCCGCTGCATGTGGTCAAGCGGGCGGACGACCCCCTGTCCGACATCCCGGGGCTGGACGGCCGGACCTTCGTGGTGCGCCAATCCAGCGGCCACTGGAACCAGCTCATGGGGCTGCGCCAGCTGGGCGTGGAACTGACCCTGCGGCCCGCCCCCGAGGACATGGAAACGGAGGAGATCATCGGCCACGTGGCCAGGGGCGAGCATGACCTCACCCTGGCCGACGAGCACCTGCTGGATATCGAGCTGGCCAACGGCGTGGACGTGGCCTCCGCCTTCACCCTCGGCCTCGACCGCCCCCACGCGGTGGCGGTACGGGCGGAGGACGAGGAGCTGCTGGCGGCCCTCAACGCCTTCATCCGCAAGTCCTTCAAGGGCGTGCTCTACAACGTCCTGTACAAGAAGTACTTCACCAACGAGAAGCAGATCCGGCGCCTGGCCCTCGGCCGGGTGGAGCTGATGGAGCAGGGCAGGTTGTCCCCCTACGATGAGTTCATCAAGAAGTACGCCCGCCAGTATGGCTTCGACTGGCGGCTGGTGGTCGCCCAGATGTACCAGGAGAGCCGCTTCCGACCCGATGCCGAGTCCCTGGCGGGGGCCCGCGGGCTGATGCAGATCGTGCCCCGCACCGCGGAGCAGCTGGGGCTCGAGGACCTGGAGAACCCCGAGACCTCCATCCACGCGGGGGTGAAGTACTTGGACTGGCTGCGCGACCGCTTCGACCCCGAGCTGCCGGTGGCGGACCGCACCTGGTTCGCCCTGGCCTCCTACAATGCCGGTCACGGCCACGTCTATGACGCCCGCCGCCTGGCGGTGGAGAAGGGCTGGGACCCGAACCGCTGGTTCGACAACGTGGAGCAGGCCATACGCCTGCTGTCCAAGGACAAGTATGCCGAGAAGGCCCGCCACGGCTGGGTGCGGGGGGGCGAGACCGCCCACTACGTGCGCAGCATCAAACAGCGCTTCGAGGCCTATGTGATGGCCACCGACGGCGGCGCCCGGGATGGGGAGGCCCTGTCCCTCCTCATGGGCGGTGACGGTGAGGGGGCGGCCCAAGTGGAAAGGCAGAAGCGGGCGGAATTGTCCCGGAATTCCGAGGTGTTTGGGCCGGCCCGGGGGGGCTAGGATGCGTGCCCGAACCCTGCGGCACAGGAACTACGACGACATGAAGGCATTGCTATTGGTGGCCCACGGCAGCCGCCGCGAGGCATCGAACGAGGAGGTGACGGCCCTGGCCCGGCGGC
Organism: Thiotrichales bacterium; assembly: GCA_011389995.1. Classification (GTDB taxonomy): domain Bacteria; phylum Pseudomonadota; class Gammaproteobacteria; order JAABTG01; family JAABTG01; genus JAABTG01. Next base: position 5,903 of record JAABTG010000148.1, read on the forward strand.
TGGACGAGGCCCTCGGCGAGAGCTTCGACATCGTGGAGACCGCCTTCCTGGAGCTGGCCCCGCCCTCCATTCCCGACGGCATCCGCTGCTGCATCAACCAGGGTGCCCGCTCGGTGGTGGTGGTGCCCTATTTCCTGGCCGCCGGCACCCACGTGGTGAACGACATCCCCGCCCTGGTGGAGGAGGCGGGCCGGGTCCATCCCGAGGCGGATATCACCGTCACCCCCCACATCGGCGCCTCGCCCCTGATGGCGGACCTCATCCGCGGCTGCGCCGCGGTCTGAGGCCGCGCTCCGGGGAGATCAGCGGCGGGCTCAGTCCCCCCGTGCCGCTTGCCGTCCCAACTCGCGGATGACGTGCTCCTGGCGGGCGTCCTCGATGGACAGGCGCACCCCGGCGACATCGGCCGCGTGCTCGTCGAAGCGGAAGCGGCCGGTGAGGGCGGTCTCGGGCACCAGGGCGCCCCTCTCATACAGGGCCCACATCTCCTCGCCGTAGTGGGTGTCGCCGAGCTCCGGCGCGAAGCGGGCGAGGCTGTCGCGCAGGTTGTGGACATCCCGCAGCAGCATCTCCCGTGCCGCGTTGTTACCGGACGCGCTCACCATCTGGGGCAGGTCGATGATCACCGGCCCGTCGCCACTCATCAGCACGTTGTATTCCGACAGGTCGCCGTGGATCAGCCCCAGGCACAGCATGGCCACCACGTCCTGTACCAGGCATTCATAGGCCGTCACCGCCTCCTCGGGGCTGAGGTGGCAATCCACCAGCCGCGGCGCCGGGTTGATGGTGCCCGTCTCGCCGGTGACCAGGGCCATCAGCAGCACGCCCTGGAAATAGCCGTGGGGCTGGGGCACCCGCACCCCGGCCGCGGCCAGGCGATAGAGGGCATCCGCCTCGGCGGTCTTCCATTCCGCCTCCTGCTGGCGCCGGCCGAAGCGGGTGGCGCGGTCCATGGCGCGGGCCTGGCGGCTGCCCCGGGCCTTGCGGCCCTCCTGGTAGCGGGACCGCGCCTGGAAGCTGCGCTGCTCCATATCCTTGTAGACCTTGGCGCACAGCACCCGCTGGCCGGCGCGCACGGTATACACCGAGGCCTCCTTGCCGCTCTTGAGGGCGCGCAGCACCTCGTCGATGATGCCGTCCTCGATGAGGGGTAAGAGTTCCTTGGGTATTTTCATCTGATCGTGCCGATTGGGCCTTGCGATGAGGCCTTGAGTAAAACCGTTATTGTGCCTGATCCGGCCGCTCGCTGCTGTCCTGTCCGGGGGACGGTGCGGGCAGAGGGGACGGGAAGCGGCTGCCGCAGGGGCAGCCCGGACCGTCAGGGCGCGCCCGGCAGCGCCGCCGCCATGGCCTCACCGCTGGTGAAGGCGGCCTCGACCCGGGGGGCCAGGCACCAGTCTCCCCCCGCGACCACGGTGCCGTCATGGCTCACCAGGCACGGCCTGCCCAGGGGGCGCTCCACCAGGGCATAGAGCCAGCGGTGGGCCGCCCGATGGCGGGGGCGGGGCAGTGACTGTCCCACCGCCGCGGCGAACAGTGCCATGAGGTCGTCGGCCACCGCCTCCGGGGCGGCGTCCCGATGGTGCTTGCTCCACTGCGCCCCGGCCTGCACCACCCAGCATTCGGCATCGGCGTCACGGCCGGGCTTGGAGGCGTTACGGCAGGCCCAGGCCAGGTCGTGATCGCGGCGGTGCCAGACATCGAAAGGCAGCTCGAGTGGGGTGTCGAAGGCCGTCATGAGGGTCCAGCAGGGGGCCATGGTGACGGTGGCCAGGGGCCCCGCCAGCTCGGGGATATGGGCCACGAGGGCGTGGGCCTGGGGGGCGGGGATGGCCAGGGCGACGGCGTCGAAGGCCTCTGCGGCCCGGCCTTCCGCGGTGCGCACCAGCCAGCCCTGCGCGCCGCGCTCGAGGCCCTGCACCCGGGTCTGGAGGTGGACGGTGATACCCCCGGCCCAGGGTTTCACCAGGGCGTTCATGGCCGGCACGCCCACCCGCCACGGCTCGGCCGCCGGCGTGGCCGCCGCCATCAGCGGCCGCCAGGGGGCCGCCCCCCAGGCATCCAGGGCCGTCGCGAAGGCCGGCGTACGGGCGGTGACGAACTGGGCGCCGTGGTCGAAGGCCAGCCCCCCGGCCGTGCGGCGGGTGGCCAGCCGGCCCCCGACGCCGCGGCTCTTCTCGAACACCACCACCTCCAGGCCACGGTCCCGGAGGCGGCGGGCACAGGTGATGCCGGCCATGCCGGCGCCGATGACGGCGATGCGGGTCCCCGGGACCCGCCGTCGCGGGGAGCGTTGCTCTTGCGTCGGATTCAAAATACGGCCTCCAGGGTCACCATGGCATGGACTGATGGGACGATCAGTATGCTCATGGTGCAGCCGGCTCGTCATCACGACGTGGCACGTCCAGTATATAGGGGGCGCCGTTTCTGGGGCAGAACACTGGCCAGTCCTTGGGGCTTCTGCCCCGCCAGGCTTTACATTGCCAAATTATACGATATACGATGACGTTATCAGTTATCTGACGGGGCAATGGGTTATGAGAACCATCGTCGATTTACCCGAAGAGCAGATCGAAGTGCTCAAACAACTGAGCGAACAATCGCGGCTGTCACGGGCAGAACTGGTGCGCCGCGCGATAGCAGAGTATCTGCAGCGCCACCAGTCAGACCAGGCCGAAAATGCCTTCGGTCTCTGGCGTCACGAACCGCGTGATGCCCTGGACTATCAACGCAGGTTGCGCCAGGAGTGGGATCCATGAAGGCCTTACTGGATACCAATATCCTGATTGACTATCTCAATGGTATCGAGGCAGCCCGTAATGAAATTCGACGTTACTCCCAGCCCTGTATCAGTCCGATTTCCTGGATCGAAGTGATGGTGGGTGCCGCCGTCGAAGACGAGCCAACGATTCGCCGATTCCTGGCGGGTTTTCACCACGTCGCCATCGGTCATGATATTGCCGAGCAAGCGGTGGCCATTCGCCGTCAGCACCGCATGCGCCTGCCGGATGCCATTATCTGGGCCAGTGCACAGCGCGAAGGCGCGCTGCTCGTGACCCGTAACAGCAAGGATTTCCCGCCCGACGAACCGGGCGTCCGCGTGCCTTACAGGGTGTAGGCCTCTGCTACCCGTGACTCGGAAGCCCTTACCGAGGGGGGATGTTTAGACACCAGGGAAGTGGCGATGACCCACAATTCTATCCGCCGGGTCTGATTCGCCCTTAACCATCCATTACCTTCAGGACGGTGCTCCCTGTCGTCCGCCGACCCTCCAGGTCGGCATGGGCGCGGGGGGCGTCGGCGAGGGGATACTCCTGGCCGATGGTGACCCCCAGGGGGCCGCCCTGCACCAGGCCGAAGAGGCGGGCGGCGGCGGTGCGCAGCTCGGCGGGGTCGGCGATGTAGGCGTCCAGGGTGGGGCGGGTGAGATACAGGGAACCCCGCTGGCTCAGGGTGAGGATGTCGAAGGGGGGCACCTTGCCCGAGGCCTGGCCGAAGCTCACCATCAGGCCCCGGGGGCGCAGGCATTCCAGGGAGCCCATGAAGGTATCGGTCCCCACCGAGTCGTAGACCACCGGCACGCCGGCGCCCGCGGTGAGGGTGCGCACCCGGGCCACGAAGTCCTCGCGGGTGTAGACGATGGGGTGGGTGCAGCCGTGGGCGGCGGCGAGGCCGGCCTTGGCCTCGGTGCCCACGGTGCCGATGACGGTGGCCCCCAGGTGGGCGGCCCACTGGCACAGCAGCAGGCCCACGCCTCCCGCCGCCGCGTGCACCAGGATGGCGTCGCCTGCCCCCACCGCGTGGCAGCGGTGGAGCAGGTACTCGGCCGTCAGGCCCTTCAACAATACGCCCGCCGCCGTCGCCGCGGACACCCCCGCCGGCAGGGGTACCAGGCGGCCCGTGGCCAGGGTCCGATACTCGGCGTAGGCCCCCATCTCCATCACGTAGGCCACCCGGTCCCCCGGCGCGAACTCAGTGACCCCCGCGCCGCAGGCCGCCACCACGCCCGCCGCCTCGAAGCCCGGTGTGAAGGGCATCCGGGGGGGTGGATAGATGCCGGTGCGCAGGTAGGTGTCGATGAAATTGAGGCCCACCGCCTGCTGGCGCACCAGCACCTCCCCGGTGCCCGGCTCCGGCATGGGCACGGACTCCCAGCGCAGCACCTCGGGACCGCCCGTCTGGTGGATTCGGATGGCATGGGGCATGGTTGTCTCCTCTCGCACGCAAACGTAGGCTGGGATGGAGCGTAGCGGAATCCCGGCATGACCACGATACGCCGCCGGGCGCCGCCCATGCCGGGTTTTGCTTCGCTCAACCCAGCCTACGGGCTGATGGCATGGGGCATGGTTGTCTGCTCTCGCACGCAAACGTAGGCTGGGATGGAGCGTAGCGGAATCCCGGCATGACCACGATACGTTGCCGGGCGTCGCCCATGCCGGGTTTTGCTTCGCTCAACCCAGCCTACGGGCTGATGGCATGGGGCATGGTTGTCTGCTGTGGGGCATCGAAAGTCATCATTCTCGCCAGGATGTGCAGAACCCCCAGAGATTGCCAACAACGGCAGACGCCGATATCGGTGCGATGCTTATTCAGGTTGTGATTGCCGGATGGTATCCGCGCCACTTCAGATCCCTTTGGGCCAGCCAAAACGAACCGGCTAATACCAATCTTCGACCTGCAGTTTTTTTATCCGGCCGAATTCCCTGGTGTTACGGGTGACCAGGGTGGCGTTTTCCGCCTGTGCGGTACCGGCGATGAGTAGATCATAGGGGCCGATGGGCGTGCCTTGTTTTTCCAGGTTGACACGGATGCGGGCGGCAGATTCGGCTTCGGCAGGACCAAAGGGCAAGACCCGAGTAACGTCGGCCAGTGCCTTCAGTTGTTCACGGCGTTTGCGGGGGGAAGTGGATTTGGCAATGCCCACTTCCAGCTCGTAAAGGACGATGGCGGGAATGCCAATGTCGCCAGGGGGGTGGCTAAGTAACCTGTCGGACACGCGGCCCTGCCCCTTGAAGAAATAGATCAGGGTGTTGGTGTCCAGCACCCACATTACAGGGGCTCGCGCTCGATATCCCCTTGCGCCTTGCTCCGGATGTCCTCCAGCGCGGGGAAGTCATCCCAGCTTCCGGCGGATTCCCGCACCGCGGGCGGCCATTCATCGACCAGTTTTTCGCGAATGACGGTGGCAATCCATTTGCTTTTGGAGAGCCTTCGGGCCTTGGCTTCCGCCACCATTTTGGCCTCAAGCTCGTCTTCCAGGTAGATGGTGACTTGTCCCATGGCAGCAGACCTCTTTAGCCAACTATATGTGCAACTATATGTGCATAGAAAATGGGTTGCAAATTTCCGGCCCTTCGCCTCCCGGCGCACCAGTACCTTCCCGGCGCCCGGTTCCGTTATGGGTACAGAATCCCAGCGCAGCACCTCGGGACCGCCCGTCTGGTGGATTCGGATGGCATGGGGCATGGCGGTCTCCTCTCGCACGCAAACGTAGGCTGGGATGGAGCGTAGCGGAATCCCGGCATGAC
>JAABTG010000149.1 GCA_011389995.1 Thiotrichales bacterium
GCCGGCCGGGGCCCCGGGGCCATCATCCACCAGACACCATCGCGGGCTACCGGGACAGACTAGGAAACAGGTATGCACAGCCATCTCGGCATCGACCACATCGGCATCACCTTCCCCACCGACCAGGGCCCCCTCACGGTGCTCGAGGATTTCGATCTCCAGGTGGCCCGGGGGGAATTCGTCTCCCTCATCGGTCACTCGGGATGCGGCAAGTCCACCGTCCTCAATATCGTGGCCGGGCTGCTCAAGGCCACCACGGGCGGGGTGGTGCTGGAGCAACGGGAGGTGGACGAGCCCGGTCCGGACCGCGCTGTGGTCTTCCGGCATCACGCCCTGATGCCGTGGCTCACGGTGTACGGCAACGTGCGCCTGGCCGTGGACCAGGTGTTCCGCCACACCAGGAGCCGGGCGCAACGCCACCAATGGACCCTCCAGAACCTGGAGCTGGTCCACATGGGCCATGCCCTGGAGCGTAAGCCGGGGGAGATCTCCGGGGCCATGAAGCAGCGCGTGGCCATCGCCCGGGCCCTGGCCATGGAACCCAAGGTGCTGCTCATGGACGAGCCCTTCGGCGCCCTGGACTCCCTGACCCGCAGCCACATGCAGGACTCCCTCATGGAGATCCAGGCCAGGCTGCAGAACACCGTCATCATGGTGACCCATGATGTGGACGAGGCGGTGCTGCTGTCGGACCGCATCGTCATGATGACCAATGGCCCGGCGGCCACCATCGGCGAGGTCCTCCATGTGGATCTGCCCCGGCCACGCAGCCGCCTGGCCCTGGCCGAGAACCCGGTCTACAACCATTATCGGGCGGAGGTGGTGCGCTTCCTGCACCGCAGCCACGAGGCCCCGGCGCGGGCCGGCGAAGGCGCCAGCGTGGTGGACCTGTCCGCCTGGATCCGCTCCACCCAGTCGTCGTCGGTGCGCCATCGGGAGAAGCCGGACCTGCGCCTGGGTTTCGTGCCCCTCACGGATTGCGCGCCCCTGGTGGTGGCCAAGGAGAAGGGTTTCTTCCTGGAGCAGGGACTGAACGTGGAGCTGTCCCGGGAGAACGCCTGGGCCAACATTCGGGACAAGGTCACGGTGGGGGTGCTGGACGGCGCCCAGATGCTGGCGGCCATGCCCCTGGCCAGCAACCTGGGGCTGGGGGGCTCCATTCCCATGGTGGCGGCCATGAGCCTCGATCTCAACGGCAACGGCATCACCGTCTCCACCTCCCTCCATGAGCGCATGGCGGCCACGGGTGAGCCGGTCCTGGACACCCCAGGAGGCAGCGGCCGTGCCCTCAAGCAGGTGATCGACGCCGCCCGCCGGGCGGGCGAACGGCCCCTCACCTTCGCCATGGTGTTTCCCTATTCCTCCCACAATTACCTGTTGCGTTACTGGCTCGCCGCCGCCGGCATCGACCCGGATGAGGACATGGAACTCATCGTCGTGCCGCCGCCCCAGATGGTGAGCCATCTCGAGGCCGGGCTCATCGACGGCTTCTCGGTGGGGGAGCCCTGGAACACCCTGGCGGTATGCAGCGGCCTCGGTCGTACCCTTGCCACCAGCTATGACATCTGGAACAACCACCCGGAGAAGGTGTTCGGGGTCTCCAGCAGCTGGGCGGCGGCCAACCCCAATACCCTGCGGGCGGTGGTGACGGCGTTGATGCAGGCCTGCGAATGGATCGACCGGGCGGACAACCGCCCCGAGGTCTGTCAGCTCCTCGGCAAGGGACGCTACGTGAATGCCCCGGTGGAGGTGCTGGAGAAATCCCTCCTCGGCACCTTCCAGTTCGCCCGCGACCACGAGCCCGTGGCGCGCCCGGACTTCAATGTGTTCCACCGCTATGGGGCCAACTTCCCGTGGCGTTCCCACGCCGTGTGGTTCCTCACCCAGATGGTGCGCTGGGGGCAGCTGGACCGGCCCGTGGACTTCCAGCGCACGGCGGCCATGGCCTATCGCCCGGAGGCCTGCCGCCTGGCGGCCGCGGACCTGGGCTGGCCGCTGCCCGAGGGCGACTACAAGGACGAAGGCGTCCATGACGGGCCGTGGACCATGGCGGTGGCCGATGGGGCCCTGGACATGGGGCCGGATGGATTCTTCGACGGCATGACCTTCCCCGCCCGCGACCCCGTGGGTTACCTGGAGGCCATGGCGGTCAAACACCCGGCCGTAGATATGGCGGAGCTGGCGGCCCGCAATCCGGCGCACCGGGCCGCCTGCGCCGGCGGGCCGGCGGCAGACATCAAAGAGGAGGCAAGGCGATGACGAGGCGCAAGCTCGTGGTGGTGGGCAACGGCATGGCCGGGGTCCGTACCCTGGAGGAGATGTTGAAGCTGGCACCGGACATGTATGACATCACCGTCATCGGTGCCGAGCCCCATCCCAATTACAACCGCATTCTGCTGTCGCCGGTGCTGTCGGGGGACAAGGCCCTGGCGGATATCGTGCTCAACGGCCACGAGTGGTACGAGGAGCAGGGCATCCGCCTGCTGACGGGGGACCCGGTGGTGGCCATCGACCGTGCGGCCCGTCACGTGGTCACGGCGTCGGGCCGCCGGGAACCCTACGACAGGCTGTTGCTGGCCACCGGCTCCAAGCCCTTCATGGTGCCGGTGCCGGGGGTGGACCTGCCGGGGGTCATGGGTTTTCGGGACATCGCCGACGTGGAGGCCATGCTCGCCACCGCCCGCAGCCACCGCCGGGCCGTGGTCATCGGCGGCGGCCTGCTGGGCCTCGAGGCCGCCAACGGCCTCCACAGGAACGGCATGGACGTGACCGTGGTGCATCTCCTGGACAGCCTCATGGAGCGCCAGCTCGACAAGCCGGCGGCGGCCCTGCTGCGCTACGCCCTGGAGGCCCGGGGGCTGCGCTTCCTCATGGAGGCCCGCACCCGGGCCATCCTCGGCGAGGACCGGGTAAGGGCGGTGCAGTTCGAGGATGGCCTGGAGGTGGAGGCGGACCTGGTGGTGATGGCGGTGGGGATCCGCCCCAACATCGAGCTGGCCCGCGCCGCGGGCCTGCACTGTGAGCGGGGCATCGTGGTCCATGACACCCTCCAGACCTTCGACCCCGGCATCTACGCCGTGGGGGAATGCGTCCAGCATCGCAGCACCTGTTACGGCCTGGTGGCCCCCCTGTTCGAGCAGGCCCGGGTGTGCGCCAGCCACCTGGCCCATGTCGGACATCAGCGCTACGAGGGTTCCGTCACCTCCACCAAGCTCAAGGTGACGGGCATCGATCTGTTCTCCGCCGGGGAGTTCAACGAGGGGGAGGGGGACGAGACCCTGGTGCTCCAGGACCCGGCCCAAGGGGTCTACAAGAAGCTGGTGATCCGGGACAACCGGGTCAAGGGGGCGGTGCTGTACGGCGATACCCTGGATGGCAGCTGGTACTTCCAGCTGTTGCGGGAGGGCACGGACATCTCGGGGTTTCGCGCCACCCTGCTGTTTGGCCGCCACGACCTCGGCGATGCCGGCCACGGCGACGAGACACGGGTGGCGGCCCTGCCGGACGACGCGGAGATCTGCGGCTGTAACGGCGTATGCAAGGGCGAGATCACCACCGCCATCGCCGCCAAGGGCCTGTTCACCCTGGACGACGTGCGGGCCCATACCAAGGCCTCCAGCTCCTGTGGCTCCTGCACCGGCCTGGTGGAGGCCCTGCTGGCGGCCACCGTGGGCCAGGGCTACGACCCGGCCCCCAGCCGCAAACCCCTGTGCAAGTGCACCGAGCACAGCCACGACGACGTCATCCGCACCATCCGCGAGCAGGAACTCAAGACCATGGCGGCGGTGTTCGACTTCATGGAGTGGCAGACCCCCGACGGCTGCCACGCGTGCCGGCCGGCCCTCAACTACTATCTGCTGGCGGCCTGGCCCGGCGAGTACGTGGACGACGCCCAGTCCCGCTTCATCAACGAACGGGCCCACGGCAACATCCAGAAGGACGGTAGCTATTCCGTGGTGCCGCGCTTCTTCGGTGGCCTCGTGAAGCCCGACGAGCTGCGGGCCATCGCCGACGTGGCGGACAAGTTCCAGGCCCGGGAGGTCAAGGTCACGGGCGGCCAGCGCATCGACCTCTTCGGCATCGCCAAGGAGGACCTGCCCGCGGTATGGGCGGACCTCGGCCAGGCGGGTCTGGTCTCCGGCCATGCCTACGGCAAGGCCCTGCGCACCTGCAAGACCTGTGTGGGTTCCGAGTGGTGCCGTTTCGGCACCCAGGACTCCACCGGCCTCGGGGTCAGGCTCGAGGAGATGACCTGGGGCTCGTGGATGCCCCACAAGTTCAAGATGGCGGTGTCCGGCTGCCCCCGCAACTGCGCCGAGGCCACCATCAAGGACTTCGGCGTGGTGTGCGTGGACTCGGGCTACGAGCTGCACATCGGCGGCAACGGCGGCATCAAGGTGCGCACCACGGACATCCTCTGCAAGGTGGACACGGAGGAGGAGGTGCTGGAGCACTGCGCCGCCTTCATCCAGCTCTATCGCGAGGAGGCCCACTACCTGGAGCGCACGGCGCCCTGGGTGGAGCGGGTGGGGCTCGCCTACGTCAAGCAGCGGGTGCTGGAGGACGCCGCGGGGCGCGCCGCCCTCGTGGAGCGCTTCCTCCATAGCCAGCGCCACGCCCAGGTGGACCCCTGGGCGGAGCGGGCCCGGGGCGCCGCGGCCGGCGAATTCACGCCTCTGCGTATCGCCAACTGACCCGCAGGCGCCGTGGACCGCGAAGCCATCAACCCGGAGTCTCGAACCCGGAGATTCAAACCCCAAGGAATCAAACCCCGGAGATTCAAACCATGAACGACTGGATCGTCATCGCCCGGCTGGAGGACATCCCACGCCTGGGGTCCCGCACCGTGGTCACCGACACCCTCACCATCGCCCTGTTCCGCACCCGCGACGACCGGGTCTTCGCCCTGAGGGACAGCTGCCCCCATCGTGGCGGCCCCCTGTCCCAGGGCATCGTCCACGGCACCACCGTCACCTGTCCCCTCCACAACTGGCAGATCGACCTCGCCAGCGGCCAGGTGCTGGGACCGGACGAGGGCTGCGTCCACGCCTACGGGGTGAAGGTGGAGGAGGGGCTGGTGCACCTCAGCCTGACGGCCCACCAGTCGGCCGCCTGACGGCCCCCGCCCCATGGCTGCCGTACGCACCACCTGCCCATACTGCGGCGTCGGTTGCGGCCTCCTCATGGCCCCCGCCGATGGGGGCGGCTGGCAGGTGCGGGGCGATCCGGACCATCCCTCCAATCACGGCCGGCTGTGTTCCAAGGGGGCGGCCCTGCCCCAGACGGTGGGGAACGACGGCCGTCTGGCTACGCCGGAGGTGGCGGGTGCCCCGGCCTCCTGGGGCCACGCCCTGGATGTGGTGGCCGACGGCTTCAGGCAGGTCCTGGAGACCCATGGTCCCGACGCCGTGGCCTTCTACGTCTCGGGGCAGTTGCTGACGGAGGACTACTACGTCGCCAACAAGCTCATGAAGGGCTTTATGGGCTCCGCCAACATCGATACCAACTCGCGGCTGTGCATGGCCTCCTCGGTGGCCGGTCACCGGCGGGCCTTCGGCACCGACACCGTGCCGGGCTGTTACGAGGACTTCCAACAGGCGGAGCTCATCGTGCTGGTGGGCTCCAACACTGCGTGGTGCCATCCCGTGCTCTACCGGCGCATCGTGGCGGCCCGGCAGGACAACCCGGCGCTGCGGGTGGTGGTGGTGGACCCCCGCACCACCGCCACCTGTGAGGGGGCCGACCTGCATCTGGCCCTGGGGCCGGGCACCGACAGCATCCTCTTCAGCGGCCTGCTGGCCTGGCTGCAGCAGCAAGGTCACGGCGACCGGGCCTTCGTGGAAGGACACACCGAGGGCCTGGACGAGGCCCTGCAGCAGGCCCGCTGGTACGCCCCTTCCATCGCCGCCGTGGCCGGCCACTGTGGCCTGGCGGCGGCGGACGTGGAGCGCTTCTATGGCTGGTTCGGCGCCACCCGCCGCACCGTCACCCTCTATTCCCAGGGCATCAACCAGACCTCCAGCGGCACCGACAAGGTGAACGCCATCATCAACTGCCACCTGTTGACGGGGCGCATCGGCAGGCCCGGCATGGGCCCCTTCTCCATCACCGGCCAGCCCAACGCCATGGGGGGACGGGAGGTGGGGGCCCTGGCGAACCAGCTGGCCTGCCACATGGACATCACCAACGCCGCCCATCGTGATGCCGTGCAGGGGTTCTGGCGCTCGCCGGCCATGGCGGACAAGGAGGGCCTCAAGGCGGTGGACCTGTTCAGAGCGGTGGAGCGGGGCGAGGTGAAGGCCCTGTGGATCATGGCCACCAACCCCGCCGTCAGCATGCCCGACACGAGTCAGGTGCGGCGCGCCCTGGAGCGCTGCGAGCTGCTGGTGGTCTCCGACCACGTCCGCCACACTGACACCACGGACTTCGCCCATGTGTTGTTGCCCGCCCTGGGCTGGGGCGAGAAGGACGGCACCGTCACCAGCTCCGAGCGCACCATCTCCCGCCAGCGTCCCTTCCTCGCGCCCGCCGCGGGCGGTCGCCCCGATTGGTGGATACTGTGCGAGGTGGCCCGGCGCCTCGGCTACGCGGGCTTCGACTACGGGCACCCGCGGGAGATCTTCACCGAGCATGCCCGCCTGTCGGGCCTCGACAACGCAGGTGCCCGGGACTTCGATATCTCCGGCCTGGCCACCCTGGACCGACACGAGTACGACGGCCTGGAACCGGTGCAGTGGCCGGTGCCGGCGGGCCGCCGGGACGGTACCCCCCGCCTGTTCGGGGACGGGCGCTTCCATACCCCCAGCGGGCGGGCCCGCTTCGTCGCCGTGACGCCCCGCCCCCCGGGCAACGGACCGAGCCCCGATTATCCCCTGGTGCTCAACACCGGGCGCCTGCGGGACCAGTGGCACACCATGACCCGCACCGGCCTGGCGCCCCGCCTGTGGGCCCACCATCCGGAACCCTTCCTCGCCATCCATCCCGATGATGCCCTCGCCCGGGGTGTGGAGGAGGGCGGCCTGGTGCGGGTGTCGAGCGCCTGGGGCGAGGCGGTGGTGCGCTGCCGGCCGAGCCGCGGGCAGCGCCCGGGAGAGGTCTTCATGCCCATGCACTGGAGTCTGCAGTTCGCCAGTGCCGCCGGTGTCGGCGCCCTGGTGAATCCCATCACCGACCCCGTATCGGGCCAGCCTGAGTTCAAGCACACCCCCGTCGCCGTGGCCCCCTACCGGCCGGCCTGGCACGGCTTTCTCCTCAGCCGGCAGGCGGTGGCGCCCGCGGGCGCCAGCTACTGGAGCCGGGCGCGGCGGGAGGGCCTGTGGCACTACGAGCTGGCGGGGGACGAGCAGCCCGGGGACTGGTCGGAAGTGGCACGGCGCCTGGTGGACGCCCGGGAGGGGCAGTGGGCGGAACTGATGGACCGGGCCGGCGGCCACTACCGGGGGGTCAGCATCGTCGCCGACCGCCTCCAGAGCTGCCTGTTCATCGGCCCCGATCACCGCCTGCCGGCCCGAGACTGGCTGGTGGGGCTGTTCGGCCGCGAGGCCCTCGGTGCCCGTGACCGCCTGGATGCCCTGGCCGGGGTGCCCCGGGACGCCGGGGCGGATGCCGGCGCCATCGTCTGTGCCTGTTTCGGGGTGGGCGCCCGCAGCCTCGAAAAGGCCATCCGGGAAGACGGCATGGTCACCACCGAGGCCATCGGCCGCGCCCTGGGCGCCGGCACCAACTGCGGCTCCTGCCTGGCGGAGATCGGGACCCTCATCGCCCGCCACCACGGCGACGCCGGGACGGCCGGGCCTGCGGCGGCCGTCGATGGAACGGTCTGATGTCCATGGCGGTGCAGGGGCCCGGCGGCCGTCGGGCCCGTGCACAAAGTTGGGTCGGAGAGGAAGCGACCTGCTTCCGGAGACGATTCGCAAGGTTATGATTTACAAGATAAAACGTCTGCACGGCGAGGCTGGCATGTAGCTTGCTATAACTTGTTCGAGCCGCATCGGCGCGGTTCACCCCGAACAACCCCGGCCAACGGTGGCCGGCACTGGACAATGGCGTCCATGAGGAGCACCCGACCTGAGGTGCTCTCCATGGACGCCTTTTTTTTGGCCCCAATACCCGAGGGCGGGATGGAACAGACGGCACAGAAACTGGAAGACCTGCCCGAGGCCGGGCAGGTGGTGGCCCCGGAACCACCGGCGGAGCTGGCGGAGCCGCCGGTGGTCATCGTCGGCAACGGTCCGGTGGGCATGCGGGTGGCGCGGGAGCTCGCGGAACGGGCGCCCCGGACGCCGGTGGTGATCTACGGCGACGAGCCCCACGAGCCCTACAATCGCGTGCGCCTGTCCTCATGGCTGGCGGGCGAGCTCACCCTGGAGGGTCTGGCCCAGCCCCTGCGATCCCCCGCCGGCAGCCTCATAGAGGAGCGTATGGGCTACCGCATCCAGGCCATCGACGGGGCCGCGCGCACCGTGGTGGACAGCAGCGGCCGCGTCCAGCCCTACGCCGAACTGGTGCTGGCCACCGGGTCGTCGCCCCTGGTGCCCGGCATACCGGGCATCGACCTGGCGGGGGTATTCACCTTCCGGGACCTGGACGATACCAACAGGCTCCTGGCCCGCCGCCTGCGCAGCCACCACACCGTCGTCCTGGGGGGTGGGCTGCTGGGGCTGGAGGCGGCCCGCGGCATGCAACGCGGCGGTACCCGGGTCACCGTCATCGAGCACGCCGACCGGCTGCTGGGGCGCCAGCTGGACGAGGCCGCCTCGGAGTGTCTGAAGGCGGCCGTGGAGGCCCTGGGCATCGACGCGGTCATCGGCGACGGCGTCAAGACGGTGCTGGGGGACCAGCGGGTGGCGGGGGTGCGGCTGCACTCGGGGCGGGAGATCCCCTGCGACACCCTGGTGCTGGCCACCGGCATCCGGCCCAACATCGGCCTGGCCGGGCCCGCCCGTATCGCCGTGGGCCGCGGCATCCGGGTGGACGACGCCATGCGCACCTCCGTGGACCATATCTATGCCGTGGGCGAGTGCGCCGAGCACCGCGGGCGGCTCTACGGCCTGGTGGCCCCGGGCCTGGAGCAGGCGGCGGTGGCGGCGGCCCATATCGCCGGCATGACGGGCCATTACGCCGGCTCCGTCGCCGCCTCCCGTCTCAAGGTGGTGGGCACCCAGGTGTTCAGCATGGGCCCCATGGGCGCCGACGAGGGGCCGGGCTACGGGCGCACCACGGTCTATCGCGATGATGCCGCCGGGGTCTACCGCAAGATCCTGATACGGCGCCACCGGCTGGTGGGGGCCATCGGCATCGGCGAGTGGGACGAGACGGTACGCCTCCAGACCCTCATCGGCCGGGGCGGGCGGTTCTGGCCCTGGCAGGCCCTGCGCTTTCGCCGCAGCGGCCGCTTGTGGCCCGCCGAAGACAGCCAGGGGGTGGCGGCCTGGCCGGCCCTGGCCGTGGTGTGCCAGTGCACCGGCGTCACCCGGGGCACCGTGGGCCAGGCCATCGGTGGGGGGGCATGCAGCGTGGGCGATGTGTCCGGGGCCACGGGCGCCGGCACCGTGTGCGGCTCCTGCAAGCCCCTGGTGGCGGAGCTGCTGGAACAGCCCGCGGCGCCGGAGCCCGTGGCACGGCACCGCCTGCTGCTGGGACTCGGTGGCCTGGGGCTGGCGGGTGCCCTGGCCCTGTTCTTCGCGCCGGTGGTGCCCTACGCCACCTCCGTACAGCACGACTGGCATTGGGACGTGCTGTGGCGGGAGGGGCTGGCCAAGCAGATATCCGGTTTCACCGTCCTCGGCCTGTTCGTCCTGGGGCTCCTGATCTCCCCCGTGAAGCGCATCCGCCGCTTCGCCGCCGCCGGGCGTTTCGATGCCTGGCGGCTGTTCCATGTGGTGCTCGGCCTGCTGACGGTGGTGGGGCTGGCCGTCCACACCGGCTTTCGCACCGGCAGCGGCCTCAACCTGCTGCTCATCGTGGCCTTCACCACCACCCTGGCGGCGGGCGCCCTGTCCACCGGCGTCATCGCCCTCGAGCATCGCATCGGCGGCGCCCTGGCCCGCCGCCTGCGCCGCCAGACGGTGTGGGGGCACATCCTGCTGTTCTGGCCGGTGCCCGCCCTGCTGGGCTGGCATATCTTCAAGACCTACTGGTTCTAGCGATGGCGCCTACCCCCACCCTGCGATTCTGGTTGATATGGCTGGTCGGCACCCTGGCCCTGGCCGGCGCCGGCGCCTACCTGCTGTTTGCGGGGCCGGACAAGACCCTGCTCATGCCCGGCGACCTGAGCCCCGGCCACCATCAGCTGGCCGGGGCCTGCGATGCCTGCCACACCACGGGCTTCGGCGGCGAAGAGGTGCTGCAGGAGGCCTGCGTGGCCTGTCACGGCGACGTACGCAAGAAGCCCTTCGATTCCCACCCGCGGGCGAAATTCACCGACCCCCGCAACGCCGACCGCCTGGAACGCATCGATGCCCTGGCCTGCGTGAGCTGTCACACGGAGCACCGGCCCGAGATCACCTCGAAGAATGGCCTGACCCAGCCGCGGGACGTGTGCTTCCATTGTCATGCCGGCATAGGCGAGGACCGGCCCTCCCACCGCGACATGCCCCTGGACACCTGCGCCAGCTCCGGCTGCCACAACTTCCATGACAACCGCGCCCTGTACACCGATTTCCTGGTGAAGCACATGGACGACCCCGAGACCCGGGACAAGCCCCGGGTACCCCTGCGGTCCTTCGGCGAGGTGGTGGAGGAGATCATGGACTACCCCCGGGACCACTACCCCGTGACGCCCCTGGACGCCGCGGCCATGGATGCCCCCGCCACCGTGGCGGTGGGGGGAGACGTCATGGCCGAGTGGGAGGCCACGGCCCACGCCCGGGCCGGGGTCAACTGCAGCGCCTGCCACCAGCCCCGGGACGCCGAGGGCGTGGCCGGTGCGTGGCGGGACCGCCCCGGGCCGGAGGGCTGCGCCGCCTGTCACGGCCTGGAGCAGGAACGCTTCGGCAAGGGCAAGCACGGCATGCGCCTGGCTGCCGGCCTGCCCGCCATGACCCCGGCCGAGGCCCGCCTGCCCATGAAGGCCGACGCCGGCCACCGCACCCTCGACTGCGTGAGCTGCCACGGCGCCCACACCTTCGACCCCGTGACGGCA
>JAABTG010000150.1 GCA_011389995.1 Thiotrichales bacterium
CCACTGGCGTCCAGGGTGGCGATCCACCGCCCGTGGCTGGCCTCGGCCTCGCCCAGGGTATAGGGCCCACCGCTATCCGCCACCGGGCCATCGCCGAAGGCGACCGCGATGGCGTGGGTGGTGGTGGTCTGCTGGCCGGCGCGGTCGGTGACCGTGAGGGTCACGGTGTAGGCGCCGGGCTCGGCGTAGTCATGGCTGACGGCCTCGCCACTGCCGGTGCTGCCGTCACCGAAGTCCCATGCGAAACCGATGATCTCGTTGTCGTCCGACGAAGCGCCGGCATCGAAGTCCACGCGCCACAGGCCGCCGCTGGCGAAGCCCTCGTCCGCCAGGGCCGGGGCGTCTATCACGGCCACCGGCGGGTCGCCCAGGGTGACGGCCACGGTGCTGGTGGCGGTGTGGGCCTGGCCGGCGCGGTCGTAGGCGGTAACGGTGAGGTCGTAGTCCCCCGCCGCCCGGTAGTGGTGGCGGGCGGTGACGCCGCCCTGGTAGGTGCCGAGGTCGTTGTAGCTGTTGGACTCGCCCAGGGTCTGGATGACCACCGGCTGGCTCGCCGTGACGCGATGGACGCCGCTGCCGCCGGGGAAGTCGCCGGGGGCGAGGCGCAGGTATTCGTCCTTGTTCAGAGTGGCGGTGAAGGCGCCGCCGTCGATGGCGATGTCGGTCCCGTTGTTGGGCGCGAAGATGACGATACCGTCCTGGAGGGTGTGGAGCACGAACTCCTTACCCTCGCGGCCGCCGGCCATGGAGATGTCATCGCCCAGGTTGACGAAGCCGTTGGCCTCGTTGTCGCCGGCCCACACCTCCACGTCGGCGTCGCTCTCCACCCGGATGCGGCGATCGCCGAGGCCGTCCCGGTACCAGCCGCCGCCGGCGGCGACGGTCTCACTCTGGATCAACTCGCCCGAATCCAGGTCATAGAGGTCCACCTGGGCGTCGGCGTGGGCGAACACCGCCACCGCCCCGGTGCGCCAGCCGTCCACCGCCGCGTAGAACAGGCGCCCCACGCCGTCGCCGCCGGTGTCGGCCGCCGGCACCGCGGTGTAGGCGTTGATACCCACCGTCTGCAGGGCCACGTCGCCGCTGGCCACCACCCGGTAGTTGCGCTGAGGTACCGGAGTCCACCAGTAGCTGCCGGCCCGCAGGAATTGCTGCGCCTCCAGGGTGCCGTCGGCCCGGTAGAAGCGGACCAGGGCGTCCTCGACGGCGAACACGAAGAAGCCTTCGTTGGTGTCGTGGTCGTAGACGAACTCCCGACCCACGGGCAGACCGTCCAGGGACGGCACAAAGGCGGAGTGGCTCGCGTTGTCCGTCTGGTGCACCACCACGGGCTTACTGGCCCTGACCTTGAAAAATACCCCGTCGCCGGGAGAATAGTTCCAGCGCTGAAGCCGGTTCATGGTGGTGCTGGCTATCACCGTCTTGGTAGCCAGATCGATGACCTCCACCAGGGTATTGTCGTCGGTGGCCGTAATGCTCTCCAGGAAGGCCCCCCCAGGCATGTCGAGGCCGTAGAGATCGGTGCCCACCGCGAAGTAGGCACTGCGGCGTCCGTCGGGCACGCCGAAGGTGGCCGTGGTGCCGTCGCCGAAGTCCACCTCGTAGCGCTCCACGTCCACGTCGTCGGCGGAGCCGCCGAGGTCGAGGATGAGGTCCCACACCCCGTCCCAGGCATCCAGTTCGCCCAGGGTATAGGGCCCACCGGTAGCGGCCACGGGCAGTGCCCCCGCCAAGGCATCGGTGGCCAGGGTGGCGCTGTCCGTCTGCCCGGCATGGTCGGTGACGGTGAGCACCACGTCCCGCTCACCGGCACCGGTGAAGGGATGTACGGGCCGCAGACCGTCACCGATGTGACGCACCGTGAGGTTGTCGTAGGCCACGGTCTGGCTGTGGGCGAGAAGGGCGATGCCACCGGACAGCAGCCGCCCGTCCTGATGGAAGGTTTCCAGGGCCAGGGTCTCGGTGCCGCCCTCCGGCGTCACCCACAGGCGCATGAGGCCGGCCTCCATGCGCAGGCGCAGATGGTAGGTGAGGCCCGGGTCCCAGCCGGCGCCGCCGTCCTGCAATACGGTGCCCGTGGCCCAGTTATAGAACCTCCAGTGGTCCCAGCTGTTGCGGGAGTACATGAGATAGCTGGTGGTGGAGGCATCACCATTGCTGTTGCGGAAGGCGATGCCGATATAGCCGTCCCCCGTCGTGCTCAGGGGCGTGACGTCCACCTCCAGTTCGAAATCGCCATAGGAAGCGTTGCGGTCCTGGAGCCAGGCCCAGTTGTTGCCGGTGTCGGTGGAGGTCTGGTGCACCGCACCGTCCATGACGGACCACACGCCGCGGTTGGTGCTCCAGGCGGGGTTGGTGGCCAGCTCGCCATCCTCGAAGTCGTCCTTCAGGTTGCGGGCGCTGAAGGGGGCGCCGCCGTCGCCCCAGTCGACGGTGTAGGCGGCGACGCCCTCGGCGTCGGTGGCGGCACCGAGGTCGTACTCGCCGGTGAACACGCCGAGGCTCGCCGCGGCTTCGCCGAGCTCCGCCGGCCCGTCGAGGACGGCGGCGGGGACCGCGCCGGCCTCGGCGGTCACCGTGGTGGTGGTGGTGTGGCTCTGACCCACCGCGTCGAAGACCGTGAGGGCCACGGTATAGACGCCCGGGGCCTCGTACACGGCCCGCGGCGTGGCACCCGTGAGGTCCACATCGTTGGCCGGGTCGCCATCGCCGTCGGAGTCGGTGGCGGCATCCACGTCCCACGTATAGCGTGCGATGGCGGTGTCGGGGTCGCTGGAGCCCGTACCGTCCAGACCCACCGGCCAGCGGCCATGGGAGGCCGCGCCTTCCGGCACGATGTAGGGGCCGCCGGCATCCGCCGTGGGGGGCGGCCCGAACACCGTCACCGCCACGCCGGCCCGGTCGGTGAGGCCCTCGTCATCGGTGATGGTGAGGACGATGGTGTACTCGCCTTCGTCGGCGTAGGTGTGGGTGACGTCGGCGCCGGAGAGCACGGTGCCGTCACCGAAGTCCCAGCTGTAGTCGGTCAGGGAGCCGTCGTCATAGCTGCCGGCGGCAGAGGCCGTCACCGTCTCCCCCTCGTCCAGTTCCATGCGATCCACGGCCGCGAAGGCGAAGGGCTGACCCAGCACGCGGCCCGCCGGCGCGGCCACCGCCAGGGTGTTGCCGGGCATGCCGCCGATGCGGATGCGTGACCCGAAGGTGGCGTCGCCGTTGCCCGGGTAGGACCACACATTGCGGGAGGTGTAATCCGCCGCCACGATGTCTGCGTTGCCGTCGTCGTTGAAGTCATAGACGCCGAGGCTGGTGTAGTTGTTGGTATCCAGGGAGCCGATGTAGACCCCGCCCTGGAAGCTGCCGTCGCCGTTGCCCTTGAAGAAGTAGGGGTCGCCGCGGCCGTTGTCGTTGGCGATGAGGTCCACCACGCCGTCGTTGTCGAAATCCGCCAGCACCACGCCGTAGGGATCGCTGCCCGGATCGGCGATTTGAGAGGTCGTGAAATCGCCGTCGCCGTCGTTGGTATAGAGGTAGACGAAGCCGGAACTGGTGCGGCCGCGGGCGAAGTCCACGTCGCCGTCGCCGTCCACGTCCGCTGCGTCGACGCCGCGGCCGTTGCCGCCGGTATCGGGCAGCAGTTCCTGGTCGAAGCCGGACACCAGGGTGCGGCGCGTCACCCGGAAGTCGTCGAACCAGAACTCGTCGCCGGCGACGGCATTGTCGTCGGTCCACCACTCGAACTCGGTGATGGTGACGGCGTCGGGCCACACCGCGTGAACGATGTCCCAGAGGTCGAAGGTGACCCGGTGCCAGTCGCCGTCGTCTATAAGTTGCACGTAGTCATCGGGCAACGCCTCGGTGAACCGGTTGTTTTCCACCGCAGGGGCGCCGCCCGCCAGGAACCAGCCCCGCCCGGAGATGTTGAACAGCAACCCTGCAGGCACCCCGGCGGGGATGCGGTAGGCGAAGCTCACCTTGTGACCGTCGTGGAACTGCCAGCTCGAGGGATTGATGTCGATGGACAGGCAGGAGGCGCCGGTGGCGTAGACCCGGGCCACGTAGTCCCCGCCCGCCACATCGCCCGGATCCGCGGCGTCGGCCCGCAGCACCCGTTCCCAGGCGGTGCGGCATTGCTGGCCGCCCCAACCGTCGTTGCCATCCTCGAAGTCACCGGCGTAGAAGGTGGCCTCGCCGAACTCCAGGGCGCCGCGGTTGCGCAGCAGCCAGATGTTGTCGGTGTCGCCGTTGACGAGGAAATCCATGTCACCGTCGTTGTCGAAGTCTTCGGCGGCCATGTCCTCGACCCAGCTGCCCGCCGAGTTGGATGAATCCCCCACGCTGGCCAGGAACACCGGGGCCAGGAAGCGGCCGGCCTCGCGCTCGTACAGGTATATGGATTGGCTGGGGTTGTTGCCGTCGCCGCTCACCATGTCGAAGTCGCCGTCGCCGTCGAAGTCGGCAATGGCCGCGCCGCGGGTGCGCGTGCCGCTGTCGTAGACGGGGCGGAAGTTGCTGAAGGTGCCGTTGCCGTTGCTGCGGGCCTCGTAGATACGGCCACTGTCCTCGGTGGCGACGATGTAGACCTCGGCCCCCAGGACGATGGTATAGCTCTGGCTCGCCTCGAGGCCGCGGCTGTCGGTGACCCGGACCGTGACGTCATGGCGGATGGCCGCCCCCACGGGCGGGGTCCAGGTGACCTCGCCGCTGGCCCCATCCACCGCCATGCCGGCGGGGCCGCTCACCAGTTCGAAGGCCAGGGTGTCGCCGAAGGGGATCTCCGCGTCCTCGGCCTCGATGACATAGCTGTAAGGTACCCCCTCGGAGGCCAGGGTGGCCGGGGCGGAGGTGATGACGGGGGCGTGATTGGTGTCGCCCACCACCACCAGGAAGGTATCGGTGCTGGTGTTGCCGGCCTCGTCCGTCACCGTGAGGGTGGGCTGGTAGATACCGTCCTCGGCGTAGGCGTGTTCCACGAAGCGGCCGATGCCGAAGAAGCCGTTCTTGAAGTCCCAGCGGTACTCCACGATGGCGTCGTCGGGATCGCCGGAAGCGGAGCCGTCGAACACCACCGGCTCGCCGGCCCCCACCTCCTGGTATTCCAGTCCGGCATCCGCGATGGGCTCATCCGCACCGATAAACTCCATGCGGTCCACCAGCACCGCCGAATCGCCGCGTCCGTCGCCGGCGTCGTCGGCCCGCAGCTCGAGGGTGAACAGTTCACCGCTGCCGGCGTAGGCGGACACGTCTGCGCGCATGATGAGAAAGCCGGTCTGGTGGGCATAGTCCCCCCAGTGGGTGGGGAAGAAGGTGCCGAAGGTGTCGGCCTTGAGGAGGCGCTCCTCGCCGCCGGCAGTCACCAGCACCAGGCGTACAGTGAAGGCGTCGTTGGTGAGGCTGGGCAGGGGCTCGTCGGTGAGGAAGTTGTAATCCAGACGCAGCTCGTCGGTATCGGCGGGGATGGTGAAGCCCTCGATGCGCACCGTGGTGGTGTCGATGTCGGCGGGGGTCGCGCCTTCGTCAGGCTCGGTGGTCAGCAGGGCGGCCTGGTCACCCTCCGGGGGCAGCAGGGCGCCCACGCGATCCACCAGCCGTGCATCGCCAGCGGTCACCATGCCGCCGAAGCCGCTCTCGAAAGTGCCGTCTGCGCCGCCGATGGCGGCGTCGCCGGCATGGGCCAGGGGTACGGCGGCCGCCATCAGCGTGAGGCCGAAGGCGGCCGCCGACCGTGTCAACCTGGCTGTCAGACTGCTGCGCAAGGTCATCTCGTTACGTTCCGCGTTTGCCGTCCGTCCGCTACTTTCGAAGTTCATCAGCCACACCCTCAACTACCGTTCGGCAACGGACAGGAATCCGTCGGCTGCGTCGGTATGCTGTTCACGGACGAATGGTTCAGGGTCTCCGACATGAAGGCCAGGAAGTTGAAGTAGGACAGCCACAGCCCGATCACCTGCATCGCGGGCTTGAAAGGCTTGGTGGCGATGCCGTTCACCAGCTGCAGCTCGTAGGTGTGGAAGATGTAATCGTTATAGCCACAGGCGAAGTAGTGACCCGGCTTGTCGTCCACCTTCGGCAGGGTGGCCATCCAGGAGGCGGAGTTCCAGCGCCATACATAGTTGATCAGCTTGGCCAGATTCTCTTCGAGCCCTCCGGATGGCGCGATGAGGGCCTCGGAGGTCTTGTAGGCCTGGTCCACGGCCCCCTCCCCCAGGTTCAGCCACGGCAGGTTATCGTCGAGGTTGCTCGCCGAGGTGGGGGTGAAGAGGGTGGTGAGGTCCTCATAACTGGCGCTCTCATTGAGCTTCAGGCCCGGGATGGTCTCCAGCAGGGTCTCCATCTTGTCCCTGATGTCCGTGACGTCCTGGTAGATGACGTAGCTGACGGCGATGGTGCTCAGGACGCTGCTGATGCTGATGCTGATGCTCACACTGGCCATGGAGAACTGCCCGGTGGGATCCACGAAGTTGACGGGGTTGTTGGCCGCGTAGGTGTAGCGGTGCAGGGTACGGGGATCCACGGGATTGCCGAGGAGCGGGTCCTGGGTCAGGAAACGGCCCAGCTGGGGATCCATGTAGCGGGCGCGCAGGTAATAGAGCCCCATGCCCGGATCCAGCTGCTCGCCGGCGAACAGATAGTCGTTGGCCACCCCGCCGCTGCTGGCGGTGAGGTTGCCGCGACCATCGTACTGGTAGGTGGCCGCGCCGGCACCGGCGCCATCGGACAGGGCCCCGGTGCTGCCGAGGGCATCCTGATGGTAATAGAGGTCGCTGCCCCCCTGTTCCATGCGCAGGAGGTCGCGGCCATGGGTGTAGGTGCGCTGGGGAACGCCGCCGGCATCGAGCTCCGCCAGTACCTGGGAGACGCCACTGGCGTCCAGGGGATCCACCACGAAGCGGGTGAAGTCGCCGGGGGCGTTCCGGGTCAGGCGGTTGCCGGCGTGGTCATAGGTGAAATCGGTGGCCGTGCTGTCGGGCGCCACATGGCGCACCAGACGGTTGAGGGCGTCATAGGTGTACTGGGTCTGGTCCGTGCCGGCCACGGTGCGCCCCACCTGATTGCCCTTGGCGTCATAGGCGAAGGTGGTGGTGACGCCGAGGCTGGTGAGGGAGGTCAGGCGGTCGTTGCCATCGTAGACATAGGTGGTGACGGCGCCGGCCACGTCCAGGCTGGTGCGGTTGCCCACGGCATCGTAGCTGTGGGTGATGAGGCCGAGGCCGCTGTCGTCTTCCTCCACCAGCCGGCGCAGGCCGTCATAGGCGTAATCGACGGTGCGTCCCGCCACCACGTCCACCATGCGGGTGCGGTTGCCCACACCATCGTAGGTGTAGGTGTAATGGGCGATGTCGGCACCGCCAGGGGCGGTGTGCCGGACCGCCGTCACACGATCCCGATCATCATAGGTGGCCGTCATGGCCGTGCCGTTGGGATAGGCGGTGGCCGTGAGGTTGCCCGCCGCGTCGTAGGTATAGGTGGTGACGCCGCCGTCGGGGTCCTCCACGGCGGTCAAGCGGTTGAGGGCGTCGTAGGTATAGTCCACGGAGCCCGCGGCACTGGTGACACGGGTGCGGTTGCCCGCCGCATCGTAGCCGTAGCTCACCTCGTGGCCGCCGGGATAGGTGATGCGCGTGGTGCGATCCCGCAGGTCGTAGTCGTAGCGCACCACGCCGTTGGCGTCGGTCACGGTCTCGATCTGTCCGGTGGCGGTATAGGTGTACTCCGTGGTGCTGGCGTCGGGCAGGGTACGGCGCACCAGGCGATCCATGGAATCGTAGGTATAGGTGGTGGTGGCGCCGTTGAAGTCCACATGGGAGGTGAGATTGCCGCCGCCATCGTAGGCGAAGGTCTCTCGCTGGCCTTCGGGCAGGGTCCGGCCGGTCATGTGGCCGCGGGCGTCGTACTCGAAGCGGGTGGTGTTGCCGTTGCCGTCGGTCTGGGTCAGGCGGTTACCCACCTCGTCGTAGGTGTAGCTGGTCTCACCGCCCTCGGGGTCGATGACCCGGGTCAGGTTGCCCGCGTCGTCGTATTCATAGCTGACGGTATCGCCGTTCTCGTCCGTGCGGGTGGCCAGGCGACCCGTGACGTCGTAGGTCTGGTTCACCTCGCTGCCGTCCGGATGGATGGTGCGCACCAGCCGGTTGAGGCCGAACAGGCTGGTGTCGTACTCGTACTGGGTGGTGCGGCCGAGGGCATCGGTGATGGAGGCGAGTTGGCCGTTGGGGCCATAGGTCATGGTGGTGACGTTGCCGAGGGCGTCGGTGACCTTGGTGCGGCGGGCGTTGCCGTCGTACTCGAAGGTGGTGCGGTTGCCGTTCTCGTCCGTGGCGGCGGTGAGGTTGCCCCGGGCGTCGTATTCGTTGGCCAGCCGCGTGCCGTCGGGGTAGATGACCTCGACGAGGCGGCCCCGGGCATCGTACTCCCTGAAGGTGGTGCGCCCGGCGCGGTCGGTGGTACCGGTGAGGCGGCCCTCCAGGTCGTAGCCGTACTGCTCGAAGGTGGCGTCCGGATGGATGCGCTTGGCGAGCTCGCCGCGGATGTTGTACTCGAAGGTGGTGGTATGGCCGTTGCCGTCGGTGGTGGTCTCCAGCTGCCCGGCGGCATCGTAGGTCTGGATGCCGCGCACCCCGATGGCATCCTCGGCACGCAACAGGCGGCCGCTGTTGTCGTAGTCGAAATCACTGGTCTCCGTGACCACGCCGGCGGAGGTGGTGCGCTGTACCGAGCGGGTGAGCACCCTGCCGTTGGCGTCATAGGTCATGGCGCGCTCCAGGCCGTTCGGTCCCTGGACCCCGGTCACCCGGCCCTGGGCGTCATGGTCGAAGGCGGTGGTGCCGCCGAGGGCGGTGGCCTCGGTGATGACGCCGCCGCCCGCGTAGGTGAAGGCCTGGACCACCTGGCCGTCGCCGTCGGTCATGGCCGTGAGGTTGCCGCTGGCATCGTAGGTGAAGGAGGTCACCGTGCCGTCGGGGGCGGTCACGGACGTGGGCCGGCCGCTGCCGTCGTAGGTATAGCTGGTGAGATTGCCCTCGCCGTCCGTCTCCGACAGCAGATTGTCGTCGGCGTCGTAGGTGAAGTTGCGGGTATTGCCGAGCTCGTCGGTGCGGGTGACGGGGTTGCCCCGGTCGTCGTAGGTGAAGGTCACCTCGGCGCCATCGGCGGCGGTGGCGTCGGTGACGAGGCCGGCGCCGTTATAGACCAGCACGGTGGGGTTGCCCTCGCGGTCCGTGACGGTGGTGGAGTTGGCCGTCACGTCCGTGTCGATGGCGGTGCGGTTCCCGGCACCGTCCACCTGCCCCACCAGGCGCCCGCTGTCGTCGTACTCGTTGCGCAGGGGGGTGTTACCGGTGGGGTCCTGGATCTCCGTGAGGAAATGGGCGTCGTCGTAGACGAAGGTGGTGGCGTTGGCGTCCCGGTTGGTGAAGGTCACCAGGTCGCCGTTGCCATCGTAGCCATAGCCCAGGCTGTTGCCGTTCGGGTCGACGATGGAGGTGATGCGGCCCTGGCCGTCGCGGTTGAAGGTGATGGAGGCCCCGGTGCTGTGCACCACGCCGTTGGCGTTGATCACCAGGCTGTTGCCGTTGTTGTCCTCGATGCGGGTCACGCCGGCTGTCAGGTTGACGTCGTACTTGCGGCCGTCCGTGGTGGTGAGGCGCACGGTGCCGGGCTCGTAGGGCTCGAAATCGAAGGTGTTGTAGCACAGCCCGAGGGAATCGGAGCAGGTGACGTCGGTGCCCCCCAGGGGGGTCAGGGTGGCCCCGGGCACGCCGCCGATCCACTCGTAGCGCACGCTGCCCTCGCAACCCAGGCTGCTGGGCAGCTGGCCGGAGACCAGGTCGATCACCGGCACGAAACGATAGAACTCGGTATCGGAGAATCGCACCTCGGTGACATGGTTGATCTGGGGCGATGCGCTCTGGCACAGGGGCAGGCCCAGGGGACCGCCGAAGTTGATGCTCCAGCCCTCACCCGGCTCGACATTGTTGAAGTATTCGCCTTCCTTCACCACCTCGAGGGTCCAGCCGTGGCCGAAATCGAGGTTGCGGGCGCGCTCGCGGCTGTCGTAGATGCGCCTTACGGAGATGGGCACGCCACTGACGGGCACCTGGAGGTCCGTGAAGGCGATGGAGAAGTTGCCCGGCTTGTTCTCGCCGCTCACCAGGTAGTCCCGGGTGATGCTCGAGGAGCGGCCGTTGATGTCCAGGGCGGTAAGGCGCACCGTCACCAGGCCATTGGCCAGCAGGGTGGTATCGAGGGTGGCCAGGGGGCCGTCCGTCACCGGCGCGTCGCCGCGGCCGAACTCCACATAGGCGCTGGCGGGGGCATCGGCGGCCTTGTGCTCCAGCCAGTAGGCCACCAGGGTCGGGTCCTCGGCGCTGCCCGTGATGAGGGTCGGTGCCGTCAGCTCCGCCAGCTCGTCGGGGGCGGTGATGGCCACCGTCGGGAAATCGGTGTCGCTGGCCGGGTCCACGGCGCGGAAGGTGTCGCCCACCACCGTCTCGTTGCCCGTGGCGTCCCGCGCCCGGGCCTCGACGGTGTAGTCCCCCAGCACCGCGGCGGTGAAGGTGGCATTGCCGTCGCCGTCCAGGATCACCGGCGTGCCGTTCACCTCAACGCTCGAGGCGGTCACCCCCACGTTGTCCGTGGCGGTGAGGGACAGGTTCACCGTACCGCCCACGGCCACCGTATGGGGAGACACCTCAAGATTGACGGTGGGGGCCTCGGTGTCGGGCACGCCCACGCCCTCGAAGGTGGTGGTGGCGGTGGCCGTGTTGCCCGCCGGGTCCGTGGCCCCGGCGTTCACCGTGAAGGTGCCCGGCTGCAGCGGCGTGAACCCGGCCGTGCCACCGGCATCCAGGGCCAGGGGCACATCGCCCGTGAGGCCGGGACCGCTGATGGTGGCGGTGGTCGCCGCGATACCGACATTGTCCGCCGCGCTCACCGAGATGGTGACGGTGGCCAGCAGGTCCACCGGGTCGGGGGTCGCCGCCACCGACACGGACGGCACCACCACGTCCGCCCCCACGCTGAGGGTGGTGGTGTCGCTGCCCGTGTTGCCGGCGGCGTCCGTGGCGGTGGCCACCACGTTCAGATCGCCGGTGCCGGTGGTGGTGTAGCTGGCAGCGCCCGAGGTATC
>JAABTG010000151.1 GCA_011389995.1 Thiotrichales bacterium
CCACCCGAAGGGTGACGTGATCTCTCCCCCACTTGTGGGGGAGATGGAGGGGAGAAAACAAACACACCCGCAGGGTGACGTGATCTCTCCCCCACTTGTGGGGGAGATGGAGGGGGAAACAACGCCGGGGTTCACCGCCAAGGCCGTTTTCCCCTCCCCAACCCTCCCCACGAGTGGGGAGGGAGAAAAAGGCCGGAGGGAAAAACAACGCCGGGCTTCACCGCCAAGGCCCTTTTCCCCTCCCCAACCCTCCCCACGAGTGGGGAGGGAGACAAAGGCGAAAGGGGAAGCAACGCCGGGCTGTTGCCCGGTCAGTCGAAGGGATGGCGGCGGATGATGGTCTCGCGGCGGTCGGGGCCGGTGGAGATGATGTCCACGGGCACCCCCACCAGTTCCTCCAGGCGGGCAAGGTAGGCCCGGGCGTTGGCGGGCAGTAGGGCCTCATCGGTGAGGCCCACGGTGGACCCGGACCAGCCCGGCATGTCCTCGTAGACGGGTTCCACCTCGGCGGTACGATCCGCCCCCACCGGGGGGGTCGCCAGCAACTCACCCTCCACTCGATAGCCCGTGCAGATACTCACGGTGTCCAGGCCGTCCAGGACGTCGAGCTTGGTGATGCACAGGCCGGAGACGGAGTTGATGAGCATGGCGCGACGCAGGGCCACGGCATCGATCCAGCCGCAACGCCGTGCCCGGCCGGTGGTGGTCCCGAACTCCGCGCCCTTCTCGCCCAGATGCTGCCCCACATCGTCGAAGAGCTCGGACGGGAATGGCCCCGCACCCACCCGGGTCGTATAGGCCTTGGTGATGCCCAGGACATAGTCCAGATCCCGGGGGCCCACCCCTGCCCCGGAGGCGGCGCCCCCCGAGGTGGTGGTGGAGGAGGTGACGTAGGGATAGGTGCCGTGGTCGATGTCCAGCAGGGTGCCCTGGGCGCCCTCGAACAGGATGTTGCCACCCTCACGGCGAATGCGATGCAACTGCTCGGGCACATCGGTGACCAGGGCCATCAGGCGATCGCGCATGGCGAGGATGCCGTCCATCACCTCCCGGGCGTCTACCGCCTGCTGGCGGTAGTAATGGCGGAGGGCATGGTTATGGTACTCCATCACCTGTCCCAGCTTGGCCTCGAAGGCCGCTACATCCGACAGGTCGCCGAGGCGCAGGCCACGGCGGGACACCTTGTCCTCGTAGGCCGGGCCGATGCCCCGGCCCGTGGTGCCGATGGCCTCCTTGCCGCGGGCGATCTCGCGGGCCTGATCCAGGGCCACGTGATAGGGCAGGATGAGGGGACAGGCCTCGCTGATGCCGAGGCGGCGGCTGGCGGGGACACCATCCGCCTCCAGCTTGTCCACCTCTTCCAGCAGCGGGCCCGGCGCCAATACCACGCCGTTGCCTATGAAACAGCGCACGTTGTCCCGCAGGACGCCGGAGGGGATGAGGTGCAAGGCCGTCTTCTTGCCCTCGATGACCAGGGTGTGGCCCGCGTTGTGGCCGCCCTGAAAACGCACCACCGCCCCCACCCGATCGGTGAGCAGGTCTACGATCTTGCCCTTGCCTTCGTCGCCCCATTGGGTGCCGATGATGACTACGTTCTTGCCCATGTGTCTTCGTCTTGGTGATAGGAAATCGGTTGAATAGTGTGCGAGGCGCGCGGTCCTCAGCCGGCAACGTCCAGGGGAACCACCTGCCACTCCCCACTCCTTTGCACCAGTTCACGATCACAGCCGGCCTCGGCCGCGTTCCCGGCCTGCCCGGGCAACTCCTGGATGACCCGTTCACCGCCGGCGCGCAGGCGGGCGATGTGGGCGTGGAGGCCGGCATCACCCGTCCATGGGGCGCGAATGGCCCCGACCGTGGCGGGCGGTGACTCGGCCCGCGACAACAGGATGAGGGTCTTGAGGTCGGTGCTGAAACCGGTGGCCGGGCGGGCGCGGCCGAACACCCGGCCGATATCGTCGTAACGGCCGCCGCGGGCGATCTCCCGGCCATGCCCCGGTACGAAGGCCGCGAACACGATGCCGGTATGGTAGTTGTAGCCGCGCAGCTCGGCGAGGTCGAAGTAAAGGGAGACGCCCGGCATACGCTCGACGACGCCGCGGCTCACCGTCGCCAGGTCGTCGAGGGCGGCCATCACCTCGGGGCCGCCATGGGCCAGGCTCTCCCGGGCCTGGGGGAGGACCTCCTCCGCGGCACCGTTGAGATCCACCAGCCCGTCCAGCATGCGCCGGGAGGCCGCCGGGATCTCGAGTTCCGCCAGGAAGGCGTCCAGCTCCGGCAGGGCCTTGCGCTGGAGGGTATCGAACAGCACCCGTTCCGCGGACTCGTCCAGACCCGCCTGGCGGGCCAGGGCTCGATAGATGCCCACGTGGCCCACATCCACATGGACGTCGTCCACCCGCGACAGCCGCAGGGTTTCCAGCAGCAGGGTCAGGACCTCGATATCGCTCTCGGCACCGCCGTGGCCATAGAGCTCGGCCCCCGCCTGGAAGGGGTTGCGGCTGCCCGCGAAGTCGTCGGGGCGGGTGTAGAGCACCTCGCCCAGGTAGCACAGGCGGACCGGCCCCTCCCCCGCCAGGTGATGGGCGTCAATACGGGCCACCTGAGGCGTCATGTCCGCCCGCACCCCCATGAGCCGCCCCGTGAGTTGGTCGGTGACCTTGAAGGTCTGCAGATCCAGATCGTTGCCGGTGCCCGTGAGGAGGGAATCCAGGTACTCGATGAAGGGTGGGGCCACCAGATCGTAACCCCAGCGATGGTAGAGGTCCGCCAGTGCCCGGCGCAGGGTCTCGAGGCGGGCGGCTTGCGGCGGCAACAGTTCCTCGATGCCCACCGGCAGCAGCCAGCGCTCCCCATCCCTGGCCGCCATCAGCGTACCAGGGTGAGCAGGAAGACGCCGATGACCATGCTGGTGAGGCCGGCGAACCTCAGGGTGTTGTCATCCATGTTCGCGATTACTCTGATGGCGCGCTTCAGCCCGTCGGGGTTAAGGAAAGGCAGCAGCCCCTCGAGTACCAGCAACAGGGCCAGGGCGGCCCCCAGATCCTGCCAGTTCACGGGTGCCCTGCCTCACCCTGCCCTGCCCGTGGACCGACCACGTGGACTACTGTCTGCCCTGCGGGTCGACGAAGTAGCGGAAGAAGTCGGAATCGGGATCCAGCAGCAGGATATCGCCCTTATTGCTGAAGGTATCCCGGTAGGCCGTCAGACTGCGGTACAGGGAGAAGAACTCGGGGTCCTGACCGAAGGCGTTGGCGTAGATCTCGGCGGCCTGGGCGTCACCCTGGCCGCGCAGGCGCAGGCCGTCCCGCTCCGCCTCGGCGAGGATGACCTCGCGCTCGCGCTCGGCCTTGGCGCGGATGCGCTTGGCCTCCTCGGCACCGCGGGAACGGAAGCCCTGGGCCACCTCCTTACGCTCGGACTGCATGCGCCGGTAGACCGATTCACTGACGTCCTCGGGCAGGTCGATGCGCTTGATGCGCACGTCGACGATATTGATGCCGTACTCCTCCACCGCGCGATTGGCCGTGATGGAGAGGATGTCCATGATGTCGGCGCGTTCACCGGACACCACTTCCTGGATGGTGCGCTTACCGAACTCGTCCTTGAGGCCTCGCTTGATCACCTCGAGGAGACGCTGCCCCGCCACCGAGAAGTTGCCGCCGGTGGCCTTGTAGTAGGACTCCACGTCGGCGATCTTCCACTTCACGAAGTGGTCCACTCGCACGTTCTTCTTCTCGCTGGTGAGATAGAGCTCGGGCGGAGAGTCCAGGGTCTGCACCCGGGCATCATACTTGCGGATGTTCTGCACAAAGGGCAGCTTGAAGTGCAGGCCCGGCTCGAACTCGGACTTGACGATCTTACCCAACTGGAACTGTATGGCCTTCTGGCGCTCGTGCACCGTAAAGATGGAAAAGCCCAGTACGACGGCGATGGCGATGAGAACACCGACCCAAAGTCTGCTCTGTGGCATCAGCGTGTCCTCCCGGAACGGAATCTGTCGGAGTTGTTGCGCAACCGGCTGGCGGGCATGGGCGAGGACTCGCCACTTCCATCCCGGCCCTTGCCGTCCTCATCATCCTCGAATCCTCTGGACATGAGCTTGTCCAGGGGCAGGTACATGAGGTTGTTGCTGCTCTCGCCCCCACCCAGCAGCACCTTGCTGCTCTTGCCCAGCACCGATTCCATGGTCTCCAGATAAATGCGCTCCCGGGTCACATCGGGGGCCTTCTGATACTCCGTGAGGAGGGCCAGGAAGCGGTCCGACTGGCCTTCGGCCTGGGCGGTGACCCGCTGCTTGTAACCCTGGGCCCGTTCACGGACGGCATCGCCTTCACCGCGGGCCTTGGGCAGGATGTCGTTGGCGAAGGCCTGGGCCTCGTTCTTCAGGCGCTGCTCGTCCTCGCGCGCCTTGACGGCATCGTTGAAGGCATCCTGTACCTGCGCCGGGGGCTGGGCATCCTGCATGTTGACGCTGATGACGAACAACCCGGCACCGTATTTGTCCAGGGTGTCCTGCACCAGTACCCGAGTGTCGTCGGCCACCGCGCTACGGCCGCCGGTGAGCACGAAGTCCATGGTGCTCTTGCCCACCACCTCACGCACCGCCGATTCCGTAATCTGACGCAGGGTGAGGTCCGGGTCGCGCACCTTGAACAGGTAGTTCCGGGCGTTCTTGACGCGGTACTGGACGGCGAACTTGATGTCCACGATGTTCTCGTCCTGGGTGAGCATGAGGGACTCGTTGCCCACCGATCCCTGGGCCCGCCCCGCGGTGCGGAAACCGATCTCGGCACCCCGCACCTGGGCCACGTTCACCGTCTCGTGCTTCTCGATGAAGTAGGGCAGCCAGTGGGGCCCCGAGGTCTCGGTGCGCACGTACTTGCCGAAGCGCGTGACCACCGCCTCTTCGGCCGGGTCGACGATATAGAAGCCGGCCACCAGCCAGCCCGCGAGCAGCACGCCCGCGATGACCATGACGCCGAGGGCGCTGAATTTGCGGCCGCCGCCGCCGCCGCCTCCGGTGCTGCCGCCCCCGCCACCGCCGCGGCCGCCGAAGATCCCCGACAGCTTGCCCTGAAGGTTCTTGATTGCTTGTTCCAGGTCGGGAGGCCCTTGTTGGTTGTTGCCGCCCCAAGGGTCCCGCCCACCACCACCAGGCTCGTTCCAAGCCATACTGTCGCTCCAGCCGTCGAAGATTAAGATTCGAGGATTGTAAAGTGTTAGAGGGCTACGAAATACGCAGAAAGGACGTGCATTTTAGGGGTCCGTGCCCGCACCCGCAACCGCGCCGCATTCCGCCTCGTCCAAATGCAGGCGCTGCCACACGTCCAGCTCCACCTCCACGTCCATGTGCCAGCCCTCTTCCACCGCCTTCTCGGTGATGACGGCGTCGAGGTCGTGGAGTCGTGCACGCAGCCGCCCCGCCGAGGACGGCAGACACAGGCGGCGGCGGATGAGGCGGCCGATGAAACGGTGCGCCAGTTCCTCCCGCAGCAGGTCGAGCCCCTCGCCGCTGTGGGCGGACAGCCACACCCGCCACACCTCACCGCTCTCGTCCGCGTCCGCCCGCGCCCCGCCGCCCGCCAGGGCGTCCACCTTGTTGTAGACCAGCAGCACCGGCACCTCGGCGGCCCCGATGGCCTCCAGCACCTCGTTCACCTGGCCCATCTTCTCCCGATGCTCGGGATCCGCCGCGTCCACCACGTGCAACAGCAGGTCGGCATCCCGTGTCTCCTCCAGGGTGGAGCGGAAGGCGGCCACCAGATCATGGGGCAGGTGGCGGATGAATCCCACGGTATCGGCCAGGATGAAGGCCCGGCCGTGGCCCACCTCCACCCGTCGCAGGGTGGGATCGAGGGTGGCGAACAGCTTGTCCGCCTCCAGCACGCCGGCGTCCGTCAGCCGATTGAACAGGGTGGACTTGCCGGCATTGGTGTACCCCACCAGGGAGACCACCGGCATGCGGGCCTTGCGCCGGGAGCGGCGCTGCAGCTCGCGTTTGCGGCTCACCTGGGTGAGCTGGCGATTGATGTGCTTGATGCGTACGGCCAGCAGGCGGCGGTCCGTTTCCAGCTGCTTCTCGCCCGGGCCGCGCAGACCGATGCCGCCCTTCTGGCGTTCGAGGTGGGTCCAGCCCCGCACCAGGCGGGTCGACAGGTGCCGCAACTGGGCGAGCTCTACCTGCAGCTTGCCTTCATAGGAGCGGGCCCGCTGGGCGAAGATATCGAGGATGAGGCCGGTACGGTCGAGGACGCGGCACTGCAGCGCCCGCTCCAGATTGCGCTCCTGGGCCGGCGACAGGCCGTGGTTGAACAGCACCACCCCGGCCTCTTCCGCCACCACCGCCTCGCGGATCTCGTCTACCTTACCCCGGCCCACGAAGTAGGCGGGGTCCGGCCGGTCCCGACTCGCCGTGACCAGTCCGGCGATGGTGACTCCGGTGGAACGCGCCAGATCCTGAAACTCGTCCAGCCGCTCCTGCTCTTCTGCATCGCGGAAATCCACGTGCACGAGCACCACGGCATCTCCACCCACCGGTCTCTCAAACAATCACGATTCCCCGCAGGACCGCGAGCCGGCCACTACATGCCCTCGCCAGGGGCCACCCCCTGTTCCGCCTCGGGACGGGGCAGCCGCACGTTGCGGGACGGCACCACGGTGGAAATGGCGTGTTTGTAGACCATCTGGTTGACGGAATTCTTGAGTAACACCACGAACTGATCGAAGGATTCGATCTGGCCCTGCAGTTTGATGCCGTTGACGAGATAAATGGATACGGGAACGCGCTCTTTTCTGAGCTGGTTCAGATAGGGATCTTGTAAGCTCTGCCCCTTACTCATCGGATTCTCCTTATGGATATTGTTATTTACGTTGGGTTATCCGTACCCTGCCACGGCAGGGCCGATACCCGAAGGCTGCCTGCGCCGGACGCAGGTTTTAAATTATAGCCCCACAACCACGGTCAACCTTGACCGTTTTCAACGGCGGCGGCGAGAAACCGCTCGATGCGCTCTTCGAGGCCATCCTCCACTCCCGGGTCGAAGGGGTCAAGGGCAACGACGGAGGATTCGGCACGCAGCCACGTCATCTGACGCTTGGCGAGGCGGGCGGTGGCGGTAAACAGACGGCGTTGCATCTCCGCGAAGTCGTACTCCCCCTCCAGATAGCCCCACACCTGCCGGTAACCCACGGCCCGCATGGACGGCAGGTCCCGGGACATCCCCGGCGCCGCCCGCAGACGCCGCACCTCCTCCAGCAGCCCCGCCGCCAGCATGGCATCCAGGCGCCGGGCGATGCGCTCCCGCAGCAGGGCGCGGTCCCGGGGCATCAGTGCCAGCTTCAGCAGGGGGTGAGGAAAAGCGCCGCCCCGTCCCGCCGCCAGCAGCTCGCCCATGGGGCGTCCGGTGATCTCGAAGACCTCGATGGCGCGCTGCACCCGCTGGGGATCATTGGGGTGGATGCGCGCCGCCGACGCCGGATCGAGGGCGGCTAGGCGGGCATGGAGGGCGGCGTTGCCTTCCCGTTCCCGCCAGCGGGCCAGCCGCGCCCGTAGCGCCGCATCCGCCGCCGGCAGGGGTGACAGTCCCTGTTCCAGGACGCGGAAATAGAGGCCGGTGCCACCCACCAGCAGGGGTACCCGCCCCGCCCCATGGATATCCCGGATGGCTGCCAGGGCGTCCTCCCGGAACCGCGCCGCCGAATAGCTCTCCGCAGGGGTCACCCGATCCACCAGGCGGTGGGGGGCCCGGGCCAGCACCGCCGGGGGGGGTTTGGCGGTGCCAACATCCATGCCCCGATACACCAGGGCGGAATCCACGCTGATGATATCCAGAGGAAAACGCGCCACCAGGCCCGCCGCCAGTTCGGTCTTGCCGGTGGCCGTGGGGCCCATGAGGAAGATGACGGGGGCGGCGGGCATGGCGACTTCGACCCGCATCAGTCCCCGAAACGCCGGGCCAGCTCCGACGCCGTGACGGTGGTGACACAATCCGCGGGCAGGTCCTCCTCTGCCCCTGCCAGCAGTCGTACGGCGGCCTCGGCATCCGTCACCCCGTCCGGCACGAAGGCCTGCAGCCGGGAGCGTGCCGTTTCCAGGTCGCCGGCCCCCGCCAGGGCGTCCAGCACCGGGCCGAGGTCCAGTACCTCGAGGCCGGGGGCGAGGTGGCGCACCGTCGCGCGGCGGGGCCCGGCGGCCACCGCATCCATACCCAGGGCCTCCAGCAATCCCCTGGCCCCCTCCAGCCAGCGGACCGTGGGCCCGGCCACCCTCACCACCCGGGGTATGGGCAGGGGCCTCATGGCTTCCCTTCCAACCGCGGGGCGGGCCAGGAACTGGCCCAGGCGATGCACCGCGAGGCGAACGCCGTCCACCACCATCAGGCGGTCGCCGTCGAGCCGCAGGAGGTAACGTCCGGCCATCAGCCCGATGACCCCATGGGCCGGCACCTTCCCCCCGGCGCCCTCGGCCAGCCGCCCATAGGCAGCGGCGGTCTCGGCTACGCTGTGACGCTCCAGCGGCCGCGACGCGGATGTGGGCCGGGCGGCCATGGCAGCGGCGCGGGGACGGGCGGGAAGCGGGCCGGGTCCATGAGCGGCGGTACGACCGGGCCCGGGGACCAAGGGCCTGCCAGGCCCGGCGCCGGGGGCTTTGCCCTCCACGGAACGCACCAGGCCGCCCGCCACCACGTCATGGACCAGGCGGGCGTCGCGGAAACGCACCTCGTGCTTGGTGGGGTGGACATTGACGTCCACCCGGGTGGGGTCCAGTTCGATGAACAGAACGAAGGCGGGCTGCCGACCGGCGGGGATGGCCTCGCCGAAGGCCTGGCGGATGCCATGGACCAGCAGGCGGTCACGCACCATGCGGCCGTTGAGGTAGAGATACTGACCGTCGGTGTGGCTGCGGCTGACGTCCGGCGCCCCCAGCCAGCCCCAGCAGCGCACATCCCCATGGTCGACCATCACCGGGTACGCCTGTTCCATGAAGGACCGGCCGAGGACCCGCGCCACCCGGGCCTCCCGGGCACCATCATCACGCGCGGGAGGCACCTTGAGCATTTCGCGCTGGCCGGCCACCACCCGGAAGCCACAGTCCCAGCGGGACAACACCAGGCGCCTGGCCATGGCCATGAGATGGGCCTGCTCGGTACGCTCCGAACGCATGAACTTGCGTCGCGCCGGGATGTTGTAGAAGAGTTCACGCACCTCCACGCGGGTGCCGGGGCGCAGGGCGGCGGGCACCGGCCCCTCCGGGACGCCCCCCTCCATGCGCATGCCCCAGCCGGCGTCGGCGCCCCGCTGGCGGGACTCCAGGGTGAGGCGTGACACCGACCCGATGCTGGCCAGGGCCTCCCCCCGGAAGCCGAGGCTGCGAATGCCCTCCAGATCGGCCGCATCGCGGATCTTGCTGGTGGCCTGCCCCGTGAGGGCCAGGGCCAGGTCATCGGGATGGATGCCGCCGCCGTCGTCCTCCACCCGGATGAGGGCCAGGCCGCCCTGCTCGAAGGTCAGCTCGATGGTGGCGGCTTGGGCGTCGATGGCGTTTTCCACCAGTTCCTTGACCACGGAGGCCGGGCGCTCCACCACCTCGCCGGCGGCGATCTGGCTGGCCAGCACCGGCGGCAGGGGCCGAATGCGGTGAAGGGGATCAGCGCTCATCGGGCTGGTACGTGGCAGGCCGGCGGCGCAGCCAGCCCCAGGCCCCCGGCGCCCGGCGGGCGGACAACACCACGGGGTGCCTTGGGGCGAAAGAATCGCCGCCGCCGGCCACCCTCGGAAGAGGAACATTGCATGGGAACATCTACTCTAATCCATTACTCGTCTTCAACCGGACCCGTCGCCATGACCCGTGAGCCCCCGAACGTCCGCGCCCTGGCCGGCCTCCTCGCCGCCGTCACCCTTTTGCTGGCCGGTTGCGCCGCCGTGGCCCCGGACCGCCTCGCGGAAGACCCCCGCTACGCCATCCCCACGGGTTCCACCCTGGTGCTCCAGGAACCCCTCCTGCTGCCCGGGCGCGGGGACCTCCTCTATCTCCAGGATGGCCGCACCACCGATTTGCGCGGGGTCCAGGAGGTCTATCCCCACTGCTACGTCGAGACCCGGCAGCGCCCGGAAGGCCCCCTGCGGGTGGAACCCACCACCTTCACCATCATCGGGGTGGAGCGCAGCTTCCATTACACCTGGCTGGCCCCCGGCGGGCCCGGCACCGTCATGCCAACCGCCGCCGACGGCGGTGGCGGCAGCGGCGGCCTCTCCCAATGGTTCTACGTCACCCGCATGAGCCTGCGTCCCGCCGACCCGTCGGTGGACGTCTACCGCCTCACCTGCCTGGCGGACCGGCTGGACGCCTCGGGCCCGGAGACCGAGCGCCACCATCTGACGGTGGCCCAGATACGACAGGCCCTGGGGGATATCTTCGCCCTGGAAATAAAATAACCCCTTACCTTTCGAACACCGCCATGGACTCCACATGGCTGGTGTGGGGGAACATGTCCATCACGCCCGCGGCCGCCAGGCGGTAACCCTGCTCCTTCACCAGCACGCCGGCGTCCCGGGCCAGGGTCGCGGGATTGCAGGACACGTAGACGATGCGGGGTGGCGCCGGCCGCGGCAGGCGGCTCACCACCGCCAGGGCACCGCTGCGGGGCGGGTCCAGCAGCAGGCCATCGAATCCACTGTCATACCATGGCGGGGGCCGCTCCAGATCCGTGAGGTCCGCCACCGCAAATTCGGCATTCCCGATGCCGTTGCGGGCCGCATTGTGGCGCGCCTGGCCCACCAGGGCGGCGTCCCCCTCCA
>JAABTG010000152.1 GCA_011389995.1 Thiotrichales bacterium
TGCTGGGGGGAACGGGTTAGGAAGTAGAGAAGCAGGGAATAGGGAATAGGGAATAGGGAATAGGGAATAGGGAATAGGGAATAGGGAATAGGGAATAGGGAATAGCGGGAGTGTAGCTCGGCTGGTGGGTATGTAGGGGCGGGCTTGACCCGGCATCCACCTCTCTAAACGTAATGCCCGGCTTGATCCGGTATCCAGGGGAAGGTGGCACCGGGCATGGTCCCGCTTGTTCGGCGACGCCGTACCATCCCCGATGCCCTCTGCGCTCGCCCTGCCGGCCGCCCCGGCAGGCGTTCAACGTGCCACGCGCTCGCAGCCGGCGTGGCCAGGGATGGCGAGGAAGGAAGCCGACCGGGCTCCGTCTACCGCCCATCGATGCACAAATGCGGCGGAGACTCCCGTTTATTTCTTTTGCTCTTGCCATTCCCTATTCCCTATTCCCTCAACTCTTCAGCCTTCACACTCCACTCATCACCTTCCCTCCGCCCGCCAGGGCCGGGGATGGGCGCGGCGGTAGCACTCCGGCTCCCCCGGCCCCTGGGGCGCCAGGGTCAGGGTGATGGCACCGCAGCCGGCGGTATCCAGAAGGCGTACCCCCGCCGCCTCGAGGCGGGCCAGCACCTCCCGGTGGGGCAGACCGAAGCGGTTGCCGAAGCCCACCGGTATGAGGCCCAGGCGGGGGGACACGGCCCTCAGAAAGGGGGCGGTGGTGGAGGTGCGGCTGCCGTGATGGGGGACCTGGAGCACGGCGGCGCTCAGATCGGCCCCTTCCGCCACCAGGGCGGCCTCGCCGCCGCGCTCCAGGTCCCCCGTCAGCAGCAGACGGCCGGCTCCGTTGCCCACCGCCAGCACGCAGGAGCCATCGTTGCCCGTGAATCCATTTCCCGGCGGCGGGTGGAGCACGGCGAAGTCCACGCCGTCCCAGCGCCACTCCTGTCCCGCCTCACAGGCCTCCCCATCCACCGCCGCCCGGCCGCCGCCATACATCACCCGCTCCACGGTGAGGGCACGGCGCACCGAAGCGACGCCCCCGGCATGGTCGCTGTCGCCGTGACTCACCATCAGCAGGTCGAGGCGGCCCAGCCCCCGGGATTGCAGATAGGG
The DNA here is from genome assembly GCA_011389995.1 of Thiotrichales bacterium. Taxonomy (GTDB): domain Bacteria; phylum Pseudomonadota; class Gammaproteobacteria; order JAABTG01; family JAABTG01; genus JAABTG01. The sequence goes on from JAABTG010000152.1 coordinate 1,105, forward strand.
GGCCACCACCATGTCACCGGTGTCGCTGCCGGAGCGAAACCGCGGACCGGTATCGTAGACCAGCACATGGGAGGCCGTACGCACCACCGCCGCCAGCCCCTGACCCACGTCCAGCAGGGTCACCAGGGCCTCGCCCTCCCGGGGTTCGGAGCGCGGTGCCAACACCAGGGGCAGCAGCCATATCAGGCCGAGCCAGCGCCCGGCGAGGCCGGCGGGAGCGAACAACAGCACCACGCCGGCCATCGCCGCGGCGATGGCGGGCAACGGCAGGGTCCCCGGCAGCTCCCATCCCAGGCCGGCGAGGCCCTCCAGCAGCGGCCACAGCACGACCAGCATGAGGCGCGCGCCCTCCAGCAACAGCGCACCGAGGGCCGGCCACACCCCCAGGCATGCCACCCCCAGCAGGGTCAGGGGAACCACCACCACACTGACCCAGGGCACCGCCACCAGGTTGGCCAGGGGCGTCACCAGGGGCGCCAGACCAAAGGCCCCGGCGGTTATGGGGGCGAGGCCGAGGCCCACCAGCAGGTGGACCCGGCCCCACCGCCACCATGGCCGGCGGCCGACGCCCACCCGGGCGCCCATACCCAGCAGGATCAGGGTCACGGCGCCGAAGGACAGCCAGAAGCCCGGCCCCAGTACGGCGAAGGGGTCCAGCAACAGCACCACCAGGGCCGCCATCGCCAGCCGCGAGGATACCGGCCAGCGCCGGCCCACCAGGGCACCCCCGGCGAGGGCGAATACCATGATAAAGGCGCGCTGGGTGGGCAGGGCGAAACCCGCCAGCATCGCATAGCCGAAGGCCCCGCTCACCGCCGCCAGGGCCGCCGCCCGCGGGGCGGGCAGGCGCCGGCACAGCCGGGCCGAGCGCCGCCACAGGAAGCCGCCCAGGCCGTAGGCCAGCACCGCCACCAGCCCCACGTGGAGCCCCGAGATGGCCATCAGATGGGCCGTGCCGCTGCGCCGCAGCACCGCCCACTCGTCACCATCGATGCCCTCCTTCAGGCCCACCCCGAGGGCCACTACCATGCCGCCGCGGGGGCCGTCCGCCAGCACGTTCTCCATGTGTGCCCCGAGAGCGGCGCGCAGATTGTGCAGACCGCCGCCACCGCGCTCCAGAAGTTGCAGCGGCCCCTCCCGGGGGCGCGGATAGCCGGTGGCCAGGATGCCGCGGGAGAACAGCCAGCGCTCATAGTCGAAGATGCCGGGGTTGGCGAAGCCCCGCGGCCGCTTGAGGCGCACCACCATGCGCCAGCGGTCGCCGGTCTTCACCACCACGTCGCCGGCATACCAGGACAGGCGCACGCGGCCACGCCACGGACGGCGGGGATCCTCGGATACCACCGTGGCCACGAACCGCACCATCGCTCCCTTCTCCTCCGGCAGCCCCGTCACCGTCACCCGCGCCGGCACGTCCCGGCCATCCAGGGCCGCGGGCAGCCCATTGCCGAGGTGGCTGTCCAGACGCAGCCAGCACCACAGCAGGCCGGCCACGAACATCAGGAGCGGCCAGCGGCGGGTCCGCGACAGGGCAAGGGAAGAGAGCAGGACGATGACGGCCACCACGGGCGGCCAGGGGGCCGCCGCCGGCACGGCGTACAGGCAGGCGAGGGTCCCCGCAACGAAGGCTATGGCACTTGAGATCATCCCTTATCTCCCCGGGTTGTCGCCATCGACACCCACAACGTCCCTGTCATCCATGATGGGCAGAATAGCCCCTTGTCGGGGTGAGTGCCCCTGCACCCGCACCCGCACCTTTCTATATAATCAAAAAGGCCTCCGGCAAAAAGGGGCGCCCGGCAGACCACTCACGACCATGCCTACGCGGACTCACCACAGGACCAGGCCCACACCCCATGCCCCGTAAGTTTCTCCGGCGCTGGCTGCCCACCGACGAGACCATGCGGGAGCACAAGCACCTGCGCTGGATGGGCCGGCTGCTCCATGATCCGAACCTGTGGCACCTGAACCGCCGCTCGGTGGCGGGCGCGGTATCCGTGGGCTTCTTCCTGGCCTGGGTACCCATCCCCATCCAGATGTGGATCGCGGCCCTGGTGGCCGTGCTCATACGGGTCAACCTGCCCATCGCGGTGATGGGGGTGTGGATGACCAATCCCATCACCGTGGCCCCCATGTTCCTGTTCGCCGCCAACCTGGGGGCGTGGATCCTGGGCCGCGAACTCACCATAGGGGAGTTTCGCTTCTCCTGGAGCTGGCTCACGGAGCAGACGGACACCTTCTGGGAACCCCTGCTGCTGGGCTGCTTCGTCATCGGCCTGACGGCCGCCGTGGGGGGCAATCTGCTGGTGCGTCTGGTGTGGCGCCTCCATGTGCTGCGCCACTGGCAGGAACGCCGCCGTCGCCGCCTCAATCCGCCGGTCCGGCCGCCGTTCCGGAACTGACCAGCACCCCGTCCTCCAGCACCAGGATACGGTCCATGCGCCGCGCCAGGGCGAGGTCGTGGGTCGCCACCACCAGGGCCGCGGCACGCTCCCGGTTGAGGTCCAGCATGAGCTCGTAGACCCGCGCCGCCGTGCGCTGATCCAGGTTGCCCGTGGGCTCGTCGGCGAGGATGCAGGCGGGGCGGGTCACCAGGGCGCGGGCGATGGCGGCCCGCTGGCGCTCCCCTCCCGACAACTCCCCCGGCTTGTGGCGCAGCCGTGCCCCCAACCCCACCCGCTCCAGCAGTTCGCCGGCGGCGTCCAGGGCCGCGGCCGGCGCACCGCCGCGCACCAGCAGGGGCAGGGCCACGTTCTCCAGGGCGGTGAACTCGGGCAGCAGGTGGTGGAACTGATAGACGAAGCCGAGGCCACGGTTGCGGGCCCGGCCCTTGGCGGCCTCTTTCATGTCGTTGAGACGCTGGTCCCCCAGCCACACCTCGCCGGCGGTGGGTCGTTCCAGGCCCCCGAGGAGGTGGAGCAGGGTGCTCTTGCCGGAACCCGAGGCCCCCACCACCGCCACCGCCTCGCCCCCCATCACCCGCAGGTCGATGCCCGCCAGCACCGTCACGTCGAGGCCGCCCTCGGTAAAGGACTTGCAGAGCCCCGCGGCCTTCACCACCGCCCCCTCACTCATAACGCAGGGCCTCGGCGGGCTGGGTACGGGAGGCCCGCCATGCCGGATAGAGGGTGGCCAGCAGGCTGAGGAACAGGGCCAGGCCGGTGATGCGGAACACGTCCGGCAGGTGCATCTCCGAGGGCAGGTCGCTGATGTAATAGACGTCCGCGGGCAGGAACTCGGTGCCCAGCATGGACTCGATGGCGGGCACCAGGGTCTCCACGTTCAGCGCCAGGGCGATGCCCCCCGCCGCCCCCAGGAGGGTACCCATGACGCCGATCACGGCCCCCTGGACCATGAAGATCCCCATGATGGACAGGGGCGAGACCCCCAGGGTGCGCAGGATGGCGATGTCCGCCTCCTTGTCGGTCACCACCATCACCAGGGTGGAGACGATGTTGAAGGCGGCCACCGCCACGATGAGGGTGAGGATGACGAACATCACCGTCTTTTCGGTCTTGATGGCGCGGAAGAAGTTCACGTGCTGCTGGGTCCAGTCGCTGACCCAGTAGCGCCCGGGCAGGTCCGCGGCCAGCCCCCGGCTCACCCGGGGCGCGGCGAACATGTCGTCGATGCGCAGGCGCACGCCGCTCACCCCCTCCTCCAGGCGAAACAGCCGCGCCGCATCGTCCATGTGGATGATGGCCAGGGCGGCATCGTACTCGTACATGCCCACCTCGAAGATGCCGGTGACCTCGAAACGCCGCAGGCGCGGCAGGATCCCCGCCGGCGTGACCTGGGCCTGGGGCGCCACCAGGGTCACCTTGTCCCCCGGCACCACCCCCAGGGCGCGGGCCAGTTCCACCCCGAGGATGATGTGCCACGCCCCGGCCCGCAGGTCATCCAGGGTGCCGACGGTGAGCTTGGACACCACCCGGGACACCTCGGGCTCGAGCTGCGGCGATATCCCCCGCACCACCGCGCCCCGCACCTCCTGGCCCCGGGTCAGCATGGCCTCGGCCCGCACGTAGGGGGCGGCGCCGGTGACCCGGGGGTGGCGGCGGGCCATCTCGGTGACCACGGCCCAGTCCGCCATGGCCCCGCCGTGGCTCTGGATGGTGGCGTGGGCGGCCATGCCGAGGATGCGCTCCCGCAGCTCCTTCTCGAAGCCGTTCATCACCGACAGCACGGTAATGAGGGCCGTGACCCCCAGGGCGATGCCGAGGACCGAGGTGAGGGTGATGAAGGAGATGAAATGGTTGCGGCGTTTGGCCCGCGTGTAGCGCAAGCCGATGTAGAGCTCGAGGGGACGAAAGACCATGGCGGATACCCTCAGGAGCGGGGTGTGGCCACCTGGTTCCGGAGGTACACCGGCAGGGCGGCCTCGGCGGCTACCGTGGCACCCGCGGCGGCGATGGCCACCGCCAGTTGCGCCACGTCCCGGGCCTCGGGATGACGTCCCCCTTCGGCCTCCGCCAGCCGCGGGCCGAGGGCCCCCGCCAGCTCGCCGCCGTAGGCATCCCAGCCGCTGCCGGCCCCGTACCAGCGCCCCTCGTCCGGCACCGGCACCGCTGCCGGACCACACACCCGCTCTTCGCCCACCAGCGCCATGGCGTCGCCGGCGCCGGCATCGAAGGCCCCCCAGTAGACCTCACCCATGCGGGCATCGAAGGCCGCCAGCACGCGCCGCCAGCCCCGCTCCCGCAGGGCCCCCTGGGCGAGGGCCTGCAGGGACGACACCGGTGCCACCGGCAGGTCCCGGGCAAAGGCGATGCCCTGGGCCACGCCGGCGGCGATGCGCAGCCCCGTGAAGGCCCCCGGACCGCGGCCGAAGGCCACCAGGTCCAGGTCGCTGCGACGGCAACCCGCCTCCGCCATGACCGCCTCCGCCATCACCAGAATGAGCTCCCCGTGACGCCGCGGCGCCACCTCCAGACGTTGATAAACCGCGCCATCATGCCACAGGGCCGCGGAGCAGGCCTCGCTGGCGGTCTCCAGGGCCAGGATCCTCATGGGCCCGTCACCCCCTCGTCGGCGGCGGCGGGGGCGAAGAAGTCCTGTACGTCCTGCAGACGCTGGCTCAGGGGCATCACCGGCAGGCTGCGCAGGAACACCCGCCCGTAGTTGCGGGACAGCATCCTGGGGTCACAGATCATGAGTACTCCACGGTCATGGACGTCGCGGATGAGCCGCCCCACGCCCTGTTTGAGGGTAATCACCGCCTCCGGCACCTGGTAGTCGGCGAAGGGACTGCCGCCCTGGTCCCGCACCGCGGCGAGACGGGCCTGGAGCAGGGGATCGTCCGGCGGCGCGAAGGGCAGCTTGTCGATGATGACACAGGACAGGGTGTCGCCGCGCACGTCCACCCCCTCCCAGAAGCTGCCGGTGCCCAGCAGCACACCGTTGGGCGTGGTGCGGAAGCGCTCCAGCAGGGCGGTGCGGGGCCGCTCGCCCTGGACCATCAAGGGAAACCGCAGCCGCTCGGCGAGCAGGGGCGCCGCCCGCTGCAGGGCGCGGTGGCTGGTGAACAGGACGAAGGCGCGGCCCCGGCTGGCCTCCAGCACCGGCACCGCGGCCTCCACCACCGCCTCCACATAGGCCGGCGAGGACGGGTCCGGCAGACCCTCGGGGATGTAGCACAGGGCCTGGCGATGGAAGGCGAAGGGGCTGTCCCAACGCCGCTGCTGGTCCGCAGCAAGGCCGAGGCGGTCGTCGAAGTGGTCGAAGCGGCCATCCACCGCCAGGGTGGCGGAGGTGAACACCCAGGCGGCGTCCCCCTCCCTCACGTAACGGCCGAAGTTCTCCGCCACGGTGATGGGGGTCAGATTGAGGGCGAAGCCCCGCTCGCCGGCCTCCAGCCATGCCACCTCCCCCTCGCTCCGGGGCCCCGTGATACGCTCGATGCGCCGCGTCAGATCCAGGCCGCGGCCGTGACACGCGGCCAGGTCCTTGCCCCGGGGCGCCAGCACCTCGAGTTGTTCCACCGCCTGGGCGAGGCGGGCACGGCAGCGCTCGAAGGCGTCCGCCGCCCCGGGGGCGGCCATGGTCTCGTCCCAGCCGCTGCGCCCCGCCCCCTGGCCCAGCACCTGGCGCAGCCCCCGCAGGGCGCTCTCCAGGTCCCCCAGAGCGTGGGGGAAATCGGGCATGTCTCCGGCCTCCTGGTGATAGGCGGCGGCGCTGTCCCGCGCCAGCTCGGCGAGCTGGCGGCTGGATACCGTGGTGCTGAAGAAGCGTGAGGCCACCGCCGGGATCTGGTGGGCCTCGTCCATGATGAAGGCGCCGGCGGTGGGCAGGAGCTCGCCGAAGCCGTCCTCCTTGAGGGCCAGGTCGGCGAAAAACAGGTGGTGGTTGATGACCACCAGATCGGCATCCATGGCCGCCCGCCGGGCCTTCGCCACGAAGCAGTCCTCCAGCCGCGGGCATTCCTGGCCCAGGCAGTTGTCCACCGTGGAGGTGGCATAGCGCCAGGCCTCGGCGCTCTCGGGGACGTCCGCCATCTCGGCGATGTCCCCGGTACGGGTGTGCCCGCTCCATTCCGTCAGGCGCGCGAGGTGCTGGGCCAGCTCGCCGCCGAGGTGTTGAAATTCGGCGTGATAGAGGCCGAGGCGCTGGTGGCACAGGTAGTTGCTGCGGCCCTTGAGCATGGCGGTGGAGATGGCGGACCCGAGGGCCTCCCTGACCCGGGGCAGGTCGCGAAAGTAGAGCTGGTCCTGGAGGCTGCGGGTCCCCGTGGAGACGATCACCTTGATGCCCGAGGCCACCGCCGGCACCAGGTAGGCGAAGGTCTTGCCGGTGCCGGTGCCGGCCTCGCACACCAGCACCTCCCGGGCTTCCAGGGCCCGCTCCACGGCCCTCGCCATCTCCTGCTGCTGCACCCGCAGGGCGAAACCGGGGTGCAGGGTGGCGAAGGGGCCCTCGGGACCCAGCAGGTCGGCCGCCGTCATCTCAACCGTCACGACGCCTCTCCGTCGAGGCCGGCGGGACGCCGGGGGTGGTCCATCGGGGGCATCACCGTCACGAGGGCAGGCTGTTGTCCCAGTAGCCGTCGTCCTCCATCCCGTACTCACGGCTCCATACCCGCTCGCCGATGATCTTGAACTTGGCCACGGAGATGGCCCCGCGCTTGGAGCGGCTGCCACCCTTGCCTGCGGTCTCGGCCAGGACATCGGCCCGCTCCAGGGCGTAGATCTCCGTGGGCTCGTAGTCCTCGTCCAGCAGCAGCAGCATGACCAGGTCCCACTCCTGGTGGGTCTTGAACTGGCCGATGCGGGGGCTCGCCTTGGCCTCGTCGAACAGGGCCCGCCCCTTGATCTGTATGCGCCGGCCGTCCCAGCGCCCCGTGCCCACGGCATCGTAGCCGCCCTCTGCGGTGAGAGGCACCAGTTCGAGACCCAGCAGCCGGGCCGCGTCGTGGCGGGCGATCTCCGCGGTCACCGGCAGCGCGGCGCCGGTGCTGCGGCGATACTCGGCCGCGAGACGGCGGGTCTCGGCGATGAGTTTGTCTACGGAATAAAGGCTCACGGCCGTTAAAGGGGTATCCAGGGCTGCGCCACAATGTTGATGATTCTAGCCAAATTGTGCTTTTAAGACATTAATGATGAAGGCTTTTCATCCCCATACGGTACCTTTTTCCGCGACGGCCCGGCCCCGGGCCCGCCCGCGGGTGCAAAACAGACGCCGGCTCATCTGAAGGATCGGAGAGGACCAGGTGATGGAAAGAATCCTCGCGGCATCCCCCTTCCTGTGTGGTATTCAGGACGCCGACGGACGCTGGCACTTCTTCAACGAGGCCCTGCAAGGCTGGTTCGGCACCGCGGCCGAGGTCCCGCCTCCCGGCCCCGGCGGCCTGTCCGGGCTGACGGATCTGGTCCGCCAGGCCGCCAGCGGACAACCCGCCCAAACCCTCATCAGCAACTCCCGCGGCGCCCGCGCCCTCCTCACGGCCGCCCCCATCCCGTGGGACGATGGCGATGCCCTGTTGTTCTGCGGCTTCGACGTGACCGGCGCGGTGCGCGCCCACGGCGACCACCAGGCCATCATCTCCGCCGCCGGTCGGATCCTGGAGGCCTTCGTCCATCCGGTGATGACGGTGGATGGGGACCTGCGCATGAAGGCCTGCAACGCCGCCGCCGCCCCCTACCTCAACGGCGCCCGGGAGGATGCGGCCGGGGCGCCCCTGACGGCCGTCCTCAACGTCCCAGCCCCCGGCGGCGGCCACCCCGGCCTCGCCAAGCTGGTGGCCGGCGTCATGGGCCACGACGACCACCACAGCGCCCGCATGGAGGCCGCCCTGGTGCGTCGCGACGGCGCCGAGGTGCCGGTCAGGATCACCGCCTCTTCCCTGCCGGGGGATACCGCGGGTGGGGCCCTGGTGGTCATCGAGGACCTGAGCGACCTGCAGCGGCGCCACAGCCAGCTCTCCATCCAGGCCCGTCACGATCCCCTGACGGGCCTCATCAACCGCGAGGAGTTCACCAGCCGCCTGGAACGGCTGCTGGAACGCAGCGCGCCCGAGTCGTGGACCCACTCCCTGTGCTTCATGGATCTGGACCAGTTCAAGGCGGTGAACGACAGCGCCGGGCATGCCGCGGGAGACGAGCTGTTGCGTCAGATCACCACGGCCCTCCTCAACCGCGTGCGTGGCCGGGACACCCTGGCGCGCATCGGCGGCGACGAGTTCGCCATCCTGCTGGAGCACTGCCCCCTGGAGGAGGCCCGGGAGGTGGCGGAGAAGCTGCGCCAGACCGTGGCCGCCTTCGTCTTCGAGTGGGAGGGCCAGCGCTTCGGCGTGGGCGCCAGCATCGGCCTGGTGCCCATCACCGGGTGTCAACGGGAGGCCGGGCGGGTCGTGGCGATGGCGGATGCCGCCTGCTACCAGGCCAAGCACGGCGGCCGCAACCGGGTGTGCGTGCTGGAGAGCGAGGACGACCAGGGTGGCCCCCGCATGGTGGAAACCCTGCGCCGAGCCCTGGCGGAAGGGACCCTGTTGCTCCACTATCAGCCCCTGGTGGACGCCGACGGCGACGGCACCGTCTGCCACGCCCGGGAGGTGCTGCTGCGCCTGCCCGCGGGCGGCGGCATCGCCTCACCCCATGAGTTCGTGCCCGCCACCCGCCACCGCCTCAACGTGGAGATGGACCGCTGGGTGCTCGAACGACTGACCAGCGGCCCCGTCACCGCCGGCCACCAGCCGCTGTTCGTCAACGTGAGCGCCGCCAGCATCCAGGACCCGGCCTTCGTCGAGGACATGCTGGCCGCGGTGGGTGGCAACGCCGCCATCTGTTTCGACATCACGGAAACCGCCCTGCTGGAGGCGGGGCGTGCCATCGGCCCCTTCTGCGACGCGGTGCGCCACCGTGGCTGGGACCTCGCCCTGGCCCTGCGCTGGGAAGGGCCGAGCGCCATCGGCCTGCTGGAGACCCTGCGCCCCGGCTTCCTGACCATGGACGTGCGACACCTGGCGGCCGGCCACGGCCCCTTCCGGCGCCGCCTGGCGGAACAACGCCTGGAACTGGCGCGGCTGGTGGGCGCCACCACCGTGGCCACCCACGTGGAGAACGCCGAACTCCTCGGCATCACCCGCGAGCTGGACTTCGACTGGGCCCAGGGCTACCTGCTGGGGAGCCCGCAACCCCTGACCCCCGGCTGAGG